>NZ_JBVJJA010000004.1:0-255407 GCF_055586005.1 Micromonospora sp. NPDC051924
CCCTCCCCCCACCCCCCCCCCCCCCCCCCCCCCCCCCCCCCCCCCCTCCCCCCCGACCCCCCCCACCCGCCCCCCCCCCCCCCCCCCCCCCCCCCCCCCCCCCCCCACGCCCACCGCTTCCGGCGCGGGGAGGCCGCCGGCCCGGCCGACGATCGAGGTGAGCGCCGCGGTGAAGGAGGACGTCGGGCCCGGCTTCGACGAGGTCTACCGCCACCACTTCCAGCCGCTGGTGGTGCAGCTCCACGCGTTCGTCGGTGACCTGGGCGAGGCGCAGGACCTGGTGCAGGAGGCGTTCAGCCGGGCCTGGCCCCGCTGGCACCGGATCGCCCGGTACGACGACCCGGTGTCCTGGGTCCGCCGGGTGGCCTGGAACGTCGCCGCCAGCCGCTGGCGCCGGCTGCGTACCGCTCGGCGCTTCGGCCAGCGGCAGCGACCGGAGGTGGTGGACGGGCCGGGCCCGGAGCGGGTGGCGCTGACCGCCGCCCTCGGGACGCTGCCGGCCAACCAGCGGCGCGCGGTGGTGCTCCACTACCTGGCCGAACTCACCGTCGCGGAGATCGCCGAGGACTGCGGGGTGGCCCCCGGCACGGTCAAGTCGTGGCTGCACCGGGCCCGGACGGCGCTGGCCACCCGCCTCACCGAACACGATCCCGAGCAGCCCACCGACGGCCGAACCTCGGCGGCCGGCGGCCCGACCCGAAGGGCGGCGGACTGAGATGGACCAGCGGAACCAGCACGCGGATCGGCTGGCGAGCGCCTTCGCCGAGCTGCGCGCCGCGAGCCTCCGGCAGGTCGCCGAGCCCGATCCGGACGAGCCGCGCCGCCGGGCGTACCGCCGGTTGCGCAACCGCGCCGTGGTGCCGGGCGTCGCCGCAGCGGTGATCGTGGCGGCCGGGGCGGCCGGTCTCGTCCGGCCGGTGGCCGCCCCACCCCCGGCGGTCGTCACCGGCACCTCCCCGGCCACCGACCTCCCCTCGGCCTGGCCGGACACCGGGTCGGCCACGCCGCCGTCCACCGGCTCGGTCACCCCGACGCCCGGCCGGTCGGCCACGCCGAGCGCCACCCCCGACACGTCGCCGAGCACCGCGCCGGCGACCGCCTCGCCCAGCCGGTCGAGCACCGGCCCGGGCAGATCACCGTCACCGTCCTCGACCCGGTACGTCGACCTGTCGATCAGCATGCCGCGCTCGGTCACCCTGGAACCCGCGGGCGGCGGCTACACCGGCTGGCTCGACGTCCGGATGGGCAACGCCGGCACCCGGGCGTACGACAGCGGCGACCTGATCGTGGTGCTGCCCGTCGAGGCGACGATCGACCTCGACGGCACCAACATCGGTGGCTGCTTCAACCAGGGCCAGACCGACGACACGAAGACGATGTTCTGCACCGGTGACGGGCCCGTCCCGGCCGGTGGCACGCGGTCGTACCGGATCGGGGTGCGGGTGAACATCGCGCCGGGCGGGCGGGCGCGCACCCTGACCGGCCTCGCGCTGACCCTCCGGGCGAACGTGGACGGCGCCTTCCCCACCGACCGCACCCCGGCCGACAACACCGCGCGCACCGATCTCGAACTGCCGGCCGGCTGAGTCGCCCGCGCTGTCGGGTCCCCGGCAGCGCGGGCTGCAACCCGATCCGGCGGAACGGAGTGTTACCGGCGCCGGACCACCCGGCGGCCGTACGGGGAGGGACAGTGACAGTGAGGATGAGGGCCCGCGCGAACGAACCGCCACCGGCCGAAGTCGTCCGGCCCGCGCCCAGCTTCGACGACTTCTACCACGCGCACTTCCGTAGCGTGACCACGCAGCTCTGCGCGTACACCGGGGACCTGGGCCAGGCGCAGGACCTCGCGCAGGAGGCGTTCACCCGGGCGCTCGCCCGGTGGGACCGGCTGGTCCGCTACGACGACCCGGTGGCCTGGGTACGCCAGGTCGCCTGGAACCTGGCCCGCAGCCGGTGGCGCCGGCTGCGCACCGCCCGCAGCCACCTGCTGCGCGAGCGGCGGGTGGAGCCGGAGGTGCCCGGTCCGACGCCGGACCGGGTCGCGATCGACCGGGCGCTGGCGGCGCTGCCGCCCAATCAGCGGCGGGTCGTCGTGCTGCACTACCTGGCCGACCTGCCCGTCGCGCAGATCGCCCTTCAGGAGGGAGTGCCGGAGGGAACCGTCAAGTCCTGGCTGCACCGGGGCCGGGCCGCTCTGGCCACGCTGCTCAACGAGAACACCGAGGGGGTCGGCAATGTCTGACCGGGACCCGCTGCGGGAGCGTTTCGCCGCGTACCGCGGGGAGCTGACCACGACCATCGACGGGCCTGGACCGGCGGCCGCCCGGCGCACCCTGCGGCGGCGTCGCCGGACCGCCGTCGCCGCCGGCGCGGCCCTGGCGGTCGCGCTGGTGGTGGCCCCGATCGCCGCCGGGGCGGCGCTGCGGCACGATCCGCCGCAGCCGCCGGCCGTCACCCCGACCCCCGAACCCACCCCGACGCCGTCGGCCAGCCCGTCCGCGAGCCCGACCCCGACGCCCTCGGCCAGTCGTACGGGGGACCCACCGGACGGCCGGATCAGCGAGAAGCAACTGCTCGCCGCCCGGGTCGACCTGCCCGCCTGGTGGCCCGGCAGGGTTTGCGCGGACACCACCGGGGTGCGGCTGCTACCCGGCACCACCATGGACCTCAACCGGCCGTACCTGATCGGGTTGGCCTACGGCGACGTGGACGCCGACGGCGCGCAGGAGACCGTGGCGACGCTCGGCTGCCGGGTGGGTGAGGCGTCGGCGAAGCAGGTGGTGGCGTTCGACCGGGACGGTCAAGGCCGGATCGTCACCGTGGGCCAGGTGGTCGGCACCGACGGGGAGGGTCCGGAGGCCGTCGAGGACCTGCTCGCCGTCGCGGTGCAGGAAGCGGCGATCCGGGTGCAGGTCGCCGACCTGCAACCCTGCTGCGCCACCCCGGCCTACTGGGCTCGCCAGCAGTGGCGGACGTACGGCTGGGACGGCACGCGGTTCACGCAGACCGGCGGGCCGACCGTGTGGGGCCCGGACCGGCGGCTGACCGATCTCCGGGTGACCGCCGGGGCGCTCACCCTCGGACCGCCGGACGGCACCGGCGCGCGGGAGGGCACCGTCAAGGTGACGGTGAGCAACCGTGGCCGGGTGGACGTGCCCCGGCTCGCCCTGTTCGAGCTGAACCTCGTCGGAAAACCGGACGGCGGCGACTGGGCCCGGTGCGAGCCGGCGCGCGGACGGTCCGACTGGCCGCCGTGCATGCTGCCCGGCCTGGCGGCCGGGAAGCAGGTCAGCTACACCTTCCGGTTCCGCTTCGGCCCGACCGTGTCGCCCGACGGCATGTCGGTCCGGGCGGTCCACTACAGCAGCGACCTCCGGTACTGGAAGGACCTGACGCCGGACGACACCTTCGCCCTGATCCGGCTCGCCAGGTGAGGCCAGCGGCGGGGGCCGCGCCCCCGCCGCTGTCACCAGGTCGGGCGTTGCAGCAGGCCGACGAACTTGGCCAGCAGCCGCTCCCGCAGCGCCGGCGGGGCGGCGTCGAGCAGGGTGTTCACCACCGCCATCCGCTCGGGTGCCGCCGCCGGGTCGAGCCCGAGGCCGGCGGCGAGCCCGCCCACCACCTCCGGGGTGAGCGCCTCCGGCGTCAGACTCCCGGCGAGCGCCCGCAGCTCGTTCGGCAGCTCGATCGGCCCCGCCGCGCGGGCGGCCGCGACCGCCTCGGCCAGCGCCGGGCCGAACTCGGCCACCCGGGGCGCGACCGCCGCGGTCACCGTGAGGTGCACGCTGGCCGGCAGGCCGGCGTACGAGAGCTGCGGCTGGGTGTGCCAACCCCGGGCGGTCAGCTCGTCGACCAGCACGAACAGGTCGAGCCCCGGGTCGTCGCTGGTGAAGCAGACCACGGTCGCCTCCGGTTCGGCCAGCAGCCGCAGCCCGTCGACCGCGCGGACCGCGTCGGCCAGCCCGGCGACCGCGTCCCGGGTCAGCGCCGCCAGCCGCAGGTAGCCGTCCTCGCCGAGGTGCCGGAGGGTGGCGTAGGCGGCGGCGATCGGCCCGCCGGAGCGGGTCGAGGCGATCACCGGGTTGATCATCGTGTACCCGGGCCAGTCGGCGTACGCGAAATACTGCGGGGCGCGCAGCGCCGGGTCCCGGTGCAGCAGCACCGACACCCCCTTCGGCGCGTACGCGTACTTGTGCAGGTCGACGGAGATCGAGGTGACCCCGTCGACGGCGAAGTCGAACGGCGGCACCGGCGCGCCGAGCCGGCGCAACCAGGGCAGCGTCCAGCCGCCGAAGCAGGCGTCCACGTGGCAGCGCACCCCGGCCGCCGCCGCGACCGCCGCGATCTCCGCCACCGGGTCCACCACGCCGTGCGCGTACGACGGGGCGGAGGCGGCGACCAGCACGGTCTCCGGCCGGATCGCGGCGGCCACGTCGGCGGGCGACGGGCGCAGGGTCACCGGGTCCACGGGCACCGAATCGAGGGTCACCCGCAGGTAGTGGGCGGCCTTGGCGAACGCGGCGTGCCCGCTGGCCGGTACCACGATCCGGGGCGCGGCGAGGTCGGGACGGGCGTCCCGGGCCGCCTTCACCGCCAGGATCAGCGACTCGGTGCCGCCGCTGGTGACGCTGCCCACCACGTCCGGGGCGGCCGTGTCCGGACCCCCGCCGAGCAGCCGGGCCGCCGCGGCGACGAGGGCGTTCTCCATCGCCAGCAGGGACGGGAAGGCGGTCGGGTCGAGCCCGTTGACGTGCGCGCTCTCGGCGTACGCGGCCTGCGCCAGCTCGTCCAGCCCGGCCACCCCCGGGTCGTACACGTACGCGAACAGCCGCCCGCCGTGGGTCGGCCGGTCGGCCGCCCGCAGGGCCCGGATCTCGTCGAGCACCCGTGGCGCGGGCACCCCCTCGACGGGCAGCGCGCCCGCCCCTGCCGTGTCGGTCATCAGCCTCGGGTTTCCCTCTCGTGACGCTCGGCCGCCCCGGCCGTTCAAGCGGGTGGGGGCGGGTGACTCATGCCCCCACCGTCGGCGCGACCGGGCCGGGGGCGGGCGCGGCCAGCTGGGCCGGGGTCAGGGTGTAGCCGCGCAGCAGGGCCACCGGCACCGCGACCAGCAGGGCCGGCAGCACGGTGAAGCCGAGCAGGACGCCGAGGCGGGCGGTCGCGGGCTGGTCGGCGGCGACGCCGGTGGACGACGACACGTAGCCGGAGAGCTGGAGGACCAGGCCGTAGAGACCGGGGCCGAGGGCGAGGCCGAGGGTCTCCCCGGCGGTCCAGAGCCCGGTGAACACCCCGGCCTGCCGCCGCCCGGTGCGCGCGGTGTCGTACGCGATGCAGTCCGGCAGCATGGCGAGGGCGAAGACCTGCTGGCCGGCGTACCCGACGCCGATCAGCGCGACCACGGCGTAGGTCGCGGCGGCCGGCAGGACCGGGGACGCGACCAGGGCCAGCGCGCCGGCGGCGAAGAGCAGCGACGCGACGACCAGCGCGGCCCGTTTGCCGGCCCGGGCGCCGACCCGGGTCCACAGCGGCATGACCAGCAGCGCCGGCCCGACGAAGCAGGCGAAGAGCAGCGTCGGGCCGGTCTCCGGGTCGCGCAGCACCTGGCCGGCGAAGTACTTCACCCCGGCCAGCACGGTGGCCACGCCGGCGGACTGCACCACGAAGCAGACCAGCAGCACCCGGAACGGTCGGTTGCGGCCGGCGACGGCGAGCTGGGCGCGCAGGCTGGGCTCGCTCTCCCCCACCGTGCCGCCGGGCGCCGCGCGGGTGCCGAGGAACGCGCCGATCGTGCCGGCCACGATCAGCGCGGCGACGAAGAGCCCCATCCAGCGGTGCCCCGGCAGACCCTCGCCGCCGGCGGTCACCACCGCCGGGGCCACCGCGCCGGAGACCAGGATGGCCAGTGCCAGCACCGCGATCCGCCAGCTCATCAGCCGGGTACGCTCCGCCGGGTCGTCGGTCAGCTCGGCCGGCATCGCCACGTAGGGCACCTGGAAGAAGGCGAACGCGGTGGCGGTGGCCAGGAAGGCGACCGCCACGTACGCCCCGGCGGCCGGGCCGGCGCCGAACGGTGCGGCGAAGATCGAGGCGAAGAGCACGGCCAGCGCGAGCCCGCCGCCGAGCAGGTACGGCCGGCGCGCGCCCCAGCGGGACCGGGTCCGGTCGGAGATCCGTCCGGCGACCGGGTTGACCAGCACATCCCAGGCCTTCGGCAGGAGCACCAGCAGGGCGGCGACGCCGGCCGCCACGCCCAGCGTGTCGGTGAGGTACGGCAGCAGAAGCAGCCCGGGCACGGTCCCGAACGCCCCGGTGACCAGGGAGCCCGTCGCATAGCCAACGTGCACCCGGCGGGGCAGGCCGCCGCCCGTTCCTGTCATGGAGCCGAATGCTACTCACGTTATGGTCGGGATCACATCCCCTCCTCCGGCGACCAGGCCGCCGCCATGTCCACCCGTTCGCCCAGCAACGGGCAACCCTCGGCTCGCAGCCGGGCCCGCGCCTCCCGCTCGTGCCCGGGCGGCAGCCGGCCGGCCGAGTTCACCACCCGGTGCCAGGGCACCCCGCCCCCGTGCCGGGCCATGATCGAGCCGACCAGCCGGGCCGAGGCCCGGCCCGACCGGTCCGCGAGGGCGTCCGCCACCGCGCCGTACGACATCACCCGGCCGGGCGGGATCCGCTCGACCAGGTCGAGCACCGCCTCGACGTACTCGTCAGGTGTCATGACCGGCCACCATATGGGAACGCGCCGAGGTCCCGCGGACCGCGGCGCGCAGAATGGTCGGGTGCGCGAAGCAGTCACCTCGGCCCGCCGGGTCGTCGTCAAGATCGGTTCGTCCTCGCTGACCACCGCGGCGGGCGGCCTGGACGACACCCGGGTCGACGCCCTGGTCGACACGCTCGGTGCGCTGGCCGCCGACGGGCGCGAGGTGGTGCTCGTCTCCTCCGGCGCGATCGCCGCCGGTCTCGCCCCGCTCGGGCTGCCCCGGCGCCCCCGCGACCTGGCCACCCAGCAGGCCGCCGCCAGCGTCGGGCAGGGTCTGCTCATCGGCCGGTACGCGGCCAGCTTCGCCCGGCACGGGCGCACCGTCGGGCAGGTGCTGCTCACCGTCGACGACGTGACCCGGCGGGCGCACTACCGCAACGCGTACCGGACCCTGCGCAAGCTGCTCGACCTGCGGGCGGTGCCGATCGTCAACGAGAACGACACGGTGGCCACCGAGGAGATCCGGTTCGGCGACAACGACCGGCTGGCCGCGCTGGTCGCCGCCCTGGTCGACGCCGACCTGCTGGTGCTCCTCTCCGACGTCGACGCGCTCTGGACCGGTGACCCGGCCCGGCCGGGCAGCACCCGGATCACCGAGGTGCACGGCGAGGGCGACCTGGCCGGTGTGGACGTCGGCGGCGCGGGCCGGGCCGGGGTGGGCACCGGCGGAATGGTGACCAAGGTGGAGGCGGCCCGGATCGCCACCGGCTTCGGTATCCCGGTCGTGCTCACCGCCGCGCCGCTGGCCGCCGGGGCGCTCGCCGGCGAGCCGGTGGGCACCTTCTTCCACCCGAGCAGCCGCCGCCCGGCCGCCCGGCTCTTCTGGCTGGCGCACGCCACCGCGCCCCGGGGTCGGCTGCACCTCGACCCCGGTGCCGTGCAGGCCGTGGTGGGCCGGCGCAAGTCCCTGCTCCCGGCCGGCATCACCGCCGTGGACGGCGCGTTCACCGCCGGCGACCCCGTCGACCTGGTCGACGCCGAGGGCGCGCCGGTGGCCCGGGGCCTGGTCAACTACGACGCGGTGGAGCTGCCCGGACTGCTCGGCCGCTCCACCTCGGAACTCGCCGCGGCCCTGGGCCCGGCCTACGAACGGGAGGTCGTCCACCGCGACGACCTCGTACTGCTGTGAGGAGTTCAGGATGAGCGTCGTCGAGCAGGCCCGGCGGGCCCGGGACGCGGCGGGGGCCCTCGCGGTCGCCACCCGTACGGTCAAGGACGCCGCGCTGGTCGCGATGGCCGACGCGCTGGTCGCGCGTACCCCGGAGATCCTGGCCGCGAACGCGACGGACCTGGCGGCCGGGCGCGCGGCCGGGCTGACCGCGGCCGTGCTGGACCGGCTGGCCCTCGACGCGGGGCGGGTGGTCGGCATCGCCGACGCGCTGCGGCAGATGGCCGCGCTGCCCGACCCGGTCGGCGAGGTGGTCCGCGGTTCGACCCTGCCCAACGGGCTGGAGCTGCGGCAGGTCCGGGTGCCGTTCGGGGTGGTCGGCATCATCTACGAGGCCCGGCCGAACGTGACCGTGGACGCGGCCGGGATCTGCCTGAAGTCCGGCAACGCGGCGCTGCTGCGCGGCTCCTCCTCGGCGGCGCACTCCAACGCCGCGCTGGTCGCGGTGCTCCGGGACGCCGTCGCCGGTGCCGGCCTGCCGGCCGACGCGGTGCAGCTGCTCGACGCCACCTCCCGCGACTCAGTCAAGGAGCTGATGCGAGCCCGGGGCCTGGTCGACGTGCTGATCCCCCGCGGCGGCGCGTCGCTGATCCGGACCGTGGTCGAGGAGTCCACCGTGCCGGTGATCGAGACCGGGGTGGGTAACTGCCACGTCTACGTCGACGCCGCCGCCGACGTCGCAAAGGCCGTGGCGATCACCCTGAACGCCAAGACCCAGCGCCTCTCCACCTGCAACACGGCCGAGTCGCTGCTGGTCCACGCGGACATCGCGGACGCCTTCCTGCCGGCGATGCTGGCCGCGTTCGCCGCCGCCGGCGTCACCGTGCACGGCTCCCCGGAGGTCGCGGCGCACTCCGACGCCGTGGTGCCGGCCACCGAGGAGGACTTCGCCACCGAATACCTCTCGGCCGACATCTCGGTCGCCGTGGTCGACTCGCTGGACGCGGCGGTCGCGCACATTCGCCGGTACGGCACCGGCCACACCGAGGCGATCGTCACCGACTCCCAGGCGGCGGCCCGGAAGTTCGTGGCCCGGGTCGACGCGGCCGCCGTGATGGTGAACGCCTCCACCCGGTTCACCGATGGCGGCGAGTTCGGCTTCGGCGCGGAGATCGGCATCTCCACCCAGAAGTTGCACGCCCGAGGCCCGATGGGCCTGCCCGAACTCACCAGCACCAAGTACGTCGTCACCGGTGACGGCCACCTCCGCTGACCACCGCCCCCGGCCGGCCGGGCCGGGCGGGTCGCCTCGCGGATTGCGGCGTGGCGGGACAGCCGCTCAGGCGGTGGGTGCGGCCGGCTCCGGCGGCGCGGACTCCGGCGGCGGACCGGCGGGCTTCGGCCGGGGCAGCGGCACGACCGGCGGCACCAGCGGCTCGACGTCCGCCGACGGCTCGACAACCCACGGGCTGAACGGGGACGCCGACGCGGCACCATCCGCCGGCGGCTCGTCGGCCGGCGACGGTTCGGCGACCCACTGGCTGAACGGGGACGCCGACGCGGCAGCATCCGCCGGCCGCACCGGCACGACGGGCGGCGGCAGGACCGACGCCGGAGGTGCGACCTCGGGCGGGGGGATCGGGCGCGGCGCCGGCACCACCGGCGGCGACGGCAGCGCGGCCGGCCGGGGCGACAGGAAGACCGTGCCGGCGGCCGGCGCCTCCGGCGCGGTCGAGCGGCAGGCGCGGATCGCGCGCAGCGTGGTGTGCACGTCGAACTGGTGGCCGTCGTCGCTGTCCCAGCCGCCGTCGCTGCGCTGGGTCTCGGCGAGCCGCTTGCGCGCCGAGACCAGCAGCCACTGCTCCTCGCCCACCTCGACCCGGCGCAGCGTGGCGGCGAGCCAGGCGACGTCGGCCGGCGACATCTCCGGGATCCGGTCGGCCAGCACCGCCTGGATCCGCGCCGACTCGTAGTACATCTGCTGGCGGTGCAGCACGGCCGCGCTCAGCCAGCCGGCGGGCAGGAAGGACGGCCAACTCCCGTCCGGCGCGAGCTGCGCGGCGAGCGCCTGCGCCACCGCCTGCACCACCCCGGCGTACGCGCCGCCGACCCGGTGGTCGAGCGGCCCGGCGGCGCGGGCGTCCAGCCCGGCCACGGTCAGCCAGAACCCGGCGTTGGCGGTCAGGTAGAGGCGGGCCTCCGGGTCTCCCGGGGTGGCCCACTCGGGGGCGAGACCGGCCAGCGACGGGTCCTCGTCCCAGCCGCCGTCGGGGAGCTGACGGGCGGCCAGCCAGTCCAGCGCGTGCCGGGCGGCCGGACGGCCCAGGCCCCCGAGGTCGTCCAGCTCGGACAGACGGAAGCAGGTCGCGTCGACCGAGGCGACCTCACCGTCGAGGACGGCGGGCCAGCCGCCGCCGGGTGCCTGCCCGGCCTCGGCCGCGTCGAGCAGGTCGTCCGGCACGGGAGCGCCGGTGCGCAGCCGGGAGAGGCGGGCGCGGTCCACCGCGTCGCCGTGCGCCACGACGAAGCCGATCGCCGCGTCCAAGTCCACCACGGCAGCCACGCTACCTGTGCAAACGCGGTTACGCCTCGGTAGCTCGGCCAGGGGTGGCCCGGCCCACCGGCGGGCCGCCGACAGCCCACCGGTGGGTTGCGGAAAGACCCGCCCGCCCACTCGACGGCGTTCGCGCCACTACGGACCGTGACGATGGCGCCGCTGCGAAAGGGCCCTCCCGATACCCGGGAGGACCCTTTCGTGCGCACTCAGTACGCGGGCAGCGACGGGTCGATCTGCTTGACCCAGGAGAGCACCCCGCCCTGGACGTGCACGGCGTCCTTGAAGCCGGCCGCCTTCAGCGCGGCGAGCGCCTCGGCGGACCGGACGCCGGACTTGCAGTGCAGCACGATCTGCTTGTCCTGCGGGAGCTTCGCCAGCGCCTCGCCGGAGATGATCTCGCCCTTGGGGATCAGGGTCGAGCCGGGGATCCGGACGATCTCGTACTCGGCGGGCTCGCGGACGTCGACCAGGAAGATGTCCTTGCCGGCGTCCTGCCATTCCTTCAGCTCCAGCGCGGTGATGGTCGAGTCGACCACCGCCTCCTGCGCCTCGACGGAGACGGCGCCGCAGAAGTCCTCGTAGTCCTCCAGCAGGTCGGTGACCGTCGGGTTCTCGCCGCAGAGCACGCAGTTCGGGTCCTTGCGAACCTTGATCTTGCGGTAGCTCATCTCCAGAGCGTCGTAGACCATCAGCCGGCCGACCAGCGGCTCGCCGATGCCGGCGAGCAGCTTGATCGCCTCGTTGACCTGGATCGACCCGATGGACGCGCAGAGCACGCCGAGCACGCCGCCCTCGGCGCAGGACGGCACCATGCCGGGCGGCGGCGGCTCCGGGTAGAGGCAGCGGTAGCAGGGGCCGTGCTCGGCCCAGAACACCGACGCCTGGCCGTCGAACCGGTAGATCGACCCCCAGACGTACGGCTTGCCGAGCAGCACCGCCGCGTCGTTGACCATGTAGCGGGTGGCGAAGTTGTCGGTGCCGTCGACGATCAGGTCGTACTGGGAGAAGATCTCCTTGACGTTCTCCCGGTCCAGCGCGGTGTTGTGGATCTCCACGTTGACCAGCGGGTTGATCTCGCGGATCGAGGCGGCGGCCGACTCGGCCTTGGACCGGCCCACGTCGGAGACGCCGTGGATGATCTGCCGCTGGAGGTTGGACTCGTCGACGGTGTCGAAGTCGATGATGCCGAGCGTGCCGACACCGGCGGCGGCGAGGTACATCAGGGCCGGCGAGCCGAGACCGCCGGCGCCGACGCAGAGCACCCGGGCGTTCTTCAGCCGCTTCTGCCCCTCGACCCCGACGTCGGGGATGATCAGGTGACGCGAGTAGCGACGGATCTCGTCTACGGTCAGCTCGGCGGCGGGCTCGACGAGCGGGGGCAACGACACGGTGGACTCCCCGGGATCGGCGGTGGGACCGCGCCATTGTCGCTCGCCCCGGTCGGGATTGGCCATGATGAGGGACACGTCGCCCGACATGCGGGAGCGGGAATAACTCAGAGCCCGTCGACGGGCTCCCCCTCGTAGCGCGACCCGTCGACGTAGGGCCAGGCGTTCGCCACGCAGCCGTCCAGCCCGTACGTCTGCTGCTGCATCACCGGGGCGGACGCGCCCGGCCCGGGGCAGGCCTGGTGCAGCTCGCCGAACTCGTGTCCCACCTCGTGGTTGATCACGTACGTCCGGTAGACCTCGAGCGGCGCCCCGTAGTCCGGCACCGCCTCCATCCACCGGGCCAGGTTGATGATCACCCGGCCGGGCAGCCGGCACGAGGTGTACCGCTCCGTGCTCAGGCCCCCCTCGGCGCACATCCGCTCGGAGGTGGCCGGGGTGGCCAGGTAGATGGTGAAGTCGGCGGCGGCCGCCTCGGCCACCCGCCGCACCCGCAGGTTCCCCGAGGCGATCCAGCTGCGATGGTCGCCGAGCACCGCGTCGACGGTGCCGGCGAACTCGTCGGCGTCCGGCGCGACGCCCTGCTCGACCTCGACCCGGTAGCGGCGCAGCGGTCCCCCGTACCCGCGCTCCGGTGAGCTGCCCTGGGCCGCGACGAACTGCCCGGAGCCCGCCGTCGGGTATGCCTGGGGTTGCGCCGCGGCGCCGGCACCGCCGTCGTTCGCCAGCCGCGCGTCCCGGGCTGCGGCGACCGGGGCGGGTGCCGGGCCCGCCGCCTGGCGGACCAGGCCGCTCAGGCCGACCGCGGCAGCGCCTGCGGCCAGCAGGGCAGCCAGGAGCAGGACGGTACGCCGTCGGCGGCGCCGCATCCGGCGCAGCGTGGGGCGGACCGGCGGGGCGGCCCCGGGGTGGGCCCGGGGGCGGTCGAAGTCGAGCCGGGCAGACCGGAGGTCGGAGGCCGATGGCGGGCCGGTCTCTGCAGGCGGGTCGGAAGGGGACGACGACGTCATGACACCAGCGTGCCATGCAATTCGGGCATTTAGCCGCTTTTACCGCTAGGTCCGCGAAATACTCCTCATCGCCACGATCAGGGCTTCCAGGTCGGAGGGCCGGTGTACCGCCGCCCGTTCACGAACGGCCACGGGTTCGGCCGGCACCCGCCGAGGAAGAGCGTCTGCTGCTGCATCACCGGTGCCGGCCGGCCGACGCCCGGGCAGCCCTCGTGGTGGTGCCCGAGCTGGTGCCCGACCTCGTGATTGATCACGTAGAGCCGGTACGTCTCCAGCGGCAGCCCGGCCGCCACCAGGTGCGGCGCCGAGGTCTGCCACCGGTCCAGGTTGATCACCACCTTGCCGGGCACCCGGCAGGAGGTGTACGGCACCCCGCCCCTGCGGATGTCGATGCCCGCGTTCCCGCACAGCCGGCCGGCGGTGCCCCGGGTGGCCAGGTAGATGGTGAAGTCGTACCGCGCGCCGGGCGCGACCCGCTGCAACCGCACCGAGCCGCCGTCCACCCAGCTTCCCGGCCCGGCGAGGGCCCGCTGCACGGCGTCGCCGAAGGCGCGCACGTCCTGCCCCGAGCCGTTCTCCACCGCCACCCGGAACCGGCGCAGCGCGCCCGCCCGACCCAGCAGCGGCCCCGGCCGGCTGTCGTACGCGAAGCTGCCCCGGCCCTGCGCGGGCACCGGGCCGGGCAGGGCCAGCACCGGCGCGGGCGTGGTCGGCTCCGAGGTCGGCGACGCGCTGGCCGACGGCGTCGGCGGGGTGGCCGACGGCACCGGCGGCCGGACCGCCGACCCGTCACTGACCAGTACCTCGGCCCCAATGGACGGTCGTTGCACCGCCACCCCGACGGCGACCGCGGCGGCGGCGAGGAACGCGAGCACCACGATCGCGGACCGGCGCCGACGGGCGGCCGGACGACCGGAGGCGGGGCGGCGGCGGGGGCGGGCGGAGGGCATCCGGCTCAGCCTGCCATGTCGCGCGGTCGCCCGCTGTCCTCCGTTCCGGTGAGCAGGTCACCGCCCCGCGGCTCGGCGACCGTCGGGGCGCCCCGCTCGTCAGCGAGCAGGGCCAGCACCGCCCGGGCCACCGTCCGGGGCACCTCCAGCTGCGCGACGTGCCCGACCCCGTCGAGCATCAGCAGCCGGCTGTCCGGGATCACCCGCGCGGCCTGCGGCGCCACCCGGACGTCGACCAGCCGGTCCGCCCGTCCCCCCACCACCAGGGTGGGCACCCGCAGGCCCGCGGCCATCCGCCACAGCGAGTTCGGTCCGGGCAGGTACGACCGCAGGAAGCTGGAGACCAGGCCGCGGAAGGTCCGGACGTACGCGGCCGCGTAGTGGGCCGCCTGGTAGCGGATCCGGATCTCCTCGACCGCCTCCTGCCGGCGCTGCGCGCTGATCCGGGTCAGGTCGGCGATGCACGCCTCCATCACCTGCTGGGCCATCATCTCGGGAGCGAGCTGGGTCAGGTGCCAGGCGGCCAACCGCTCCCCCCGGGGGATCGCCAGCAGCGGCAGCATCCGCCCCTGCAACGAGCGGCGGAAGTCGAGGAACGGCAGCGCCGGGGAGACCAGGGTCAGCGTGCGGACCAGGTCCGGCCGCAGCGCCGCCACCCGGACCGAGACCGCCCCACCCAGCGAGTTGCCGAACAGGTGCACCGGGCCCCGGTCGCTGTGCTCGATCCAGCGCACCACCCGGTCGGCGAAGGCCGGGATGGTGTACCGCCGGCCGGGCTCGCTGCGCCCGAAGCCGGGCAGGTCGATCGCCTGCCCGTCGAGCCACGGCGCGAGCAGGCCGGCCAGGTCGGTCCAGTTCTGCGCCGAGCCGCCGAGGCCGTGCACGTAGAGCGCCGGTTCGGCGTACGGGCCGGTGGCGGGGGTGTCCCGGACGTAGGTGGCCGTGCCGTCGAGGTGCACCGCCCGGCCGGGCCACGGCGGCGGGACGTGGTGTGCGGGCAGGTGCTCGTCCGGCCAGAGGGAGGCGGGCTTCATGGCCTCCAGTCTTCCCGGCCGGAGGCCGCCCGACACCCGTGCCCGGTCAGGCGAGCAGAGCCTCCAACCGGCGGTTCACCGCGGCCAGGGTCGCCCGGACCATCGCCTGCCGCGGATCGCCGGCGACCAGGGCCGAACCGGCCAGCTGCTCCACCCAGCCGTCGCAGACCAGCAGCACCACCACGGTGGCCACCTCGCAGTTGCCGAACGGCAGCACGGCGGCGTGCTCGACGAAGCACCGCCCCCGCTCCGCGGCCAGGACGGCCCGGCCGAGCAGCTCGTCCACCGCCGCCGCGGCGGCCACCGCGCAGAGCCGCAGCACGTACCCGTCGACGGCCGGCCCGGTGGCCTGCCCCTCCGCGGTCCGGTCGCCGGCGATCAGGCGGACCTCCACGGTGGCGTCGAGGCCGAAGGTGCTCACCTGGACGTGGTCGATCACCACCCGGGGCCCCGGCACGCCGCCGGTGTCCAGCGGCCGCGAGGGCGCGGTCTCCGTCGTGGTCATCTGGCCACCGGAGTACGACGTGCCGACCGTCGCCGGGCTGCCGGTGGGCCCGCCGGTCGGGGCGGTGGCCAGCGAGGACTCGTCCACCGCCGCCCGGCCCCGGTGGGTGGCGGGCGGCCGGCGGCGCCGGGGCGGCTCGGTGGCCGGGTCCGCGTCCTCGGTGGGTGCCTCGACCGGCCGGCCGGCCCGGGGCTCGAGCGCGACGGGCCGCCCCTCTCCGGCGCGTACCTCGGTCGGCCGGCTCGCGACCGGCCGGTCCTCGGCCGGCCGTGGCTCGGCGGCCCGGGTCGGGACCGACCGGCGGCGCACCGGCGGCGGGGTGGCCGGCGTGCCGGGCAGGTTCTGCGGGGCGGCGGCCAGGCCCATCCGTTCCTGGAGCAGGCGGGCGACCATCCGGCTCACGTCGGCCGGGTCGGCGCCGTCGGCCAGATCGAGCCGGAGGCTGTGCGCCCCGGCCGGGGTACGGCGCAGCGCCGCGTCCCGGACGCCGGCCACCTCGCGGACGGCGTCGAGGATGGCGTTGACGTCGAAGCCCTCGGGCCGCTCGCGCAGCGGCGCGGGCTCGTCGTCACGGCGCAGGTGGGTGGCGATGCGGGCGAGTTCCGGGGTTTCGGCGGACGGTTCCACGGCTGGCGGCTCCGGCACGACGGGCACGTCCGGCTCGGCGGGGACGCGCTGCGGCAGCACCGCCGGCGCGGGCTCGGCCGGCCGGGTGTCGGCGACCGGCTCGGCCGGCGGCAGCGGATCCGGGGCGGACCGGCGGGCCGCGTAGGCGGGCGCGCTCGGCGGAGCGGACGCGGGGGTGCGGTCGAAACCGGCCGCCCCGCTCGTGGCGGAGGCGGGGCCGGCAAGGGTGGGCGGCGCACCGGCCGGGCTGTCGCGCTCCTCGGCCCGCCGAGCGCCGGCCGGCGCCGGGGCGTAGCCGGCGGGCGGGGCGCTGTGCGGCGGCGCGCTGAACGGGGTCACCGGCACGGGTGGCGCGGCCCACCCGGGCCGTTCGGCGTTCTCCCGGTCGGCCGGCTCGGCCGCGCTCCTCGGCGGCTCGTACGGCTGGGCCGGCTCGTACGCCGGGGACCGCTCGGCCCGCACCGGCTCGTACGGCCGCGCCGACTCGGCCCGTGGCGGCTCGTACCCTGGGGACTGCTCGGCCCGCAGCGGCTCGTACGGCCGGACCGGCTCCGGCGGCCACTCGTCGGTCCGCTCGTCGCGGGCCCGGCGGCGGACCGGCCCGCTCTCCCCCGGGTCACGGCCCGCCGACTCCTCGGCCGCACGCCGGCCGACCGGCTCGGACCCGGCGGCCCGACGGGCGGCCAGCTCGTCCTCGACCCCTCGGCGGCCCACCGGCTCGGACTCGACGGCCCGACGCTCGGCCAGCTCGTCCTCGACGGCCGGGCGGCCCGCCAGCTCGTCCCCGGCGGCCCGGCGGCCGACGGCGTCGCCCTCTCGGCGGCCGGGCGGCTCCTCGTCGCGGGCCCACGGCGGCGCCCAGCCGCCGCCCCAGCTCGGCCGGTTCCAGCTCGGCCCGGACCACTCGGGCTCCTCGGCGGGCACGGCCCGGCGCGGATCCGCCGGCCCGGCGCCGCGGTCGTCGGCGCTCGCCGCCCGAGGTTCCTCGGCGCGGCCCGCTTCGCCGGCCGGCCCGGCCGGCGGCGCCGACGTCGGCCGACCGGGCCAGCCCTGGTCGGCCGGCGGCGCGGAGGCAGGACGCGCGGGCCAGCCCTGGTCAGCGGCCGGCGGCGCGGAGGCGGGCCAGTGCTGGTTGGCGGGCGGCGCGGAGGCCGGGCGGTCGGTCCAGTGCTGGTCGGCCGGCGGCGCGGAGGCCGGGCGGTCGGTCCAGCCCGAAGCGGGCGCGGGCGCTTCGGTGGGCGGCTCGGCCGGGTAGCGGTCGGCCCAGCCACGGGAGAGCGACGGCGGCTGCTCGGCGACCCGGTCGACGGTGGGGGCGTGGAATCCCGGCGGCACCTCGAAGCCGGAGGCGGCGGCACCGACCGGCGGCACCTGGAGGGCCGGGGGTGCGGACGACGGGACGCCACCCTCCGCCCAGCGCCCGGCGCCGCCCGCCGCGGGCTCGTCCGAGGCGTGCCGGGCCGGCCCGGACTCCGCGTCGGCGGTCGGCTGCTCCACTGCGGGCGCCGGCCGTTGGGCCGGCACGACCAGCCGGTCGCCGTCGGTCTCCCGGCGCGGCTCGTCGAGGGGCGGGGCAGTCACCGGCGCCTGGCGGCTCACGGGCGACTCCTCCCCGGCGTGCGGGACGCCGTTGACGTGGTGGCCGTTGACCCGGCCCGGCGGTTCCTCGGCGGGGCGGCCGGGCAGCGGGGCCGGGAGGTCGCCGTGCCGGGGGGACGAGGCGGCCCAGCCGCTGGCGAGCTCCGGCCGGGGCCAGCCGCCCGGTGCCCGCGCGCCGCGGGCCCAGCCGCTCGCCGGGGGCGCCCACCCGCTGCCGGTGCGGGCCAGGTCGTCCTGCTGACCCGTCCCGTCGCCGTGCTCTCCCGGGGTGGCGGCTCCGGGTTGCCCTGATTCACTCACCGCGCGCTCCTTGGTCGCCCCCGCTGAGGCTACCGTGTGGTGACAGTGGCGATAAGTTACAGCGGCGGGCCATTTCCGGGACGGGTTCACGGACCCCGACCGGTTCGGGTGATAAGTGCCGGCTCGTACGAAGAAACTCGGAGGTTCCCATGACCGCTGTGGGGAACGGTGCTCAGACCGCCGGCCGGCCCACCCGCCTGCCCCGCTCGGCGCGGCGCAAGCAGCTGCTCGCGGCCGCTCAGGAGGTGTTCGTCGCGCAGGGCTACCACGCCGCCGCGATGGACGACATCGCCGAGCGGGCGGGAGTCTCCAAGCCCGTGCTCTACCAGCACTTCCCGGGCAAGATGGAGCTCTACCTGGCCCTGCTGGACACGCACTGCGACGCCATCGTGGCCAAGGTGCACGACGCGATGCGCGGCACCAACGACAACAAGGAGCGGGTCAGCGCCTCGGTGCGCGCGTACTTCGACTTCGTCGACCACGAGAGCGAGGCCTTCCGGCTGGTCTTCGAGTCGGACCTGCGCAACGATCCGGCGGTCCGCCAGCGGGTGGAGCGGGTCGAGCAGGGCTGCATCGCCGCGATAACCGACACCATCATCTCGGACACCGGGGTCAGCCGGGCGCACGCCGAGCTGCTCGCCTCCGGCCTGGTCGGGGCGGCGGAGACGGCCGCCCAGTTCTGGCTGGCCGGGGGCCGGCAGGTGCCGAAGGCGGAGGCGGAGGCGCTGGTCGCCGCCCTCTCCTGGCGCGGCATCGCCAGCTTCCCGCTGCAAGGTGAGTCAGCCTGAACATCGGGCCGTCAGATCGGATAGCCTTCCCACGGCGGCTTTTTCGCCCCAGTTGAGGAGGCACAGTGGAGGTCAAGATCGGCGTGCAGTACGCGCCGCGGGAGCTGGTCCTGGAGAGCGCGCAGTCGCCGGCCGAGATCGAGCAGATCGTGACCGACGCCATCGCCAAGGGTGAGGGCACCCTCTCCCTGACCGACGAAAAGGGCCGGCGGGTCATCGTGCCGGTCAGCAAGGTCGCCTACGTCGAGATCGCGGAGGCCTCGCCCCGCGCGGTCGGGTTCACCGTCCGCTGATTCCGCACCGGGTCGCCGTGGCGGGCGCCTCGCCACGGCGATGCCGGGCTCAGTTGTTGAGCCCTGCGGCGGTCATCCGCGCGCTGTGCGCGTCGGTCAGCCGGCGGAACAGCGCCGGAACGTTCACGCCCTTCCGGCCGGCGATCAGCGCGGTGAGGGCGCCCCGGTCCGCGGCGGCGACCCGACCGGCCTGGGAGAGCGCCTCCCCGACGAGCCGGCGCGCCCACATGGAGAGCCGGTTGGCCACCCGCGGGTCGGCCGCGATGGCCGCCCGGATCTCGGCGGCGGCGAACTCGGCGTATTGGGAGTCGTGCAGCACGTCGAGGATGAGCCGGCGGTCGGGGCCGTCCAGCCCGTCGGCGATCTCCCGCAGGAAGTCGTCGGTGATCGCGTCCCCCACGTACGCCTTGGTCACCGCCTCCGGCCAGTCCTTCGGCTCGGTCGACTCGTGGTACGCCTCCAGCGCCTCGGCGTACGGGGCCATCGCCTCGTCGGGGGTCGCGCCGAGGGCCGTGATCCGGTCGGCGATCCACCGGTAGTGCGCGATCTCGGCGGCGGCCATCTCGCACAGCGCCGCCCGGCGCCGCAGGTCGGGGGCGAGGCGGGCGTCGGCGGCGAGCCGGTCGAAGGCGAGCAGTTCGCCGTAGGCGACCAGGCCGAGCAGGTCGACCACGGCGGGATCGGGGGCGGACACCTGGGCAGGCTACCGTCGAGATGATCTGTGGTCCAGCTCACATCGACTACCCCCGGCGGCCGGCCGGTCACCGGAATCAGGACCCCTCAGGGGTGGTTCAGGTAAGATGAGACAGTTGCCGTGGGCACCGATTCGGTCAGTTCACCTGATCAGCACCGGTCCCCGGCGCGCGTGCGGCCCGGTCCGGCTCGGCGTACCGCCCCCGACCGTGTGGCCCGCGCCATACCGATCGCGCCCTGAGGACATGAGGGGCGCACCACGAGAGGGCACCCCCAAATCCATATGAGCGAGCAGATTCAAGGCCAGCCGCTGGCCCCCACCGCTCCGGTCCGTCCGGAGGCTCCCACCTTCGCCGCGCTCGGCGCCCGTCAGGAGACCGTCGAGGCCCTGGCCGCCGCCGGCATCACCCGCGCGTTCGCCATCCAGGAGTACGCGCTGCCGATCGCGCTGCGCGGCGTCGACCTGATCGGCCAGGCGCCGACCGGCACCGGCAAGACCCTCGGCTTCGGCATCCCGCTGCTGGAGCGGGTCTTCGCCCCGGCCGAGGGCGGCGACGGCGTACCGCAGGCCCTGGTCGTCGTACCCACCCGCGAGCTGGGCATCCAGGTCGCCAAGGACCTGGACGCCGCCGGTCGTACCCGCGGCGTGCGCGTCCTGCCGATCTACGGCGGCGTCGCGTACGAGCCGCAGATCGAGGCGCTGCGCAAGGGCGTCGAGATCCTGGTCGGGACGCCCGGCCGCCTGATGGACCTGCAGAAGCAGAAGCATCTGCGGCTCGACCGCGTCCGCGCGCTGGTGCTCGACGAGGCCGACCGGATGCTCGACCTGGGCTTCCTGGACGACGTCGAGAAGATCCTGGCCATGCTGCCGGAGGACCGGCAGACGATGCTCTTCTCGGCCACCATGCCGGACCCGATCGTCGCGCTGTCCCGGCGCTTCCTGCGCCGGCCGGTGACGATCCACGCCGGGCACACCGCCGAGACCGGCCCGTCTCCGCAGACCACGCAGCTGGCCTACCGCACCCACTCGCTGAACAAGGTCGAGATCGTGGCGCGGATCCTCCAGGCGGAGGGGCGCGGGCTGACCATGATCTTCACCCGGACCAAGCGGGCCGCCGACCGGGTCGCCGAGGACCTCGACTTCCGCGGCTTCGCGGTCGCCGCGGTGCACGGTGACCTGGGTCAGGGCGCGCGGGAGCGGGCGCTGCGGGCGTTCCGCGCCGGCAAGATCGACACGCTGGTCGCCACGGACGTGGCCGCCCGCGGCATCGACGTCAGCGGGGTCACCCACGTCATCAACTACGACTGCCCCGAGGACCAGGACACCTACACCCACCGGATCGGCCGCACCGGCCGGGCCGGGGCGACCGGTGTCGCGGTGACCTTCGTCGACTGGGACGACATGCCCCGCTGGCGGATCATCGACAAGACCCTGGGCCTCGACATGCCCGAGCCGCCGGAGACGTACCACACCTCCGCGCACCTCTACGAGGACCTGGACATCTCCCGGGAGATCACCGGTACCCTGCCGACCGCCGAGCGCACCCGCGCCGGGCTGTCCGCGGAGGTCGAGGAGGACCTAGGCGGCGGCCGGTCCCGGCGGGGCGAGCGGGGCGCACGGCGCGGCGAGGGCCGGGGCCGGGAGCGCCGCCGGGGTCGCGGGGGCGACTCCGCCGCGACGCCCGCCGTCGAGGGCGGTGCCGCCGCCGAGACGTCCGGTGCGGAAGAGGGCACCGGGACCCCGCGTCGCCGTCGGCGCCGCCGGGCCGGCGAGGTGGTCGCGGGTGAGCAGCCGACCGCGGTGATCTCCGCCGAGGGCGGCGCCGAGCCGGCCGCCGCGTCCGCCGCCGGCGAGGGCGAGTCGGCGTCCAAGCCGCGCCGCCGCCGGCGCCGTCGTGGTGGCGGCGGTTCGGGCGCCGGTACGCCGGCCGAGGCGACCGCCGACTGATCCCACGAGACCCTGACGTCCCTCGTGCCGCAGGTCGGCACGGGGGACGTCTCTTCTGCGCCGCGCCGAGCGCGGGCGGGCGGGCACGACGCCACACACCCCCTGGGTCACGTGCTGACCACCTTTGCTCTGCTTGAGCCCATGCAACACTTTTCGGCCGTCACTGTTGCCTCCGCTGCAGCAGAGCAAAGGCGGTTCAGGTGTTGGGTGTCGTCCGCCGGGCGGCCGCCGTCGCCGCCGGTTGGGCGGGCCTCGAACCGGAAACGGAACGACCAGGATCGGCCGGTCACGGCACGCCGACGGCCGGGAAGGATGATGGAACGATGCTGGAACCGTTGGACGCCGCCCTGGCCGAGGTGCGGGCGCTGCTGCTCGACCCCGCCCTGACCCGGGCGGTCGCCGCCGGCCGGCGTCGCGGCCACCGCCCCTCGGTGGTTCGGGCCGAGCTGCGCCCGGTCACCCTCAAGGCCGGCCCCCGGCTGCAGATCTCCACCTCGGACGGCGCCCGGCCGTACACCCGGAACGTGGCGCCCGGCGCGGAGGCCGGCGCGGCGGTCGACGAACTGCTCGCCGAGCCCTTCGGCAACTGGCACGTGGAGACGGCCGACAGCACGCTCCAGCTCCGGGTGACCAAGTCGGGCGAGGCGCAGATGCACCGGGCGGCGGCGAGCCGTCCCGCCCCGGAACCGGGCGGTCACGACCGGGCGAAGGACTGGCTGCTCGACCCGGGTGACCCGCTCTTCGCCGAGATCGGCGGCTCGGCGGCGAAGCGCCGCCAGGTGGACGCCTTCCTGCGCGCGCTGGCGGCGACCCTGCCGGACGAGCTCACCGGGCCCCTGCGCGTGGTCGACCTGGGTTGCGGCAACGCGTACCTGACCTTCGCGGCATACCGGTATCTGGCACAGCGCGGGCTGAACGTCGAGCTGGTCGGCGTGGACGTCCGGGAGGACCAGCGCCGGCGCAACACCGAGCTGGCCGAGCGGCTGGGCTGGGCGGACCAGGTGCGCTTCGTGGCCGGCACCATCGCCGACGCGGTGGTCGAGCCGGCACCCGACCTGGTGCTGGCGCTGCACGCCTGCGACACCGCGACCGACGAGGCGCTGGCCCGCGCGGTCCGGTGGGGCGCCCGCTGGGTGCTGGCCGCCCCGTGCTGCCACCACGACGTGGCGGCCCAGTTGCGGTCCCGCCCGGCGCCCGCGCCGTACGAGCTGCTCACCCGGCAGGGCATCCTGCGGGAGCGGTTCGCGGACGTGCTGACCGACGCGCTCCGGGCGGGGCTGCTCCGGCTGCACGGGTACCGGGTCGAGGTGGTGGAGTTCGTCGACTCCGCGCACACCCCGCGTAACCTGCTGATCCGCGCCCGCCGGACCGGCGCAGCGCCGACCGGCGACCAGCGCGCCGAGTACCACGACCTGATCGGCCAGTGGGGCGTCACGCCCCGGCTGGAGACGCTGCTCGCGGAGGCTCCGCTCCCCCCACTGTAGTTGACGCCGGACAAGCAAACGGTGCTGGCCACGGGCCCTTCCGACCGATCAGTCAGTTACTTCCAGGCCCGGTGGTACTACCCTCTTAGGCGCACCGTCCGGTGCTCCGGTCGGGAAGGATGACCCCGCAGGGATGGGTTCGGCAGATGTTTCGCCACAGATGGCCTTCGCGCGCTTCGTCCGGCGCGCCATCGACGACGCCCGCGAGGAGCGCGGCTGGACGGTGACCGACCTGGCCACGCACACCGGCGTGGGGCGGTCCACCGTGTTCCGGTGGTTGGCCGGCGACTGGCAGGACTATCCCGAACTGGCCAAGGTTCGTGGCTTCTGCGCCGCCCTCGACCTGCCGGTCGCGGCCGCCTTCCGCGCCCTCGGCCTGCCCGACGCCGGTCCCGTCCCCCGCCGTCGCGGCGGTGAGGACGCCCCGGTGGAGGCGGACGTGCGGGTGATCCTGGAGCGGCTGGCCGACCCGACCGTGCCCGCGGAGGAGAAGCACCACATCCGCGACCTGCTCCGCTACCTGGCCCGCCGGCCGGTCCGCCGGGCGGGCTGACCGCTCAGTCGACGACCAGGGTGAACTCGGCGGTACGGACCGCTCCGCCCACCTGGAAGTCGAGGAACATCCGGTAGCGGCCCGGCCCGGGCACCGTGGTCCAGAACGTCACCGTGCCCGGCTCGGCCTGCGGCCCGGGGTGCACGTGCAGGTAGCCCAGGTCCCCCTCGCGCAACGCGACCAGGTGCCCGTACGCGCCGAGGTAGCGCTCCAGCGAAGCGGGCGCGTCGCCGCTCGTGACGGTGAACCGCACCGGCACCGTCTCCCCCGGCTTCGGGGTGCCCTGGTAGCCGACGGTGAACCCGTCGACCCCGGTCGAGGTGGCCGGGGCCGGCAGCGGCCGGGGCGCGTACGGGCCGGCGGCGGCCAGGTCGACGCCGAGGGTGGCGACGGTCTGCCGGCCGTCGTCACCGACCACGGTGAAGTCGGCGTACGCCCGCCAGACCCCCGCGGCGGGCAGGGTCAGCGGCACCGACCAGGTGCCGTCCGCCGCCATGGTCGGGTGCAGGTGCTGGTAGCCGGTGAGGTCGCGGCGCACCACGATCAGGTGCATCGGCTTGTCGTGCACGACGGCGAACCGGGTGGCCGGGCGGTGCCGCTCGTCCCGGATCTGGAACCGCAGCTCACCGGCCCGGCCGACGGGGAACTCCACGGTCGACGGAGTGATCGTCCAGCCGCCCGAGCTGATCGAGAGGCCGGCCGCGTCCGCGCCGCCGGCCTGGGTGACGTCGGCCGCGCCGTGCGCGTGGGCACCGGTGCCCGGGTCGTGGGTGTGCCCGGCGGCCGCCGCCGGTACGCCCCGGGCGGCGGCGTTCGACGAGGCGTTCAGCCGGCCGAGGCCGAAGCCGAGCAGCACGGCGAGCACCAGCCCGCCCACCACCAGGGCGAGCCGCAGCGTGCTCCGGTCCACCCCGAGGGGCGCGCCGGGATCACCGGGCGACGCCCCGCCGGCCGGCGCCGCCGAACCGACGGAAGGCGCCAACGACCCGGCGGACGGGGACTCAGGCAACGCCGCCGGCCAGTTCGTAGCCCGCATCGTCGACGGCGGCCCGGACGGACTCCACCGGCAGCGGCTCGGTGCTGGTGACCGTGGCCGTGCCGGCGGCCAGGTCGACCCGGACCTCCTCGACGCCGGGCAGGGCGGAGAGCTCGTCGGTCACCGCCCGCACGCAGTGCTCGCAGGTCATCCCGGTGACGGCGTACGTCTGGACGGCGGGTCGCTGCTCGGTCATGGGACCACGGTACCGGCGGGTGCGGTACCGGTCCGCGGACGGTCCGTGACGGTGGCGACGCTCGCAATCCCGCCGGCCCGGGAACTTTCCCCGCCCGCCGGACGACCTCAGCCGGCGACCGCGAGGGCCAGCGGCAGGACGTCGGGAGCTCCGGCCCGGCGCAACAGCCGGGCCACCATGGTCAGCGTCCAGCCGGAGTCGACCAGGTCGTCCACGAGCAGCACCGGCCCGTCCAGCCCGGCCAGGGCGTCGGCCAGCTCGTCGGGCAGGGCGAAGGCGTCGTGCAGCGCGCGTACCCGCTGGGCGCTGTTGCCGCGCGGCCCGCCACCGGCGGACGGCCCGGTCGGGACGACCCGGCCGAGCAGCGGCAGCCGGCCCACGGCCGCGATCCGTTCGGCGAGCGAGCCGACCAGCGCCGGGCGGGTGCGCGAGCCGACCGCGACCACCCCGACCGGGCGGCGCGGCCACGGGTCGTCGCCGTGCGCCCACGCCTTCAACACCTCGACGACGGCCGCCGCCACGTCGTCGGGCACCGGGCCGTCCGCCGCGTCCGGCCCGACCAGGCCGCGCAGCCGCCCACCCCAGCCCAGGTCGGAGAGGCGTCCCACGGCCCGCCCGGGCAGCGCCTGCTCCGCCGGGGGGATGCGCCCCTTCAGGGGTACGCCCACCGCCTCGAGGCCGGTCGGCCATAGCTTCTTCGGCGGGATCTCCACGCCGGGACGGCCGAGGAAGGTCTGCGCGGCGGCCAGCGCGGCGTCGGACACCTCGGCGGTGAAGAGCGGGCCGGCGCAGTTGTCGCAGCGACCGCAGTCACCCGCGCTGGCGTCGTCCAGGCATTCCCGCAGGTAGCGCAGCCGGCAGCCGGACGTGGCCGCGTACTCCCGCATGGCCTGCTGCTCGGCGGTGCGCGCCTGGGCGACGCGGCGCAACCGGGCCTCGTCGTAGTGCCAGGGCGTGCCGGTGGCGAGCCAGCCGCCGCGGACCCGGCGGACCGCGCCGTCCACGTCGAGCACCTTGAGCATCAGCTCCAGCCGGGCCCGGCGCAGGTCGACGATCGGTTCGAGGGCCTGGGTGGAGATCGGCCGCTCCGGGTGCAGCGCCGCGAGCACCGCCCGGACCTGCTCCTCGGGCGGGAAGGCGAGCGAGGCGAAGTAGCGCCAGATCGCCGCGTCCTCGACACCAGGCAGCAGCAGCACCTCGGCGTGTTCGACGGCCCGGCCGGCGCGGCCGACCTGCTGGTAGTAGGCGATCGGCGAGGGCGGGGCACCGAGGTGCACCACGAAGCCGAGGTCCGGCTTGTCGAAGCCCATGCCGAGGGCGCTGGTGGCGACCAGCGCCTTGATCTTGTTGTCGAGCAGGTCCTGCTCGGCCGCGCGCCGGTCCGCGTCCTCGGCCTGCCCGGTGTACGCGGCCACGGACCAACCGCGGGCGCGCAGGAACTCGGCGGTCTCGCCGGCCGCCGCCACGGTGAGGGTGTAGATGATGCCGGAGCCGGGGAGCCGGTCCAGGTGGTCGGCGAGCCAGGCCAGCCGGTGCGCCGGGCTGGGCAGGTCGACCACGCCGAGCCGCAGCGACTCCCGGTCCAGGGTGCCCCGCAGCACGAGGGCGTCGCCCAGCTGCTCGGCCACGTCCCGGGTGACCCGGGCGTTGGCGGTGGCCGTGGTGGCCAGCACCGGCGTCCGCTCGGGCAGTTCGGCCAGGAAGGTACGCAGCCGGCGGTAGTCGGGCCGGAAGTCGTGCCCCCAGTCGGAGACGCAGTGCGCCTCGTCCACCACCAGCAGTCCGGTGGTGGCCGCCAGCTTCGGCAGCACGCCGTCCCGGAAGTCCGGGTTGTTGAGCCGTTCCGGGCTGATCAGCAGCACGTCCACCGCACCGGCGTGGATCTCGGCGGTGATCTCGTCCCACTCGTCGAGGTTGGCCGAGTTGATGGTGCGGGCCCGGATGCCGGCCCGGGCCGCCGACTCGACCTGGTTGCGCATCAGCGCCAGCAGCGGCGAGACGATCACCGTCGGGCCGTGCTCGCCGCCCTCGCGCAGCAGCGCGGTGGCGACGAAGTAGACCGCCGACTTGCCCCAGCCGGTGCGCTGCACGCAGAGCACCCGACGCCGGTCCACGACGAGGGCCTCGATGGCCCGCCACTGGTCCTCGCGGAGCCGGGCGTGGTCACCCGCCAGCCGGCGCAGCACCGCCTCGGCCCGCTCCCGTACGGTCGCCCGATCCTGGCTCATCCGGCATTTCTACCAGGCGCCCCGGTCCCGGCCGGGATCACGAGGACGGCGGCGGCAGGAAGAGCAGCACCTCGCGGAGCGGATCGGTCACGGTGGGCGGCAGCAGGCACCGCCCGGCCAGCTCCTCCATCGAGGCGTACGGGCCACGCACGCGCCGATCCAGCATCAGGTGCTGCGCCTGCGTCGGGCTCAGCCCGGGCAGCCCGATGATCACCTGGTCCGTCACCGCGTTGATGTCGACCAGCCCGCCGTCGTCGTACGCCCGGGGCAGATCGGGGCGGCCGATGCCCAGCTCCCGACGCGCGGTCGGGTAGTGGTGGAGCAGGTAGCGGGCGTGCTCCCGGCGCACCCGGCGATCCGCCGCCGCCGGCCGGCGCGGCCAGTGGGCGCCGAGCCAGCCGAGGAGCCGGCCGTTGAGCAGCACGACGTGCACCACGCCCGCCAGCCAGGTGATCAGCCAGATGGTGATCAGGAAACCCTCGAGGTCGGACACCTCGTCCGTCTCGCTGTTGCCGACGATGCCCAGGCAGGTCACCGCCGTCGTCAGGTAGTAGGCCGCCGCGAGGGCGTTGCGCCAGCTCCGTCGCCAGATCGCGTACAGGAGCACCACCAGCCAGGTCAGGAAGCCGAAGGAGGCCAGGGCGGTGAGCGCGGCCACGACGGTGGTGCCGATGCTCAGCCAGCGGGGCACGCCGCGACGCGGGGCCGGGGGCACCGGCACCGGCCCCGGCGGTGGGGCGGCAGCGGGCCAGCCCTGCGCCGGCCCGCCGGTGGCGCCGGGCGGCAGCCAGCCGACCGGCGGTGGGCTCCCGGGCGCCGGCGGAACGGCGGCGACGACCGACTCGGCGGGGCGCGCCGACTGGACCGGCACGGCCGGGGTCGCGGCCGGTGCGGTGGGCGCGGGCAGCGGCGGCGCGGGCAGCAGCGTGGGGTCCGAGCGGAGCATCCGCCCGTGCAACGCCTGCAGCACCTCGCCCGGCTCGATGCCGTACTCCTCGCGGAGCAGCCCCGCGAACTCCCGATAGGCGGCGAGCGCCTCCGCCTGCCGCCCGCTGCGGTACAGCGCCAGCATGAGCTGCTGGCGCAGCCGTTCCCGGACCGGGAACTCCCGGACCAGCTCGACGAGTTCGCCGACCAGCTCGCCGTGCCGGCCGTCGGCCAGCTCCAGCTCGACGCGGGTCTCCAGGGCGACGGCGCGCAGCTCGACCAGCCGGTGCCGGGCGGTCTCGAAGAACGGCCCGCCGAAGCCGGTGAACGGGTCGCCCTGCCACAGCTCCAGGGCGGCGGTCAGCTCCGCCAGCGCCTCGGGCGTACGGCCCGCCGCGTGCCCCTGGCGGGCCCGGTGCACCCCGCGCTCGAACCGGGCCGCGTCCACCGCCTCCGGCGGGACCCGCAGCAGGTACCCGGCGTCGGTCAGGGTCAGCACCTGCCCCGGCGTACGCGGCGACCGCTCGGGTTCGAGCACCCGGCGCAGCCCGGCGACGTACTTCTGCACCACGTTGGGGCCGTTGGCGGGCGGTTCCTCCGGCCAGACCGCGTCCACGATCTGCCCGGTGGGTACCGGCCGGCCGGCGGAGAGCAGCAGCACGGCCAGCACCGCCCGCTGCTTGCCCGGCCCGAGGTCGAGCGGGCGGTCGGCGTACCAGGCGCGCTGGGGGCCGAGGAGGGCGAAGCGCAGCCGCGAGGGCTCCGACGGGCTCGGGCCCGGCGGCACCTGCGTTCCTGACATGCGAGTTTCCGCTCCTGACGCCCCCGACGTGGCCGGACGGCAGGGCCCGGCAGTCGGACCGCAGCATATCGGCAGCCGAACCGCCGTGGCGGCCCGCAGCATCGTCATCGGCAGTGGCCACGGAAGCGAGAAAGAGAACAACGATGACACAGGCAACGGGCAGCACCCGTACCGTCCGACGGACGATGGGCACGGTCGCGGCCGTGCTGGCCGCCACCACCCTGCTCGCGGGTTGCGGGCCGAAGAGCGAGCCGGCCGCCGCGCCGGGGGCCGGCTCGGCCGCCAGCCCGAGCGCCGACCCGAAGCAGGCGCTCCTCGCCGCGGTCCCGGACGAGAGCGCGGGCGTCTTCCGGTTCACCGGCAAGGACTCGTCGGGCGCCATGAGCGGGCGGATCGACCCGGCGTCGAAGGCCATGGAGATGAACATGGCCATGCCGCCGGACAAGGACGGCATCACCACGAAGATGTCGTTCCTGATCGTCGAGGACAAGGTCTGGATGAAGGCGAAGTTCAGCGGCCACCCGGGCCTGCCGAAGTTCCCGGACAAGTGGATGGCGCTGGACAAGGCGAGGCTCACCGACGGCGACGGCGTGCCGAGCTACGACGGCGCGGACCAGGGCAACGCGGGCCCGCTGCTGGACGCGGCGACCAGCGTCGAGCAGCAGGGGCCCGGGAGGTACGCCGGGTTCATCGACGTGACCGGCGGCGAGGCGGCCAAGGCGCTGGACGACGGCGAGGCGGCGGGGCTCGGTGCGGCCGGCAAGCACGTGCCGTTCACCGCGCAGGTGGGGCCGGACGGGCACCTCACCTCGCTGGTGCTGAAGATGCCGGCGGCCGGCAAGCGGACGGCGTACGAGTACGTGATCGGCTACACCGGCTTCGGCAGCACGCCGAAGATCACCGTGCCGACCGGGAGCGCGGTGACGAAGGCGCCGTCACTGGCGTACGAGCTGCTCAACAGCTGAGCCACGACGAGGCCGGGAACGGCGGCCGTTCGGGGGGTCGCCGCTCCCGGCCTCGTCACGTCGCACACCTCAGCGGCCGAGGACCGAGCCGCCGTTCACGCCGAGGACCTGGCCGGTGACGTAGCCGGCGTCGGGGCCGGCCAGGTAACGGACGGCCGCCGCGATGTCGTCCGGTACGCCGGCCCGGCCCACCAGGGTGGCCGCGACCCGCTTGGCGTGCCCCTCCGGCGTCATCCGGTCGCCGAAGAACTCGGTCTCGGCGACGTACCCGGGGCTGACCACGTTGGCCGTGATCCCGTCCGGGCCGAGCTGGGCGGCCAGGTCGTACGCCCAGCCGTGCAGCGCCGCCTTGGCCGCCGAGTACGGCCCGGCCCCGCCCCGCTGGGCGGCGATCGAGCTGAGCAGGAGCACCCGGCCGCCGGGCCGGCGCAGGGCGGGCAGCAGCGCCTCGGTGAGCAGGACGGCGGTGAGCACGTTGGCGTCCAGGTTGGCCCGCCACCAGGCGGCGACGTCGGGCAGCGTGTCGGTCGGTCCGGCCAGGTAGCCGCCGGCGTTGTTCACCACCGCGTCGACGGTCCGCTCCCCCACCGCCGACACGACCCCGGCGAGCTGCGCCGGATCCGTCAGGTCGGCGGTCACCGCGCTGACCGCAGAGGGACGGTCACACTCGGCGGAGATCCGCGCAGCGGTGTCCAGCAGCACGTCCGCCCGCCGCCCCACGATCAACACCTCGAACCCGTCGAGGACGAGCCCCCTCGCGACGGCGGCCCCGATCCCGGTCCCGCCCCCACTGACCACCGCGAGCCTGTTCTCCCCCACGCCCCCGCCCCTTCCACGTTGATCAAGGAGTTTGCGTCATCCTACGGCGGAATCCCGACGCAAACTCCTTGATCAACCGACCGGTAACCGAGCGGCCACCGAGCGGTCAGCGGCGGCGGGGCAGGACGGACAGGAGGGGGTGCAGGCGGGTACGGAGGCTGGCCAGGCCGCCGGGGAAGAAGTACACCGCCAGGATGAAGACCGTGCCCAGCACGAAGAGGGGCTGGCTCAGGGGGTGGCTGAGGAACGCCGGGAGGCTGTCGACCGTGTCGCTGGTGCCGAACGCGGTCAGCCGGTGGTCCAGGTACATGTAGAGGATGCCGCCCAGCACCGGGCCCCAGCGGGTGCCCGGACCGCCGAGCACCACCATGACCAGCAGCGACAGGGTCAACTCGGACGAGGTGACGTGCGGGCTGGCCCCGCCCACGATCAGGCAGTAGACCACCCCACCGGCGCTCGCCAGCCCGCCGGCCAGGGTGAACGCGACCAGCTTGAACCGGTACGGGTCGAGCCCGAGCACCCCGATCCGCCGCTCGTCGTCGCGCAGCCCCGCCAGCACCCGCCCGGTCGGCGAGCTGCTCACCCGGTGCACCACGAAGACCACCAGGGCGAGGTACGCCAGCGCCAGCCAGTAGAGGTTGACCGTGTTGGCGACGCCGACCAGGGCCGACGGCAGTCCGGACACGTCCAGCGGCAGCCCCTCCTCCCCGCCGGTGAGCCCCACCTCGCCGAATCCCCACCTGAAGTCCCGGGCCACCACGATCGCCCCGACCTGGGCGAAGGCCAGCGTCACCATGGCGAAGGCGATGCCGACGGTACGCAGGGCGATCGCGCCGAGCAGCGCGGCGAGGATCGTCCCACCGACGACGGTGAACAGCGCCGCCTGCCACAACGGCAGGCCGAACCGGGTGACCAGGATGTCGGTGCCGTACACGCCGACGGCGAAGTAGAGGGCGTGCCCGAAGGAGAGCATCCCGGTCCGCCCGAAGAGCAGGTCGTAGCCGGCGGCCAGGCCGCCGAAGACCAGGCAGATGGCGAGCAGTTGCAGGGTGCCCGGCGAGTTCAGCGGCCCCTCGAAGAGGCCCGGCAGGTTGACCGTCGAGTACGGCAGGATCGCCGCCACCACCAGGGCGACCAGCGGGGCGTACGGGCGCAGCCCGTGCCAGCGGGGGTGCCCGGGGGTCAGCTCGTCGGGGACCGCGGCGGGCGGCGCCGCGACCTCGGGACTCTTCACCTCGGTCATGCGTGAGCCACCTTTCCGGCCAGGCCCTGCGGACGCAGCAGCAGCACCACGGCGAGCAGCCCGACGACGCAGATGTCGCCCAGCCCGGACGTGCCGTAGTAGTTGACGAACTGTTGCAGCAGCCCCACCGCGACCGCCGCGTACGCGGACCCGACCACCGAGCCCATCCCGCCGATCACCACCACGATGAACGCGAAGATCAGCAGGGAGCCGCCCTGCCCGGGCGAGACGGTGCCGAAGTAGACGCTGCCGAGCGCGCCGGCCAGCGCGGCGGCCGCCCCGCCGATCGCGAAGACCAGGGTGAACGCCTTGCGCACGTCGATGCCGAGCGCGGTCACCATCTCCCGGTTCTCCACCCCGGCCCGGATGATCAGGCCGTACCGGGTGAACCGGAGGAAGGCGAGCAGCGCGCCGAGGACCAGCGCTGCGGCGACGATCAACAGCAGTCCGCCGTTCGGCACGTTCGCGCCGAGCACCGAGGTCACGTCCCGGGTCCACGCCGGGCGCGGGAACGGCCGGGCGTCCGCGCCCCAGGTGGCCTGCAGCAGCGCCACCCCGGCCAGCGAGAGGCCGACGGTGACCAGCACCTGCTCGATGGTGCGGGAGTAGAGCGGCCGGATCAGCACCAGCTCGACCAGCACCGCGACCAGCGACCCGGCGAGCACGCCGAAGGCGACCGCCAGCACGAACCCGAACCCGTCGGGGCCGGCGCCGGGCAGGTTGCCCGCCGCCCACCAGGTCGCGTACGCGCCGACGCCGAGGAACAGGCCGTGCGCGAAGTTGAGCACGTCGGCCAGGCCGAAGACCAGGGAGAGGCCGGAGGCCACCAGGAAGTAGAGCGCCGCCAGGCCGAGCCCCGTCAGGGTCAGCAGGATCACCGTGCTCATGCGTGCACCTCTCCCGAACCCACCCCGAGCAGCGACTTGGTGAGCGCGGTCTCCAGCAGCAGTTCCTGGGCGTTGCCCGTCCAGGCGACCTGGCCGGCGGAGAGCACCACCGCGTCCCGGGCCAGCCGGCGCACCACGGCCAGGTTCTGCTCGACCAGCAGCACCGGCACGGATTCGGCCACCCGTTCCAGCACCTCGGCCACCTCGGTCACCACCTTCGGCGCCAACCCCTTGGTCGGCTCGTCGACCAGCAGCAGCCGGTTGTCGTTGAGCAGCACCCGGCCGATCGCGAGCATCTGCTGCTGCCCGCCGGAGAGCGAACCGGCCCGTTGCCGTCCGCGCCGGTCCAGCTCCGGGAAGAGCGCGAAGACCTTGTCGTACGCCGGGGCCGTGCCGCGCCGCTCGGCGAGCCGCAGGTTCTCGGCGACGGTGAGCCCGGCGAAGACGCAGCGGTCCTCCGGCACGTAGCCGAGGCCGCTGCGGACCAGCCGGTGGGTGGGGCGGGCCAGCAGGCTCTGCGCGCCCATTCGGACCGTGCCGTGCACCTCGCCGTTGCGGGGGGTGAGGCCGACGATCGCCCGCAGCGTGGTGGTCTTGCCGACGCCGTTGCGGCCGAGCAGCACGGTCACCCCGGTCGGCGCGACGTCGAACGACACCCCCTGGAGGATGTGCAACCCGGCGATCCGCACCGACAGGTTCTCCACCGACAGGATCGGTTCGGTCATAGCGACTCCCCCAGGTACGCCTCCTGCACGGTGGCGTTGGCCATCACCGTGTCGGGTGTGTCGCAGGCCAGCAGCGCGCCGTGGTGCATCACGGCGATCCGGTCGGCCAACTCCAGGATCACGTCCATGTGGTGCTCCACCATGAGCACCGACCGCCCGCTGTCGCCGGTCAGCGACTTGATCACGCTGACCAGCTCGGGCACGTCCTCGGCGCTGACCCCGGCCATCGGCTCGTCGAGCAGCATCACCCGGGGCTCCCCGGCGAGCAGCAGGGCGATCTCCAGCTTCCGCTTCTCGCCGTGGGCGAGGGTGCCGGCCAGCGCCGTACCCCGGTGGTGCAGGCCGACCCGGTCCAGCGCCGCGTCGGCGGCGGCGGCCACCTCCCGGTCGGCCGCCGCCCGCCGCCACAGCTTCATCGAGCCACCCCGGTGCGCCTGTACGGCGAGCCGGACGTTCTCCCGCACCGTCAACGAGCCGAAGACCGAGGACGCCTGGAAGGTACGTCCCAGGCCGAGCCGGGCCCGCTTGTGCGGGGGGAGGGCGGTGATGTCCTCCCCGTCCAGCAGGACCCGCCCGTCGGTGGGCCGGCGCAGCCCGGTGATCAGGTTGAACAGCGAGGTCTTGCCGGCGCCGTTCGGCCCGATCACGCCGAGGAACTCCCCGGGCGCCAGGTCGAGGTAGACGGAGTCGACGATGGCGACCTCACCGATCCGCCAGGTCAGACCGCGGGTGGCGAGCACGGGTCAGCCCTTCATCTGGGTGACCGGCGGCGCGGTCTCGTCACCGGTCAGGGTCTTCTCGGCGGTGGCCGTGTACGCGGTGCCGCTGCCGGAGAGCTTGGCCTGGTACATCGGCTGGAGCAGCGCGTGGTCCTCGGCGCGGATGGTCATCTGGCCCTTGATGCTGTCGAACTGCCAGCCCTCCAGCGCCTTGATCATCTTGTCCACGTCGTCGCCGCCCTCCTGCGCGGCGCGGACGACCATCTGGGCGGCGGCGAAGCCGTCCGGGTGGAACAGGTCGAGCGTGCCGCCCGGGATCTTGGCCTTGGCGGCCTTGGCCGCGTCGGTGTCGCTGGCCCCGTCGAAGTAGTGCGACAGGAAGGAGATCTTGCTGCCGGCCGCGCCGAAGGTGGGCCAGGAGGCGCGGATGTCCAGGCCGGTGACGACGGTGGTGGAGGCGAGGACGCCCTGCTGGTCGAGGGTCTGCCACATGGCCGGGGCGGTGGTGCCGGCCCAGGCGACGAAGAGCAGGTCCGGCTTGGCGGCCTTGATCTGGCTGGCGAACGGGGTGAACTCGGTGGCGCTGGCCGGGGCCCGGACGCTGCTCACGGTCGCGCCGGCACCGCCGATGACGTTCTTGACGGCGGCCTCGTTCGCGTCGCCGAACGCGCCGTCCTGGGCGAACACGACGACCTTCTTGCCCTTGGCGTCGCCGATGAAGGACTTGGCGGTCACCACGTCCTGGTACGACTGCCGGCCCGAGCGGAAGGTGTACTTGTTCGCTCCGGTCACCGCGTCGGTGGCGGCCGGCCCGGAGATGAACAGGACCTTGTTCTGCGCGGCGATCGGGGCGACCTGGAGGGCCACGCCGGAGGAGGTGGAGCCAGCGATGATCTTCGCGCCCTTGCCGATCAGGTCCTTGGCCGCGGAGACCGCCTTGGCCGGGTCACCCGCGTCGTCGACCTCGGTCAGCTCGATCTTCCGGTCGCCGACCTTGCCGGTGCCCTTGGTGGCGTAGTCGAGGCCGGCCTTGAAGCCCTCGATGTACTGCTTGCCGTAGCTGGCCAGCGGCCCGGACTGGGAATACACCAGACCGACCTTGACCGGTGCGGCGTCGCCGCCGCCGGAGGCGGTGTCCTGCGGGCTGCCACAGGCGGTGGCCGCGAGCGCGGCCGCCATCACCGTGGCGGCGGAAAGGAACACCCGTCGCGTGTGCCGGATCGTCATTGCGACTCCAGGTGGGGACAGGGGGATTGTCAGTTGTCGGCTCACGCTAGAAGTGACGTCACCCACGGGCTATGTGGCCGAAACACACAAGTAATCGACGTAGGGTGGCCCGCTGTTACAACCACCCACCAGTGGTGGCGGGGTCCCCCACCTCCGGTGGCCGCCGGCACCACCCACGGGCACGCGGCTGTGTCGCACCGCGCCACCGGCGCAGATGGTGACGGTGGCCCATGGTGGACCAACCGGGTCAGCGGCGCCGGTGCGGACCGCAGGCGCCCTCGTGGTCGGCCGGCAGCGGGCAGCCTCGCCCGCCGTCGAGCAGCCGGTCGCACCAGACCCAGTGGCGTACGGACTGCGAGTCCTCGGTGGACACGGTCGCCCCGGCGCTGATCACCGGCCAGCCCGGACGCGGCACCTACGTGGCCGAGCGTCCCGGGCAGTAAGGTCCTCGCCGCCTACAAACCTGATGACGTAAACGACTCAACGAGACCGGCGAGCCCCGCCGACGCTGCCTGAGTCGTCTGCGATGTCAGCTCGAAAGGCGGCGAGAAGCACACCGCCCGCCGCCCACCCGGCCCGATCCGTTCACGTCATCAAGTTCGTAGCGACCCACAAGCACCCGGCCCCCCCGAAGCTGGCCAGGCAGCACCGCCCAGGTCCGGGAGAGGCGCGTGGGGTGCCCGGACGGATCCGGACACCCCACGTCACCCGCGCGCCGCGCCGGGGCCCCGAGCCGCCCGGCGCGGACGCCGGTCAGCGGCCCGCGCGGGCCGCCACGGCGGTGTCCGGCTGGTCGGTGAAGACGCCGTCCAGGCCGAGGCCGAAGAAGAGCTCGTACTCGGCCGTGATGTCACCCCGGGCGTTCGGGTCGGCGCCGATCCGGAAGTCGACCGGCAGGAACTGGTTCTCGGCGCGGAACGTCCAGGAGTGCACGAGCAGCTTCTCGCGGTGCGCGTCCCGGATCACGGTGGTCGGCGCGAGCAGCTTGCCGGCCGCGTCCCGGGGCACGATCAGGTTCTTGTTCAGGCCGACGCCGTCGGCGTATCCGGCCACCCAGTGCAGGCCCGCCGCGGAGGCCAGGTCGGCGTAGCTCCGCGCGTCCCCGGCGGCGGTGAAGTCGTACGGCTGCCCGGTGGCGTCCATCAGTTGGATCAGCCGTACGTCGATCATGCGGTCGAGCGTGCGCAGGTTGGCCGTCTCGAAGCTCTGAATGAAGACCGGGTCGCCGCGGTGGGTGAGCTTGTTGGCCTTCAGCACCGCGACCAGCGGCTCCTCCAGCGCCAGCCCGATCGAGGCGAAGTAGCTGGGGTGCTTGGTCTCCGGGTAGACGCCGATGGTCCGGCCCCGGGCCTTCGACTCGGCCCGCGCCAGGTCGAGGACCTCCTGGAAGGTCGGGATCTCGAACCTGCCATCGAACGCGGTGTTCGCCACCCGTACCAGCGGCAGCCGCTCCTTGGCCCGCAGCGTCTTCAGCTCGGCCAGCGTGAAGTCCTCGGTGAACCAGCCGGTGACCTTGACCCCGTCGATCGTCTTCGTCGCCTTCCGGCCGGCGAACTCCGGATGGGCGGCCACGTCGGTCGTCCCGGAGATCTCGTTCTCGTGCCGGGCGACCAGCACGCCGTCCTTCGTCGAGACCAGATCCGGCTCGATGAAATCGGCGCCCTGGCGGATAGCCAGCCGGTAGGACTCCAGGGTGTGCTCCGGGCGGTAGCCGCTGGCGCCCCGGTGGCCGATCACCAGCGGCCGGTGGGCCGGCTGGGACCGCTCGGCACCGGTCTCCGGGTCGGCCTGAGCGGCCACGGTCGGCACCACCACGGCCGCCGCGAGCAGGGCGCCGGCCAGGCCGAGGGCGGAAAGGGTACGTCGCAACGCCGTCTCCTGTCGTCGATGGGTACGCCCAGCAGACCGGGTGCGGTTGACCGGCAGTTGGTCGGTTCCTGACCTGCGGGTGAATCTCCGGACGGAAGATGACCTGGTGCGCCGCCTGCTCCGTCACCCCGTACGGCTGGTGCCGTTCGGGTTCCTGGCGTTGATCCTGCTCGGCACCGGCGTGCTGATGCTGCCCTGGGCCACCAGCGAGGAGCGGTACACCCCGTTCGTCACGGCGCTCTTCACCGCGACCTCGGCCGTCTCGGTCACCGGCATGGCGGTCAACGACACCCCGAACTACTGGAACACCTTCGGGCTCGCCATGATCACCGTGCTGACCCAGATCGGTGGCCTGGGCATCCTGACCGGCGCGGCGCTGGTGATCCTGGTGGTGTCCCGACAGCTCGGCCTGCGCAACCGGCTGCTGGTGCAGGCGGAGACCGCCGAGTTCGGCATCGGCGACGTTCGCTGGCTGCTGACGCGGATCGCCGGGACGGTCTTCATCACCGAGGCGGTGATGACGCTCGTGATCGCCGGCCGGCTCTGGCTGGTCTACAACTACGATCCGGGGCGGGCGCTCTGGTCCGCCGTCTTCCACTCCATCCAGGCTTTCAACAACGGCGGCTTCACCCTATACACCGACGGCCTGGTCGCCTTCTCCCGGGACCCCTGGGTGGCGTTGCCGCTGGGGCTCGGCGCGATCATCGGCGGACTCGGCTTCCCGGCGCTCTTCGAGGCGGTCCGGGAGTGGCGGCAGCCGGCCCGCTGGGCGGTGGCCACCAAGCTGACCATCTGGGGCAGCCTGGTGCTGATCGGGCTCGGCTTCGGCTACCTGCTGGTCGCCGAGTGGACCAACCCGTACACCATCGGCACCTACGACGCGCCGGGCAAGGTGCTGGCCGCGTTCACCCAGATCGCGCTGAGCCGCACGGGTGGCTTCGACGTGATCAACGTCGCCGCCCTCACCCCGGAGAGCTATCCGCTGCTGACCGTGCTGATGTTCGTCGGCGGAGGCAGCGCGAGCACCGCAGGCGGCATCAAGGTCTCCACGTTCTTCCTGCTCGGCTTCGCCATCTGGGCGGAGCTGCGGGGCGAGCCGGACACCATCGTCGGGCACCGCAGGGTGGCGTGGGCCAGCCAGCGGCAGGCGCTCACCGTGGCGCTGATCAGCGTGGCCCTGGTGGTGGCCGGCACGGTCATCATCATCATCCTCACCGCGGGGGTGCGGTTCTACGCCGCGCTCTTCGAGGTGACATCCGCGTTCAGCACCACCGGCCTCTCGGTGGGCGTCACCCCCACGCTGCCGGAGCCCGGGCAGTACCTGCTGACCGCGCTGATGTACATCGGCCGGGTCGGCCCGCTCACCCTCGGGTCCGCGATCGCGTTGAACACCCGGCGACGTTTGTACCGCTACCCGGAGGAGCATCCCATTGTCGGCTAGGAACGCGGACGAGAGCGGCATCGTGGTGATCGGCCTGGGCCGGTTCGGCTCCCACCTGGCCGGTTCGCTGGCGCAGCTCGACCACGACGTGCTGGCCATCGACCGCAGTCCGGAGCGGGTCCAGCGGTGGTCGGCCGAGCTGGACCGGGTGGTCCAGGCGGACACCACGGAGGAGAGCGCGCTGCGCCAGCTCGGCGTGGCCGAGTTCCGGCGGGCGGTGGTGGCCATCGGGGCCTCGGTCGAAGCGAGCGTGCTCACCGTGCTGGCCCTGACGGAGCTGGGCGTTCCGCAGATCTGGGCCCGGGCCACCTCGGAGAAACACGCGAAGATCCTCAACTCGGTGGGCGCGCACCACGTGATCTTCCCGGAGGCGGAGACCGGCGAGCGGGTCGCGCACCTGATCGTCAGCAAGATGCTGGACTTCATCGAGTTCGACGACGAGTTCGCCATCGCCAAGGTGCGCGTACCCGGGTCGATGGTGGGACGGTCGCTCCGCGACCTGTCCCCGGCGGACCGGTACGGGGTGATGGTGGTCGGCGCGAAGCTTCCCGGCGAGCCGTTCCGCTACGCGGGCCCCGACACGGTCCTGCGGCCCGGCAGCGTGCTGATCGTGGAGGGCAGCCTCACGCAGGTGCAGCGCTTCGCGTCGCTCGGCTGAGCGTCACCTCCCTTTTCCCTTGCCGTCCTCCTTGCCCTTGCGGGGCTTCTCCGCCTTGGGCTTGCTGTTGTGTGAGCTGCTCTTCGCGGTGGTGGGCTTCGCCGGCGGCCTGGTCGGCGGGGCGGTCGTCGGGACCGACCCGGCGACCCCGGCGACCTGCACGCCGCAGGTGCTGTCGCCGAGCTTGAACTCCACCGGCAGCGGGTTCACCCCGGTGTAGCTGCCGGTCAGCGAGACCTTCTTCGACGCGCCGGGGGCCAGCGCCGCGTCCGCGGCGGGCGGCTGGAGCAGCACGGTACGCCCCTGCTGGTGCACCGCCGGCTGGGCTTTCGTGATCGTCTGCTTGCCGGGCAGGGTGAAGCTCATCGTCCAGTCCCGCAGCTCCCGGCCCCCGGTGTTGGTGAGGGTCAGCTCGGCGGTGAAATCCTTGCCGGTGTCCCGGCGCAGCATGTAGTCGACGGCGCACGGGATCGGCTCCGGCAGGCCCATCCGGGCCTCGGTCGGTTCGACCCCTCCGCTGGCCGAACTCTTCGAGGTCACCCCCCACAGGGTGGCGGTGACCGCGACCAGGCCGACAGCGGCCACCCCGGCCTCCACCTTGCGCCGCCGCGCCACGGCCTTGCGGGTACGGGTGCGGATGGCGGAGAAGGGCAGCGCGTCGGTCGCGGTCGACCAGGGCAGGATCGTCGTGCCCGCGTTCTCCAGCAGCGCCGGGTCGAACTGGCCGAGCGCCGGGGAGACCGGCACGATCGACGCGATCCCCGCCGCCTCGGCGAGCGTACGCGCCACCTCGGCGGTCGCCGGGCGGTCCTCGGGGCGCTTGGCGAGGCAACGGTGGACCAGCTCCTCGACCTCGTCGGGCAGCCCGACGACCGGGGGCATCGGGTCCGGGTCGTTGTACATGTGCGCCCGGAGCATCTGGGTGGTGGTGCTGGCCCGCCAGGGCAGCCGGCCGGTCAGCATCCGGTACAGCAGCAGGCCGACCGCGTACACGTCGGTGGCCGGGGAGACCTGGCCGTTGTCCAGCCGCTCCGGCGCCAGGTACGCGGGCGTGCCGAGCAGCGCGCCGTCCGGGCCCTTCTCGCTCTCCCCCACCAGCGCCGAGATGCCGAAGTCGACGACCTTCACCCCGGTCGAGGTGAGCATGACGTTGCCCGGGGTGACGTCCCGGTGCACCACGCCCCGGGCGTGCGCGGTGGCCAGCGCCGAGGCCACCTCCGCGCCGATGGTCACCGCCTCCCGCCAGGGCAGCTGCCCGCCGCGGCCGAGCCGGGTGCTCAGCGGGGCCCCGTCGACCAGCTCCATGACGACGTACGGCACGGTCAGCCCGACCTGCTCGGACTCGCCGTAGTCGTACACGTTGGTGATGTTGGGGTGGCACAGCCGCGCGGCGGCCTGCGCCTCGATCCGGATCCGATGTCGGAACGCCTTGTCGCTGGCGAGCCGGGAGGCGAGCACCTTGATCGCCACCTGCCGGCCGAGCACCTCGTCGTAGCCGCGCCAGACCACCGACATGCCACCCGCACCGAGCTGCTCGACCAACCGGTACCGCTCACCCAGCAGCTGTGCGCCGCTCCTGATCGCTGCACCCATGGTCGGTCCTGTTGCCCGAGCTGGGGCTCCGTACACCTGTGGGGTCGGAATCGGTCACAAATGTCACCCGTTCAGGCGGCCGCGAGGAGCTGGTCCACCGGGGCGTAGTCGTCGGTCAGCACCAGCGCGTCGCCGACGAACCCGGCCAGCTCGTCATCGTGCAGCAGGGCCGCCGGTTCCGGCAGCATCCGCAGCCCGGTCCGGATCCGGGCCAGCGGCAGCAGCGCGTCGGCGGCCACGATCAGGAAGTTCGCGCCGTGCTGCCCGGCGATCGCCGCGGGCGGGGCGATCAGCGCGACGTACCGGAACTCGGCGGCGACGGTGGCCAGCTCGGCCCGGATGAAGCGGTCCGGCGGCAGGTCGATGACGTTCTGCACGTAGATGCCGCCGGGCCGGAGCACCCGGCGGACCTCGGCGGCCATCTCCCGGGTGGCCAGGTGCCAGGGCACCACGAGATGCCCGAAGGCGTCCCCGACGATCAGGTCCCGGCTGTCGGTCGGCTCCGCGCCGAGCAGGATCCGCGCGTCCCCGACCCGGGCGCGCAACTGCGGCCCGGTGCGCAGGCCCAGCTCACGACGGTCCAGGTCGACCAGGCCACCGTCGATCTCGAAGACCAGGTTGTCGCTGCCCGGCCGGGTGGCGGCGACGTAGCGGGGGATGGTGAACCCACCGCCGCCCAGGTGCAGCGCGTCCAGCGGCCGGCCCGGCGGCGCGGCGAGGTCGGCGACCACGCCGATCCACTGGGTGTACGCGTACTTCAGGTGCATCGGGTCGGCCAGGTCGACGTACGAGTGCTGGGCGGAGTTGAGGTAGAGGTAGCGGCCCTGGGTCCACTGCTCGTCCACCTCGACCCGGGCGCAGTGATACGCCGTCTCCACGTCGCACGGGTTCGGCGCGACCGCGGCGAGCCCCGCCCCGGCCAGGCCGAGCACCGCCAGGGCGGCCCTGGCCCGGCCCGGTCCGGGCAGCCCGGTCCCCGCCCGCCGCCGCAGGTACGCCCCGAGCACCAGCCCGGTCACCCCGAGCACGGCGGCCAGCCCGAGCACGATCACCGTGCTGGGCAGCGCCGCCACCAGCACGAAGCCGGTGACCAGGGTGGCGGTGATGCCGCCCAGGGTGCCGATGCCGGAGAGCCGCCCCACCACCTGCCCGGTCCGGCGCAGGTCGGCGAGCTGGAGCTTGACCACCAGCGGGGTCACCCCGGCGAGCAGGGCCGCCGGCAGCAGCACCGCCAGCGCGGTCAGCAGAAGCACCGCGCCGGCCGCGCCGCCGCGCAGCGCCTCACCGGCGTACCGGACGACGGGCAGGGTCACCGCGGTGGCGATGCCGGCCAGCACCAGGGCCGGGGCGAGCAGGGTGCGCGGGTCCCGGCGGTCGGCGAGCCACCCGCCCACCCACGCCCCGTACGCGATGGCGCCCAGGGCCATGCCGATCACCGAGCTGGTCACCTGGAGGGTCACCCCGACGTACGGGCCGACCAGGCGGAGCGAGACGGTCTCCAGGACCAGCACGGCCCCGCTGGAGAGGAAGACCAGGAACGCGGCGAGCCCGTTCGGCAGGGCCCGGGGCGGGGCCGGCGCGGTCGGCGCGGACCCCGCCACGACGTCGGACGATGTGCTGCTCACCGTCGCGATGCTACGCAGCGTTCCCGGCCACCCGGGTCAGTACATCGAAATATGAACATGGTTTGTGTGGTCGGCGGCGGGACTGCCGCCGCCGCTGTACGCCCGCCAGCCGGTGTTCGGCATCCAGATCTGCCGGTACCAGATCACGTACATGATGCCCAGGCGGCTGGCGTTGTTCTTGGCCCAGCTCGCCAGGCTGTCCCCGTACGCCTTGTCCCCGCCGGTGGCCGAGACGTCCTCGAAGCCGCCGCTGGCGGCGGAGAAGTCGCAGGCCCGGCCCTTGGGGTGCTCGCCGTCGCCGCCGCTGCGGTAGCAGGAGACGTAGCGCTTGTAGCCGGCCGCCTGGGCCTGCTGGAGCATGTGCAGGGTGCGCGGCGTGATGCAGCCGGAGGTGGTCGGGTCGTTCACCGAGCAGGACTCCGACGGCCACGAGCCGTCCGGGTTGCGCGGCGCCGGCTTGGCCGACGAGGAGCCGCCGCTGAACCCGGAACCCGCCCCGGAACTCACCTTGGCAAGGGCGATCTCGGCGTCCCGCTTCTTCTTGGCCAGGATCGCGAGCTGCTTCTGCTGCTCCCGGACCTCGGTGTCGATGGCCAGCTTGGCCTGGGCCGCCTTGGTCTTGGCCTCGGTCAGGTCGTGCAGCCGCTTGCTGTCCCGCTGGGCCATCACGTCCAACTCGGCGGCACGCTTGAGGAAGTCGTTCGGGTCGGCACTGGCCAGCAGCACCGACACCGGGGTGAGCCGGCCCACCCGGTACGACTGCGCGGCCACCTCGCCCACCTGTGCGGTCAGCTCAACCAGGCGTACCTCGAGCTGCTTGTACTCCACCGCGAGCGCGGCCTGCCGGCGCTTGGAGTTGTCGAGCTTGGCCTTGGCCTCGATGTGTCCCTTGGCCGCCGCGGCGAGGGCAGCCCGGAGCTGCTTGCTGCCGCCCTCGTTGGGGGCGCTCGGGCTGGGCGCCGCGGTGGCCGGCCCGGCCGGCGCGAGGCCCGCGCCGAGCAGCAGGGCCGTCGCGGTGAGCAGCGCGAGCAACGGCCGGCGGACGCGCCGCCGGATGAGCCTGGTCCTGGGCACGAAAGCGTCCTTCCGTCGACCGCCGGGCCCCCGGTCGTACTCGGCGCGGCGGCGGCTCCGCCGGCGCCGGACGGCGGCCTGCTGGCGGAAACCGCCGGTCACGATACCGGACCGCGCACCCCGCGCCAGGCCGGCGACCTGCGGTGGCGGCCGATATCGACGCAGCGTGCCGGCATGATCGCGCCGGCGTGACGATCATGGGCGGCCGGTTGCGGGAAGGCGCAACGGCGGGCGGGCAAACAGACCGGTCAGGCGTCGAGCAGGGCGGAGCGGACCTCGTCCCAGATCTCCGCGCTGGCCGCCACCAGCAGGCCCCGGCCGTCGTCGGCCGGGTGGTAGTCGGTGCCGTCGAACCGCCGGGCCACCCCGCCGGCCTCGCGCACCAGCAGCGTGCCGGGGGCGTGGTCCCAGGGCAGGGTGCGCCAGAAGAGGACGAACTGCTGCGCGCCGGTGAGCATGTCCAGGTACTCCCGGCCGGCGCAGTGCTGGCCGGGCAGCAGCTCACCGAGGCGCTGGCCGCCGCCCTCCACCCGGCGGCGGACGTCGGGCGGGAGGAACCGGGTCATCGCGGTGCCGCGCAACGCGCCGACCTCCGGGGTCGGTCCGGTGGTCCGCACGGTCGCGCCGTCCAGCCGGGTGCCCGCACCGTGGCGGCACGCGGCCAGCGTCCCGTCCAGCGGGTCGTACACCCAGGAGGCGGCCGGCACTCCGCCGGTCAGCAGGGCCACCATCAGCGCGAACGGCCGCCGGCCGGCGGCGAAGTTGGAGGTGCCGTCGACCGGGTCGACCAGCCAGACGTCACCCGTGCCGTGCAGGTGCCGCAGCAGGTCCGGGTCCTCGGCGACCGCCTCCTCACCGACCACCACCGAGCCGGGGCGCAGCGTACGCAGCCGGGCGGAGATGAACTCCTCGGCGCGGCGGTCGGCGACCGTGACCAGCTCGCCGGGCGCCTTCTCGGCGATGTCCGCGTCGTCGAGCCGCCGGAACATCGGCACCACGACCTTCGCCGCGGCCTCCCGCAGCAGCTCGCCGACGTCGTCCAGCAGCCGGTCAGCCACGCGGCGGCAGCTTGACCACGCTGACGAAGAACTCGTCGATCTGGCGGACCACCGAGATGAAGCGCTCGAAGTCCACCGGCTTGGTCACGTAGGCGTTGGCGTGCAGCTGGTAGCTGCGCAGGATGTCCTCGTCGGCCTGGGAGGTGGTCAGCACCACGACCGGGATCCGGCAGAGCTGCTCGTCCTTCTTGATCTCCTCCAGCACCTCCCGGCCGTCCCGGCGGGGCAGGTTCAGGTCGAGCAGGATCAGGTCGGGGGTGATCGCGTCCGCGTACTGGCCCTCGCGGCGCAGGTAGGCCAGCGCCTCGGCGCCGTCGGAGACGACCGTGAGGCGGTTGCGGAGCTTGTGCTCCTCGAACGCCTCCTGGGTCATCAGCACGTCGCCCGGGTCGTCCTCGACGAGGAGCACCTCGATCGGGCTCTTGCCGTCTGCCGGCGCGGTCATCCCACCGTCTCCTTCATGCCACCCGTTGTACCGTCTCCGGCCGCCCCCTCGGGCGCGTCCTGGCGTGCCGCCGCGTCCGGCTGCCGACCGACGGGCGCTGACGCAAGGGTGCCATCCGCACCGTCATCGGTCGCCGCCGGCTCCCCGGTCGACTCCTCACCGGCCGCCGGCTCGGCCTCCGCCCGCGCCGCCTCGACGTCCTCGGGAAGCGCCGGCAGGGTGAACCGGATCGCGGTGCCCTCCTCGGTGTCGGTGTCCACCCAGACCCGGCCGCCGTGGTACTCCACGATCTTCTTGACGATGGCCAGGCCGATGCCGGTGCCCGGGTACGCGTCCTTGGAGTGCAGCCGCTGGAAGATGACGAAGATCTTGTCGGCGAACTCCGGCTCGATCCCGATGCCGTTGTCCTGGCAGGTGATCTCCCACTCGTCATCGACCAGCCGGGCCGACACGTGCACCCGGGGCGGCAGGTCCGGGCGGCGGAACTTGATCGAGTTGCTGACCAGGTTGGCCAGCAGGTTGGTCAGCAGCGGCTCCTCGCCCCGGATGACCGGCAGGCCCTCCCAGGTCAGCTCGGCGTCGGCGTACTGCCGGGCCGCGTCCGTCTGGACCGCCACGTCGCCCATCACCTTGTTCAGGTCGACCTCGGTGAAGCCCGTGGTGAGGCGGCCGATCCGGGAGAAGGCGAGCAGGTCGTTGATCAGCCGCTGCATCCGCTGCGCGCCATCGACGGCGAACGCGATGTACTGGTCCGCGCGCTCGTCGAGCTGGCCCGCGTACCGCCGCTGCAGAAGCTGACAGAAGCTGGCCACCTTGCGCAGCGGCTCCTGGAGGTCGTGCGAGGCGACGTACGCGAACTGCTCCAGGTCACGGTTGGACCGGGTGAGCTCCTCGGCCTGCTTCTGGAGCTGGCTGTTGACCCACTCGATCCGCTCCCGGGCTTCGCGTACCTCGTCCAGCTCGCGGGCGATCTTCTGCCGCATCAGGTCGATGTCGTCGGCGAGCCGGCGGAACTCCGGCGGGCCGGAGCCCTCGATGTGGTGCCGGTAGTCGCCGGCGGCGACCTCCCGCACCTGCCCGACCAGGCCGGCCAGCGGCCGGATCAGCGTCCGGTCCAGCGAGACCAGGGTGACCAGGCCGGCCACCGCCACCACCAGGGCCGCGATGATCAGCAGCGCGACCAGCACGTTGCTGGTGGCGTTCACCTCCGCGGCGGTCTGCTGCCGAACGACGAGGATCTCGCCCTGGAGGCGGTCGATCGCGGACCGGATGCCGTCGAACTGCTGCCGGGTCTGGTCGGTGATCAGCGCCTGGCCGGCGGCCGGGCCGCTGCGCTCGGTCGTGGTGATCACCGGCTGGGCGACGGCGCTGCGCCACTCCTCCGCCCGCTGCTCGACGGCCGTCACCGCACGCAGCACGTCCGGGTAGTCGGCGGCCAGCTTCCGCATCTCGGTGACGGTGTCGCGCTCCCGCTTCAGGCCGTCCGCGTACGGGGCCAGGTCGTTGCGGTCGGCGTTCACCGCGTACCCGCGGACGGCGGTCTCCTGGTCGAGCAGCGCGCTCATCAGCTCCTGCGCCTGGACCCGCAGCGGACCGGTCCTGAGCAGCACCGCGTCGATGTTCTGGCGGTTCTTCGCCGCGATGGCCGCCTCCGCCGCGGCCAGCCCGAGCAGCAGGACCAGCACCACGCCGAGCAGCGCGAGCACCCGGCGGCGCAGGGTCCAGCCGCTCTGGTACGCCTTCACCGGCCACCGCCCCGGGTGAGCAGCAGCATGGCCACGTCGTCGGCGAGCGGGCCGCCGTTGAGCTGCTCGGCCCGGCCGACCAGCCAGGCGGGCAGCTCGGCCAGGGACACCGACCGGTTGGCGGGGTCGGCGAGCAGGCCGGTGAGCCCCGCCACGTCCATCCGGTCGTCACCGGCGCCCACCCGGCCCTCGATGAGGCCGTCGGTGTACATCAGCAGGGACCAGTCATCAGTGTCGAACTCCAGGTCGAAGGCAACGGGCCGGCGGGGTCGTACGCCGAGCAGCAGGCCGCCCTTGGCCGGCACCGGGGCGACCCGACCCGCGCGGAGCAGCAGCGGCGGCGGGTGACCGGCGAGTCGCACCGTGGCACGGTTGGCCGCCAGGTCGAGCCGGGCGGTGGCGACGGTGGCGAAGATCTCCTGGAGCCGCCGCTCGCTCATCAGCACCTGCTCCAGGGCGGGCAGCACCTCCTCGTCCGGCACCCCGGCCAGGATCAGCGCCCGCCAGGCCACCCGGAGCTCGACGCCGAGCGCCGCCTCGTCCACGCCGTGCCCGCAGACGTCCCCGACGATCAGGTCGATCCGGTCCGGCCGGGTCTGCACCACGTCGTAGAAGTCCCCGCCGATCAGGGCGGCGTGCCGGCCCGGGCGGTAGAAGGTGTGCACCGACACCTGGTCGGTGGTCATCAGCGGCTGCGGCAGCAGGCCCCGCTCCAGGCGGGCCGACTCGGCCTGGCGCAACTCGACCTCGCGCAGCCGGCGGGCGTTCTCGTCGGCCCGCTTGCGCTCCACCGCGTAGCGCAGGGCGCGGGTCAGCAGCACCCCGTCGACCTGCCCCTTGACCAGGTAGTCCTGGGCACCCTCGGCGACCGCGACGATGCCCAGGTGCTCGTCGGAGCGGCCGGTGAGCACGCAGACCGCGGCGCCGCTGGACATCTCCAGCACCTGACGCAGCCCGTCCAGGCCCTGGGCGTCGGGGAGGCCGAGGTCGAGTAAGACGCAGTCGACCCCCATCACCCGCTGCCGGGCCTCGCTGAGGCTGGTGGCGACCAGCAGGTCGATCATGGAGTTGGTCTCGGCGAGCAGTTCGCCGACCAGGAAGGCGTCGCCCTCGTCGTCCTCGACCAGCAGGACCCGGAGCCGCTCGCCGGGTGGCAGGCCCGCGTGGAGCCCGGCACCGGCCTGCGGCACGACGGAGGAACCGGGCAGACCGGTCCCCCGGTGCGGCCGGGTCACCGCCGCGAGACGCGGGAGTTCGCTGGTGATGTCGGGCTCCTTCCGAGTGCCCTGCTGATCCTGTATCAGACAACGGTCGCACACAACACGACCGGCGTCGGCGCGGGCAGGGCGAGCGGACCCGCCCTTGAAACAGCGATCGGGCGGACGACCGATGTTACGCCGTGACCAGGGGTCGGCACGGCGTGCACCGGCCGGGCGGGGAGTGCCGTCGCCGGGCCCGGGGGTGCAGGATGATGCCACCCCCGACCACCCCGAGGAGTTCCCGTGGGCGCACCCCCCACCCGCCCCGCCGACCGGGCGCTGGCCCGACCGCGCCGCCGACCGCTCGCCGCGGTCGTCGCGCTCGCCGCGCTGCTCGCCGTCGGCGCGGGCGTCCTGGTCGACCTGGCCACCCCGGCGCCGCGCCCGGCGGACGCGCCGGCGACCGACTTCAGCGCCCAGCGGGCGTACGAGAACGTCAAGGTCGTCGCGGCCCGGCCGCATGTGGCCGGCAGCGCCGCCAACGACCAGGTCCGGGAGCACCTCGTGGGCGTGCTGCGCGGGCTGGGCCTGGAGACCGAGGTGCAGGACATGGTCGCGCCGGAGGCCGGCCAGCTCAGCGGGGCGGCCGGCGGGAGGACCCTGGCCCGGGTGCGCAACGTGGTGGCCCGGCTGCCCGGCACCGACTCGACCGGGCGGGTCTTCCTGGTGGCCCACTACGACTCGGTGCAGTCCGGCCCGGGCGGCAACGACGACGCCGCCGGCACGTCCAGCATCCTGGAGGTGGCCCGCGCGCTGACCGCCGGCCCACGCCCCCGCAACGACATCGTCTTCGTGCTCACCGAGGCCGAGGAGGCCTGCCTCTGCGGCGCCTCCGGGTTCGCCGCCGACCACCCGCTGGCCCGCGACCGCGGGGTGGTGCTCAACCTGGAGGCGCGCGGCTCCACCGGGCCGGTGATCATGTTCGAGACGTCCCGGAACAACGCGAAGCTGGTGGACGTCTTCGGCCGCGCCGCCCCGCACCCGGTGGGCACGTCGTTCGCGGTGGAGATCTACCGGGCGCTGCCCAACGACACCGACTTCACCGCTTTCCTGGACCACGGCTTCGTCGGGCTCAACTCGGCGTACATCGACGGAGGCGCGGTCTACCACACGCCGCTGGACACGCCGGCCGCGATGGACCGGGCCAGCCTCCAGATGCACGGGGACAACGCGCTCGGGCTGGCCCGCGAGTTCGGCCGGACCGACCTGCGCGACCTGCGCTCCGACCACGACGCCACCTACTTCCCGGTGCCGGGCGGGCTGGTCCGCTACCCCGGCTGGCTCACCCTGCCGCTGGCCCTGCTCGCGCTCGTCGCCGTCGGGGCGCTCGGCTGGCTGCTGCGCCGGCGCGGCCGGGCCACCGCCGGCAAGCTCGCCGCGGGCACCGGGCTGGCCCTGGTGCCGATCGTGGTCGCCCCGCTGGGCGCGTGGCTGCTCTGGACCGCGATCACCGCGATCCGCCCCGGGTACGCCGAGCTGCTCGACCCGTACCGGCCGGTCTGGTACCGGCTCGCCGTGGTGGCGCTCGCCGCCGCGGTCCTGTTCACCTGGTACGCGCTGGCCCGCCGCCGGGTCGGCCCGGCCGCGCTGGCGTTCGGCGGGCTGGCCTGGCTGGCCCTGTTCGGGGTGCTGCTCGCCGCGCTGGTGCCGGGTGGGGCGTACCTGGCCACCCTCCCCGCGCTGGCCGGCGCCCTCGCCGGGCTGGTGGCGCTGCGTACCCGCCTGGACGGCCCCTGGCCGGTGGTCGCGGTGACCCTGGCCGGCGCGGTGGCCATGATCATCCTGCTGCCCACCGTGGTGCTGCTCTTCCCGGCGCTCGGCATGGCGATGGGCGGGGTGGCCGCGCTCTTCGCGGTGCTGCTCGGGCTGGCCGCGCTCCCGGTGGTCGACCTGCTGCACCCGCAGGCCGGCGGCCAGCGCGGCCTGGTGGCGCTGCGGGCCCGCCGGCTCGGCGCGGTGCCGGCACTCGCCGCCGCGCTCGCGGCCGGAGTGCTCGCCGGGGTCGGCCTGGCCGTGGACCGCTTCGACGGTGCCCACCCGGTGCCGACCCACCTGATGTACGCGCTGGACGCCGACACGGGCAAGGCGCAGTGGCTCAGCCACGAGGACGACCCGCAGCCCTGGACCGACGGCTACGTCGACGGCGAGACCGACGTGAGTGGGAGCTTCCCCGGGCTCGGCGACGGCGAGTTGCGCGCCGGTTTGGCGCCGGCGGCGAACCTGCCCGCCCCGAAGGTGGAACTGCTCTCGGACACCCGGACCGCCGATCAGCGGGTGCTGCGGGTACGGGTGGTTCCCCAGCGGGCGGTCCGCATGCTCTCTCTGCACGTGGACACCTCCACCGCCACCGTGCGGTCGGCAACGGTGGCCGGCCGGCCCGTACCGGCGAAGGCGCGGGAGGGCCGCTGGGGCTTCGGCATCGTCTTCCACGCCCCGCCACCGGAGGGGATCGAGGTGACGCTGACCCTGACTCCGAAGGCCGGACAGGTGGCCCTGCGGGCGATGGACGCCAGCGACGGCCTGACCAGCCTGCCCGGCTTTCGCCCCCGCCCGTCCGACGTCGGCGTCGTCGGCTCCCACTCCTCCGAGATGCTCGCCGTCGCCCGCACGTACTCCTTCTGACCCCCGCCTCCCGGCGATCTTGCACGTTTGGTGGCGACGAAAGGGACGTACACCCGCAGAGCGGCAACCACAAGTGCAAGATCGCGGGAATCTTGGGGACGGATGTCGAGGAGGGGGCGGCAGCTTCTACCCACGGGTGAAAGGACAGGCACGAACCCGAGGAGTAGATCGATGACCAAGGCACCTCGGCGGCGAGCTCGCGGGCGGCAAGGAGGTCGGCGTCAACGGGGGCACCATCGCCACCCAGGTCATCAAGGCCGGCCTGCTCGACGAGGTCCACGTCGACCTCGTCCCGGTCGTGCTCGGCGACGGCGTCCCGCTGTTCGCCGGCCTGAAGATCGCTCCCGTCCAGCTGGACGGGCCCACGAAGGTGGTCCAGGGCAACGGGGTCACCCACCTCGCCTACCGGGTGCGCAAGGCAGCCTGACGACGCTGGGCCGGCGCGGTGCCGCGCCGGCCCAGCCCCGCCGAGTCCGAACAGGACGGATTTCCTGGTCAGACCCACCGGCGGAAGATCATCAACCTTTTGTTGATCAGAGGAACTTATTGTCGTTCGACAACTAGCTGCCTGGTTGATCAAGAAGGTGCGGCCGCCGTGTCAACCTCTGCCGGGTCGCTCTCGTCACGGGGGAGCGTCACGTATGAGTCGAAAGGCACAACCACATGTCGCAGCAGGACCAGGCCCCTCAGCCGGGCACCCCGACCCCTCCGCCGGGGTTCGCTCCCGCGCCCCCGCCGAAGAAGGGGATGTCGACGGGCTTGAAGGTCTTCCTCATCATCGCCGGCCTGGCCGTCCTGCTCTGCGGCGGTGGCTTCGTGGCGTGCAGCGCCCTGGTCGGCAAGGCGGCCAGCGACGTCAGCAAGGAGCAGGACGCGAAGGCCGGACACGTCAAGCTGACGTCGTGTGAAGGGGAAGCGGCGGGCAACGACCTCCTGGCGAACGTGAAGTTCGACGTCGAGGTGAACAACGCCAGCAAGAACCAGAACACCTACTTCATCGACGTGTTCGTCGTCGACGCCAAGGGCACCCGGGTCGGCAACACCACCACCGTCGTCTCCGACGTGCGGCCGGGCCAGAAGGCCGTCGAGGAGGGCATGGTCGTGCTGAGCCAGAAGGTGACCGGCAAGATCACCTGCAAGGTCGACAAGGTCTCCTGACCTCGACGGCACGCGAGGCCCCGGTTGGTCATATCCAGCCGGGGCCGGCTCACTCCCCCAGGCGAGGGTCAGCGCCGCATTCTCAGCCCGGCGGACAGGGCTCCCCGCATGTCGACGTACCGGGTGATCTGCTGCTGGACGCGGGCCAGTTCGGCCCGGCGCTCCTCCGGCGCTCGGACGTCGTTCACCGCGCTGGCCAGATCGACCACCCGGGCCGCCGGCTGGTACTGCATCCAGGTGGCGTGCACCTCGACGCCGCTCACCTCCCATCGGCCGGACGCCTTGCGGGTGAAGGTGAACTCCGGCACCACCGCCTGCTGGGTGCTCTCCTCAGAGCCGTAGGTGGTCAGGTTGCCGAGCCCGTACGCCACCCATTTCGTGCCGATCTTCTCGAACGGCTGTACCACGTGTACGTGGTGGCCCACGATGAGGTCGATGTCGGGTGAGCCGAGGAGATCCCGGGCGAGCTGGAGCTGGTCGTCGTTCGGCTTGTTCTGGTACTCCGTGCCCCAGTGCATCGACAGGATGACGATCTCCGCACCCAGATCGCGGGCCCGCCGCGCCTCGGCCAGGATGGCGTTGCGGTCGGCGAGGTTCGCGACCCAGTCCTGGCCAGCAGGCCGAGGGATGCCGTTGAAACCGAAGGTGTACGACAACTGGGCCACCTTCACCCCGGCCACGTCGAGAATGGTGGGCCGCGCTGCCTCCGGCGCGCTGCGCGCGGTCCCGGCATGGCGTAATCCGACCTGGTCCAGCCTGTCCAAGGTGCGGCGGATACCCGGTAGACCCGTGTCGAGGGAGTGGTTGGACGCTGTCGAGCAGGTGTCGAAACCAGCCCATGCTGCGGCATCAGCCAGTTCCGGGGGCACGCTGAAGACCGGGTAACCGGTGAACGGGCCGGACGGCTCCGCCAGTGGGGTCTCCATGTGGCAGATGGCCAGGTCGGCCCGGCTCACCACCGGCCGTACCGCGGCCAGCACCTGGGTGAAGTCGTGGCCGTCGCGTCCAGCGGCGCGGGCGTCGGTCGCGGCCTGGGCCGTCAACTCGGGATGCACCAGGAGGTCACCGGCGGCGACGACGGTGAGCTGGGATTTCGGCGCGGGCGACTGGCTGGCGGTCGCAGCTCGCCCGGGCCGCTTGGTGTCCCCACGGACGAGTGGGCCGCCGCAGCCGGACACGAGCACGACCGACAGAAGCAGGCCAGACGCCAATCTCCTCATACGAATATTTTTCGCATGGACGCTCGCCGCCGGGGCGGGAATCGAAGGCGACCCCTACTTCCAGCGGTATTGATCCAGTTCGTGGAAGTACTCGATCGAATCGGACGAGACGGCCCGTGAGCCGCACCCGCACCAGGCATCAGTGGTCAGCGATGGTCGCTGTTGGTTCGCGTTGGACGGCCTGGAGACGGCATGATCTTGGCTCTGTCCGATCTTGTGTGCGAGGCTTCGGCGGTGACTGACCTCGGCATCCGCGCAGCCACCTCAGCTGATTCCGAATTCCTGGTTGACATGCTCATGGAAGCGGTGAACTGGCTGCCTGAGCGCAACTGGTCCCGCGAGCAGATCATGGCGAACCCTGCGCTGGCTCACTATGTGACCGGTTGGATGCAGCCGAACGACTTCGGCCTGGTTGCGGTGGACGCGGCTGATCGGCCAGTCGGCGCGGCCTGGTTCCGATACCTGACCGCCGCTGATCCGGGCTACGGGTACGTGGGTGACGACGTGCCAGAGCTGACTATCGGCGTGGTGGAAACCTGGCGAGGCCGCGGTGTGGGCCGGGCGCTCCTGCGCGCCGTTCTGGTCGTTGCACGAGAACGTGGCATCCGCACGGTGTCGCTGAGCGTGGAGCGGGCGAACTTCGCTGCGAGGCTGTACGCCGCTGAAGGCTTCCGCACGGTTGAGTCGTTCGAGGACGCGGACACGATGGTCGCTGAGATCGGGGCCTGACGCGGGTGGCGCACACCGTGGAGTGGGTGGGCCTGCCCGCTCGGCTCTAGATTCACAGCCCGTAAACCAGAGCCCCCGCGACCGGCAGCGGACGTACCGGATCCGTTGCCGGCGCTAGCCCGGATGCGGTGAGCCGCCGCACCCAGGTCGCGACCTCCGCGTACGAGACTGCTCGCCTTTCAGGAGCTGAAATGCACGATCGCCGGGGCGCAGCCGACGCCCTGAATCCAGACGTTCTGGATCCCGTCGATGTCGGGTGCGATGTCGTCGGCGGAGACGATCATCTGCGCGGTGAAGGATTCGTCGTTGCCGTCACCGGCGCGGTAGAAGTCGGCGACGAGCACGATCGTGTCCTCATCGGTCGTCGCGGTCTTGAGGGGCTCCGTCGCTGCCCCGGTGCACTTGAAGGTCGTGCTCGGGAGCAGAACCTGATCCACATCGGCTGTGTCCCAGCGAACGCCCTGGCCGGCGAGACACCCGGTCAGTGGGCCCTGGCCGACGTCGCGGGTGCACCGGAAGCCGCCAGCGGACTTGACGAAACCTGTCCCCGGGTTGTAAGCACCGCCGCCGGTGAGCCTGGCGGCACCGCTTGGGAAACCGCTGATGTCGGTCGCGTTGAAGCCGAAGCCGGTGTTGCCGGGCGCGGCGGACGCGGGCGCCGCAAACAGCAGAACGGCCGCTGCCAGCACCGCCGGCACGAGTGCAATGATCTTTATCTTCTTCATCTTCCATCCCCCTGTCCGTTATATGCCAGGAAGACCGTAGCATTCTGATTGCGCTGTTTCGTGGCAACGGCCAGAGCGAGGCTTGCCGCAGTCAAGGCGGCCTGGCGGGCGGGACGGGCCGCCGCCTCACCGGGTCGGGCCACGGCCAGCCGCTGGCGCCTCCCGCTGCCGCTCCCGCGCCGTTGAGGGACGGTACTGGCTCGGGTTCGTCGCCCCCGTCTTGCGGGAGGTCGCTGCTAGTGCGGCGGCGCCGAGGACGGCGGCGGAGAGCATGGCCGTCCCGGCGATCTCGCCCGCCACGTCGGGTCCACGCCCGCGACCACCGTCCCCAGCGGCCGGAGCTCCCTCTGGCGGCCGCGGTCCGATGAAGTATGGGCGCATCATCTCGTTGTCCTCGTGCTCGAGGATGTGGCAGTGCCACGGGTACCGGCCGGGCAGGTCGAAGTGCGCCTTGATCCGGGTGATCTCACCTGGCAGGGCGATCACGGTGTCGAGGAAGCCGCTCTCCTGCGGGCCTGGCGGCTGGTTGCCGTCGGGTCCGCGGCCGACGACCTGGAACTGGATTTCGTGGATGTGGATCGGGTGCGCGTCCATCGTCCGGTTGTCGAGTTCCCAGACTTCGGTGGAGTTGAGGGCCGGGTTCTCGGTGATCGGATCGTTCCACCTGAGCGGTACGGCGGTGCCGCCGGCCGTGACGGTGCCGAGCAGGGCTGCAATCGGGCCGCAGTCTGTTGCGGAGACCTGCTCGTTGAGCGACAGCCGGCGGGTGTTGGTGGCCGAGCCGAGGGGCGTGAACGTGGGTAGGCGGAGTTGGTCCGGAGGGACGCTCTTGTCCACGCCGATCCGGGGGCCGACGACGAACTGCATCACCTGTCCGGTGGTGTTGACGTCGGCCGGCGTGAAGTCGGTGCCAGGCGCGCCGCCGCCGAAGGGCCCGTCTGGGCCCTCGTTGATGAGGAACAGTTCGGTGCCCTCGGGCACGTCGGTGAAGTCCACGATCACATCCGCCCGTTGGGCGTTGCCGAGCAGGATCTGATCGAGTCGGACCGGCTCGGGCAGGAAGCCACCGTCGGTGCCGATCAGCCACATCGGCAGGGCCGGGGCGGCGGGTCGCGAGGCGGTCGGCTTGGCGGCGATCTTCAGGATCAGGAAGCGAGCGTTGCAGCCGTTGAGCAGGCGAAGTCGGTACCGCCGCTGCTCGACCTTGAGCCGGGGCCAGGTATGGCCGTTGGCCAGCATGGTGTTCGCGAAGAACTCGGGGTTCCAGATCGGCGGCACGTCGCCGTTCGGGATGTAGTCGGCGGGGTTGGTGCAGTCGCCGAAGAACGCCCGGCTGTCCGGGTAGAACAGCGAGCCGTCCGGGTTGAACGACCGGTCCTGGATGGCGATGGGGATCTCGTGATAGAGGATGCCAGGCTTGTCGCCCAGCGCCGGAGCGGGACCGGGCAGGACCCCTGGCGGCAGATCGGACGAGCCGCCACGGAGCAGGTAGAAACCGGCCGGGCCGGCGTAGACGTTCTGCCGGGTCATGCCCAATGTGTGGTCGTGGAACCACTCAGTGGCGGCCCGCTGGTCGTTCTCGTACTGGAAGGTGGCGGTCCCGGGCTTCCACTCGATCCCGTGCCGTTGCTCGAATTTCGCGCGGAACTCGTTGTAGAAGCTGCCCACCTCGGCGAAGCCGACGGGGATGTTCCGCGCCACTGGCAGGTACCACGCCTCCGGGTAGCCGTCGCTCTCTTCCCGGTTGTGCCCGCCGTGCAAGTGCACGACCATCGGCACCGGCCCCTTGGACGGGCCGGGCGTCGTGGTGAACGTGGGCGTGGAGTCGCGGCCGGCGGTCCCGCCGGGCGGGTTGGCCCAGTGCAGCGTCGGGTCGACCGGCAGCAGGTGCGGCAAGAACCGGCCGTACTTGTCGACGAGCTGGTTGATCCAGGTCACCCGCACCGGCCGGTCAACCCGGGCATTGATCGAGAAGGCCGGGAAGTTGAAGGTCCCCTTGTGCACGGCCGAGCCGTAACCCCAGACCGTCGTCCTGGGCAGCCCCGGTGGTAGGACCTGTTGGGAGAACTGCCGCACCCCGATCAGATACTCGTCGATCCCATGCTTGCCATGGTTGCGTGCTGGCGGCATGGCTGGCGGGATCACCAGGTCCGTGACGTACTTCGGGATGGTCGTGGGATCGAGCAGCGGCTGCGCCGGCCGCATCGAATCCGCCCACGCCCCACGCGGAGAGAGCAGCACCGCCCCGCCGGCGGCGCCCGCAATCAGCAACTGCCTTCGCGAGATCACCATGTCTCCTTCACGCCCGTCCTGTCCGGAGGTGGGCATGAACGTGAGCTTAACTACGAAAAGACCGCATCTCGGACAGAAACCGGAGTATCGCCGGCACCATCACCTTCAGGGCGCGCTGGGCGCCCTGAAGGTCTTAGCCGCGTTGTGGGGCCCTGCTGGTCAGGGGCCGTCTTCGCACCTGGCGCTTTCCGCAGCTCAGGAGCCACCTCGGCGGTAGCGCGCGAGGTCGGGAAGCCGGGGCTCTTACTTCCAGCGGAAGTGCACGAAGAGGCGGCCGAAGTTCTTCGAATCCTTCTCGACCCGGTGGTAGAGCTGCTTCACGTCCTTCTGGTCGAGAAACCGCAGCACCTTCTTCTTGAGCTGGCCGGAGCCCTTACCGGGGATGATCTCCACCAGGGTGGCCTTCTTCGCCACCGCCTCGTTCATGATGTCGCGCAGGGCGCGGTCGATCTCGTAGCCCCTGTTGTAGATGTCGTGGAGATCGAGCTTGAGCTTCACCAGGCCATCCTAGGTACGGCGAAGGGCAGCCCGCCCGGGCTGCCCGTCGTCACGATCGTCACCGGGTGCCGGCGACCTTGCCTTCCACCCGGCGCAGCGCCGCCGTGTAGTCGGCGTTGGTCGAGTACATGGCCGCCGCGATGCGCAGGTGCCGCAGCGCGTCGGCGGGCCGGTTCATCCGCTCCAGGGTGCGGCCCAGCACGTGGTGCGCGTAGTGGTCGCTCGGGTCCCGGTCGACCAGCTCCCGCAGCTGCTCCTCGGCCCGGTTGAGCTGGGCCGACTGGAAGTACGCGCGGGCCAGCAACTGCCGCACCGAGGAGTTGCCGGGCTCCGCCTCGACGATCGGCTCGAGCAGCCGCGCCGCTCCGGTCGGGTCACCCGCTTCGAAGAACATGGTCGCCCGCCGGTACTCCGCCAGAAGATCCACTCGACCCACCCCCTCGTGTCGCGCCGCCCTTTGTCCGACGCTGACACAACACCAGCCGTACCGCGAGTGTTCCTCGGGCGGAAATCGGGCTCACGGGGTCGGGTCGTACCGGTCGCCCACGAGGTCCCAGGCCCGGACGCCGCCCACGATTCCGGCCGTGTTCGGGACGACCACGACATCGTCGCCCATCCGGGCCAGTTGTTCCGGCCGGATCAGCCGGGAGTTGCCGCCACCGAGGTAGAGCCGGTCCCAGCGGAACACCGGGCGCAGCCCGTCCACCACCTGCCGGATCCGCCGCGACCAGAAGGCGTCCCCCAGGCGCCGCCGTTCCGGCTCGCCGACGTACGTGTCGTAGGTGGTGTTCCAGCGCACCGGCGCGTGGGACAGCTCGAGGTGCGGGGCGAGCACCCCGCCGTCGAAGAGCGCGCTGCCCAGCCCGGTCCCGAGGGTCAGCACCAGCTCGCAGCCGGTCCCGGCGACCACCCCGGCGCCGTGCACCTCGGCGTCGTTGAGCACCAGCGCCGGGATGCCGAACGCCTCCGCGAGGGCGCTACGCGCGTCGTACCCGGACCACTCGGCGACCAGCGCCGGGTCGGCCTTGCTGCGCGGGCCGGAGCGGGTCACGTAGTGCGGGGTGGCCACCACCACGCCGTGCCGGATCATGCCGGGCAGCCCGACGGTGAGCCGGTCCGCGGCCGGGAGCCGGCCGCCCAGTTCGAGCAGCGTCTTGACGAAGAGCGCGGGCGGCAGCGGGTACGGGGTGGGCACGCGCAGCGGTTTGGCCCGCATCGTCCCCGCGACATCCAGCACGGAGGCCTTGATCCCGCCGCCGCCGCAGTCGATCGCCAGAGTGGTCACCACGGGAGTGAGTCTCCCTCACCTCCGTCCCGCGGCGAGGCCCGGTCGATCCGATCGGCGGCTCGGTAGGCTCGGTCTCCTCATGAGCGCCACGTTGATCGCCAAGGATCTCACCGCCGGACACGGTGACCGCCTGCTCTTCGCCGGTCTGGACCTCGTCGTCGCCCCGGGCGACGTGATCGGGCTGGTCGGGGTGAACGGCGCCGGCAAGTCCACGCTGCTGCGTACCCTCGCCGGGCTCCAGCCCCGGGAGGAGGGCTCGCTGTCGTTGAGCCCGCCCACCGCCACGGTCGGCTACCTGCCGCAGGAACCGGAGCGCCGGCCGGGCGAGACGGTCCGCGACTTCCTGGCCCGGCGGACCGGGGTGGCCGCGGCGCAGGCCGCGCTGGACGCCGCGACCGAGGCGCTCACCGCCGGGGCCGAGGGCGCCGACGACGCGTACGCCGGGGCGCTGGAGCGCTGGCTCGACCTGGGCGGCGCGGACCTGGACGAACGCGCCGAGCAGGTCGCCGCGGAGCTGGGCCTGACGGTCGACCTCGACCACCCGATGACCGCCCTCTCCGGCGGCCAGGCGGCCCGCGCCGGGCTGGCCTCCCTGCTGCTCAGCCGCTACGACGTCTTCCTGCTCGACGAGCCCACCAACGACCTGGACCTGGCCGGCCTGGACCGGCTGGAACGGTTCGTCACCGGGCTGCGGGCCGGGACGGTGCTGGTCAGCCACGACCGGGAGTTCCTGACCCGGACGGTGACCCGGGTGCTTGAGCTGGACCTGCACCAGCGGCAGGTCCGGCACTACGGCGGCGGCTACGCGGCGTACCTGGAGGAGCGGGAGGTGGCCCGCCGGCACGCCCGCGACGAGTACGAGGAGTACGCCGACACCCGGGCCGAGCTGGAGGCGCGGGCGCGGACGCAGCGCGCCTGGATGGAGAAGGGCGTCAAGAACGCCCGGCGCAAGGCCACCGACAACGACAAGATCGGCCGCAAGTTCCGCGCCGAGTCCACCGAGAAGCAGGCGGCGAAGGCCAAGCAGACCGCACGGCTGATCGAGCGGCTGGAGGTGGTCGAGGAGCCGCGCAAGGAGTGGGAACTGCGGATGGAGATCGCCGCCGCGCCCCGCGCCGGCGCCGTCGTGGCCTCGCTCCGGGGTGCCGTCGTACGCCGGGGCGGCTTCACCCTCGGCCCGGCGGACCTCCAGATCGACTGGGCCGACCGGGTGGCGATCACCGGGGCGAACGGCTCCGGCAAGAGCACCCTGCTCGCGGCCCTGCTGGGCCGGCTGCCCCTCGACGAGGGGTACGCGGCGCTCGGCCCCGGCGTGGTGGTGGGCGAGGTCGACCAGGCCCGCGGGCTCTTCCTCGGCGACCAGCCCCTGGTGGACGCCTTCGGCGCCGCCGTGCCGGAGCTGGCCCCGGCCGACGTGCGCACGCTGCTGGCCAAGTTCGGGCTGCGCGCGGACCACGTGCTGCGGCCGGCGGCGACCCTCTCCCCGGGCGAGCGGACCCGGGCCGCGCTGGCGTTGCTCCAGGGGCGCGGGGTGAACCTGCTGGTGCTGGACGAGCCGACCAACCACCTGGACCTGCCGGCGATCGAGCAGCTGGAGGCGGCCCTGGCCACGTACCCGGGGACGCTGCTGCTGGTGACCCACGACCGGCGGATGCTGGACGCGGTGAGCGTCAACCGGCGGCTCCGGGTGACGGCCGGACGGATCGCCGAGGATTGATCCGTGCCGACCCGGTCGCGCCGGGTGAGAATGACCCCATGCTCAAGTGGGAGTACGCGCTGCTGGTCCGCCGCCGCCAGGCCGCCTCCACCGACATCGGGTGGGAGGTCGTCTTCATCTGGTATGGCCCGGACGGCTCCATGATCGACGTCACGCCGTACGGCGACACCGCGCTGGCCCACCTGAACCGGGCCGGTGACCAGGGCTGGGAACTGGTCGCGATGAGTGAGGACCCCTCCCTGCCCGGCAACAACGAGCTGCACCGCTATCACCTCAAGCGGCCCAGGGCCGCCGCGCCGCAGCCCCGCCAGCGGATGCGCGGCGCCGGTCGGACCGCCCGCCGCACCATCGCCGGCTGAGGCGGCGACGGGAGGCCGGCACTCCCGCACACGATGTGGCCCCGGATCCAGGCATACCGGGCGGGGATGCGGGTATCGCGCCGCGCGGAGGTGGCGCATGGTGGCGATGGGGCATTCCGCACCCTCGGCCGAGCGGCTGACCGTGGTCGACGGGTTCCTCGCCGAGGCGTGGGCCGACCTGGCCGCGCACGACGACCGGCTGCGCGGGCTCGCCGTCGAGGTGCGCTTCGACCGGGGGGTGGCGCACCTGAACGGCGAGGTCGCCGACCCGGCCCAGCTCCGGCTGGTCCGGGAGTTGGTGGGCCGCCTCGCCGGGGTGCTCGGCGTGTGGTGCCGGGTGGCCGTCGCCGGCCGTACGCCGGTGGTGGTGGACCTGGGCTGCGGGGCGACCAAGCAGTGGCCGGGCAACCTGGGGCTGGACATCTACCCGGCGGCCGGGGTGGACGCGGTCGCCGACCTGTCCGGTTCGCTGCCGCTCGCCGACGACTCGGTCGACGTGTTCTTCGCGGTGCACATCCTGGAGCACCTGATCGACTTCCTGCCCCTGCTGGACGAGTGCCACCGGGCGCTCCGGCCGGGCGGCGTGCTGCACGTGATGAGCCCGTGGTGGCGGCACGTGAACGCGGTGGCCGACCCCACCCACGTACGACTGCTGGACGTGCAGACGTTCAAGGGGATCTGCGGTCAGCGTCCGCCGGGCAGCCCGCGCTGGTACCCGCTGCACGTCGGCTGCGACGGCGCCTCAGTCTTCGCCGACCTCACCCCGCTAGCCGCCGACGCGCCGCCCCCGGCCAGGTCCCACCTCGCCCGCTTCTTCGACTGACCAGGGAGCGGGGGCGCTCTCGCGGAGAACCAGGCGGTGGGGAGCGATCAGCTCCCTCGGTGGGGCATCGGGGTCGGCGGTGCGGCGGGTGGCGAGCAGGTCGACCGCCAGGCGGGCGATGCCCTCCTTGTCCGGGGAGACCGCGCTGAGGGTGGGGACCGAGAAGCGGCCGTCCTCGATGTCGTCGAACCCGGCCACCGCCACGTCCTCGGGCGCCCGCAGCCCGGCCTCGTGCAGGGCGCGCAGCGCGCCGAGGGCGAGGGTGTCGTTGAAGCAGAAGACGGCGTCGGGGCGTACCCCGGAGGAGAGCAGGCGCCGCATGGCGGCCGCGCCGTCCGCGCGGTGCCAGGCCGGCGCGGACGCCACCAGGCGCTCGTCGTAGTCGATGCCGGCCTCGGCCAACGCGGCGGCGTAGCCGGCCAGCCGGAGCCGGGAGCCGGCGCCCTCGGGGGTGCGCTGCGCGCCGATCGCGGCGATCCGGCGGCGACCCAGCCCGACCAGGTGGGCGGTGATCTCCCGGGCGGCGGCGACGTTGTCGACCACCACGTGGTCGGCGGTGCCGTGCTCGACCCGCTCGCCGAGCAGCACGATGGGCAGTCCGGCGAGGCCGGCGAGGTCTTCGCCGCCGAGCGCCAGCGGGCTGAGGATCAGACCGTCGATCATGTGGTCGACGATCCCGCTGGCGGCCTCGCGTTCCTGCTCGCGACCGCCGCCGGTCTGGTCGATCAGCACCGTCCAGCCGTGCCCGGCGGCGGCGTCGACCACGTGCCGGGCCAGCTCGGCGAAGTACGGCAGGTCCAGCCCCGGCACGGCCAGGGCGATCACCCCGGTCCGCCCCTTGCGCAGGTTGCGGGCGGAGAGGTTGGGCCGGTAGTGCAGCGCGGCGATGGCCTGCTCGACCCGGGCCCGGGTGTCCGGGCGGACGTGCAGATAGCCGTTGACCACGTTGGACACCGTCTTGACCGACACGCCGGCCCGTTCCGCGACGTCCTTGAGCCTCGGTCGCACCGGCGGTCCTCCCCCTGTCGGTGGCTGCCGGCACTGTACCGTCGCGGCGCTTCCCGCCACCGTCGCCTCGGATCGGTGAAGAGAAGCGCCGCGCGGCGGGTCAGCTCGCGTCGACGGGCTGCCTCGATCCGGGGACCTGGCCGGCCCGCTCCCGCCGGGCCAGGCGGTTGCGCCGGTGGCCGTAGCCGAAGTAGATGAGGCTGCCGAGCAGCATCCAGGCGAGGAACCGGATCCAGGTCTCCACCGACAGGTTGAGCATCAGGTAGAGGCAGGCCAGCGCCGACACGATCGGCAGCACCGGGGAGAACGGCACCTTGAACGGCCGGTCCAGGTCCGGACGGCGCCGCCGCAGGATCGGCACCGCGACGGACACCAGCACGAACGCGCAGAGCGCGCCGATGCTGACCAGGTCGGCCAGCGCGGAGAGCGGCAGGAAGCCGGCGAGCAGCGCGACGACGATGGTCATGGTGGCCGCGATCCGGTACGGGGTGCCCCAGCGCGGGTGCACCTTCGCGATCGACGGCGGGATCAGCCCGTCCCGGGAAATGGCGAACCCGATCCGGCCCATCGCCACCAGCCCGACCAGGATCACGCTGGTCAGCCCGGCGATGGCCGCCATCGACACCAGGATCGCGGCCCAGCCGGCTCCGGCCGCTTTGAACGCCGAGGCGATCGGCGCGCCCTCGTTGATCTGGCGGTAGGGCACCATGCCGACCACGACCAGCGAGACGCCGATGTACAGCACGGTGGAGATCACCAGCGTGCCGAGCAGGCCGAGCGGCAGGTCGCGGCGGGGCTTGCGGGTCTCCTCACCGAGGTTCGCCACGGCCTCGAAGCCGGTGTACGCGAAGAACACCACCGCGGCGGCGGTGAGCACTCCGGCGAAGCCGAAGACGGAGGGTTCCAGCCCGAAGATGGCCTGGGTGACCGGCTGCCGGATGCCGTCCTCGCCACTGCTCGCCGGCTCGGCGGAAGGGATGAACGGGCTGAGGTTGGCCGCCTTCACGAAGAACAGCCCGGCGACCACGATGAAGACGCAGATGGCCACCTTGACCAGCACCAGCAGGTTGGTCACCCGGGCCGACTGGCGGATGCCGACGATGGCCACCACCCCGAGGATCAGGACGATGGCGATGGCGCCGAGGTTGACGACGCTGCCCTCCTCGCCGAACCACGCGCTGGGCAGGTTCAACAGTTCGGCCAGGTAGCCGGACCAGCCGCGGGCCACCACCGCCGAGCCGAGCGCGAACTCCAGCAGCAGGTCCCAGCCGATGATCCAGGCGACGATCTCGCCCATCGTCGCGTACGCGTAGGTGTAGGCGCTGCCGGCGGTCGGCACGCTGGACGCCAGCTCGGCGTAGCAGAGCGCGGCGAGCAGGGCGACCACGCCCGCGATGGCGAACGAGATCACCACGCCGGGGCCCGCGTGGTTCTTCGCCTCGATGCCGGTCAGCGTGAAGATGCCGGTGCCGATCACCATGCCGATGCCGAAGCCCATGAGGTCGAGTGCGCCGAGCCGGCGGCGCAGACCGGGACGTCCGTCGCTGCCGTCGGCCTCCCCCTGAGCGATCACGTCCCTGATCGGTTTGGTCCGCAGGACGGACACGGATCACCTCCTCAGCGTGCGACCACCACGGTGGCGGTCCGGTGACCGGCCAAGGTACCCAGCCGACCCTCGGCCGACCCCGCACCCGCCGTGTTGGAAAGGTCACGGAACCCGCTGTGGCCTGGCTCACCCTCGGACGTTCGGCCCCACCTGCGCATCGATCCGCCCGGAGGTCTTGCGCACCATCGGGATTGATGAAAGTTTTCTACCGGTGGCAGATGTTCTGCGGCGAATCTTGCCGGATGCGTCGGGCGTCCGCCGCCACCCGACACTGCCCGGGAGCCCCAACGAAGGGACCGCACCGCATGAAGGCAACTCGGCTCAGAGCCGCCGGGCTGGCCGTGGCGCTGCTCGGCGCGCTCGTCGCCGGCACCCCCGCGGCCGCCGCCGAAAACGACACCACGTCCGATACCACCACGACCACCTGCGTCACCGACCCGGCCACGCCCAAGCGGCAGTTCCGGGCCATGTGGATCGCCTCGGTGACGAACATCGACTGGCCCAGCAAGGCCTCGTGGACCGATCCGGACCAGGTCGCCAAGCAGAAGGCCGAGTACCTGGGCTGGCTCGACCTGGCGCAGAAGCTGCACCACAACGCCGTCGTCGTGCAGGTGCGCCCGACCGCTGACGCGTTCTGGCCGTCGCCGTACGAGCCGTGGTCGGAGTACCTCACCGGGGTGCGCGGCCAGAACCCGGGCTGGGACCCGCTGGCCTTCCTGGTCGAGGAGTCGCACAAGCGGAACCTGGAGTTCCACGCCTGGATGAACCCGTACCGGGTCTCCATGCCGGCCCCGGGCGGCGCCGGCGCGGACCTGTCGAAGCTCGCCCCGGACGCCCCGGCCCGGCAGCACCCGGACTGGGTCTTCGCGTACCCGCCGGCCGGGGCGGCCGGCAGCCGGCTCTACTACAACCCGGGCATCCCCGAGGTCCGCGAGTTCGTGCAGACCGCGATGATGGACGCGGTCAACCGGTACGACATCGACGGTGTGCACTTCGACGACTACTTCTACCCGTACCCGAGCGGCACGTACCAGGTGCCGGACGACGCCACCTTCGCCCAGTACAACCGGGGCTTCACCAACAAGGCCGACTGGCGGCGGGACAACATCAACCTGCTGGTCCAGGAGATGAACGCCAAGATCAAGGCGGCCAAGCCGTGGGTGAAGTTCGGGGTCAGCCCGTTCGGCATCTGGCGCAACAAGAGCGTGGACCCGAACGGCTCGGACACCACCGGCAGCCAGTCGTACGACATCATCTCCGCCGACACCCGTAAGTGGATCAAGGAGGAGTGGATCGACTACGTGGTGCCGCAGCTCTACTGGTACATCGGCCAGTACCCGGCCGCCGACTACGCCCGGCTGGTGCCGTGGTGGGCCGAGCAGGTCCGCGGCACGAACGTCCAGCTCTACATCGGCCAGGCCGACTACAAGAGCGGCGAGCCGGCGTACGGCTCGTACTGGATGAACCCGTACGAGCTGTCCAACCACCTGACGCTCAACCGGTCGTACCCGGAGGTGCTCGGCAACGTGCACTTCTCCGCGGTGCAGGTGAAGGCGAACCGGCTCGGCGCCACCGACATCTACGCGGCCGAGCACTACTCCCGCCCGGCGCTGGTGCCGACCATGTCCCAGCTCCCGTCGCGGCCGCTGCTCGCCCCGGTGCTCACCGACGCCGAGCGGCAGTCCGACGGCGTACGCCTGAGCTGGCGGCAGCCGGCGAACGGCGAGGGCCCGCTCGGCGCCGCCACCTCGTACGCGATCTACCGGTTCGACGGCGCCGGCCTCGCCGACCGGTGCGACTTCGCCGACGCGGCCCACCTGGTCGGCACCGTTCGGGGCACCGACGGTGACGTGCAGTCCTGGGTGGACACGACGGCGGCGGCCGACGGGCACTACACCTACTACGTGAGCGCCCTGGACCGGTCCTGGAACGAGGGCCCGGTCAGCCCGCCGCGCTTCATACGCTGACCCGGCGCGAATGCCCCGGACCCGTTCGCGGTCCGGGGCATTCGTCTGTTTGGACGCATGTCACCAACCGGTCGCCCCGGGCATCGCCGCGCGTCGCCCAGTTGATCGAGAATGATCGACACCCGGCTATCCCCGGAGGCCCTGCCCTCGCCCATCCCCGCGGAGGTTCCCGTGTCCCGACGTCTCGCCACCGTACTCGCCGCCGGCACGTTCTCCCTGCTCACCGCCCTCGGCGTAGCCTCGCCCGCCGCCGCCGCGGTGAGCACCGAACAGAAGCTCTCCGTCCTCTACAGCTGGACCCAGACCAGCGCGACGAGCTACAACGCCTGGAACGCCGGCCGGCTCAACAAGGCCGCCTGGGCCGACTACAACTTCGACTGGTCGACCGACTACTGCTCGTCGAGCCCGGACAACCCGCTCGGCTTCAACTTCAGCCTCTCCTGCTACCGGCACGACTTCGGCTACCGCAACTACAAGGCGATGGGCCAGTTCTCCGCCAACAAGTCCCGCCTGGACAGCGCCTTCTACGCCGACCTGAAGCGGGTCTGCGCCACGTACAACATCGTGGTCCGGCCCGCCTGCTACAGCCTGGCCTGGACGTACTACGAGGCGGTCAGCGTCTTCGGCTCGGTCGCCGCGGTGAAGCAGGCCGACATCGACCGCGCCGCCCGGATCAAGGCCGACGCCGAGCGCCGCGCCGCCCGGCGCTGAACTCCCGCGCCCGCACCCGCTCCTGCGCCTCGTCGATCAAGAAGTTTGCGTCGCCGTCCGCCCGGATGGCGACGCAACCTTCTTGATCAACCCGTGGTGGAGCGGGGGAAGCGGGGGGAGGTGGGGCGGCGCGGGGTGGGGGTGGTGAAGCGGGGGGAGTCGGTGGCGAGGTCGGGGTGCTCGACCTCGAGGGCCAGTGCCGCCGCCTCCTCCAGGGCCAGCTCGCCGCCCGCCGCGTACGCGGCGTCGAACGCCCCGTCGTCGAGCACCCGGCGCAGCTCCGCCTGCCGTTCCAGCCAGTACGGCCCGTAGATGCCCGGGGTGGCGCGCAGGCTCGCCCGGGTGGCCTGGGCCGCGCCGAAGAGCCGGGCCGCGGTGAGCGGGTCGCCGCCCAGCGCGCAGCGCACCGCGATCGCATTCACCGTGTCGCAGGCCTGGCCCAGGTAGCCGTGGCTCATCCGGGAGCGGAGCGCCACCAGCAGGTGCTCGTGCGCGGCGACCAGGTCGCCCCGGTCCAGCGCCACCAGGCCGAGCAGCATGTCCACCGAGCGCCGGCCCCGCTCGACCGGGCGGGCCGCCTCCACCGGGCGGGCCCCGCCGAGCAGCTCGGCCGCCTCGTCCAGCGCGCCCCGGCGCCAGAGCAGCTCGGCGAGGTTGTAGACGGCCAGCAGCGCGTCCGAGACCACGTCCTGCGCGTACGCCCAGTCGATGACCTCACGGCAGACCCGCTCCGCCTCGGCGAACTGTCCCATGTCGACCAGCGGTGCAGCACGCCCCGCCAGGACCCGGGCCAGCAGCCCCAGGTCACCGGCCTGCCGGGCGGCCGCCTCGGCCCGCTGCGAGTAGCGCAGCTCCTCGGCGAACTCCCCGTCCGCGCCGGCGTGCAGCGAGTGCATGTGGTACGCCGCCGCCAGCTCCGCCTCCGGGATCGGCTCGCCGGTCTCGGCGATCCGGCCGTAGAGGCGGAACAGCCAGAGCCGGCCCTCCCGGGCCAGTCCCCGCTCCCGCCACCACTGGTCCAGCCCGCCAGCCAGCCGCAGGCCCGCACGGGCACTGCCGCCGGTGGCGCACCAGCGCAGCGCGGCGCGCAACTCCCCGGCGAGCGGGTCGAGCGCGTACAGGGAGAGGGTGACGGGGCGGCCGTCCGGGCCGAGGTGGGCGCGCTCCAGGGCGTGCCGGGACCAGGCGACGTGCCGGTCCCGGGCGGTCTGCTCCTCACCGGCCTCGACCAGCCGGCGGGCCGCGTACGCCCGGATCGGGTCGAGCATCCGGTAGGTGCTGCCCGAGGCGTGCGGCTCGGCCAGCACCATCGACTTGTCCACCAGCACCGAGAGCGGGTCGAGCGGGTCGTCGTCGAGCAGCCACTGCACCGTCGGCAGGTCCACCGGCCCGGCGAAGACCGCCAGCCAGCGCAGCAGCCGGGCCGAGCGCGCGCCCAACGTCCGGTACGACCAGGTCACCGTGGCCTGCATGGTCAGGTGACGTTCGCTGGCCGAGCGCTGCACGGCCCGGGTCGCCGGGGTCGGTGGGGCGGCCCCGGTCGCGGCGGCCACCAGATCCACGGTGTCCTGCTGGTTGCCGCTCCAACCGGCCTCCACCGGGGGCGGCTCGGGCTCCTCCCGCCCCGCGTCCAGGGTGCCCAGCATGTCGTCGAGGCGTTCGGCGAGCTGCCCGGCCGAGAGCACCCGGAGCCGGGCGGCGGCCAGCTCGATGGCGAGCGGCAGCCCGTCCAGCCGGCGGACCACCCGGCGCAGATCGGCCTGCTCGGCAGGGTCCGGCGGCCGGCCGCCCCGGGCCGCCGCCGTCCGGTCCAGCAGCAGGGCCACCCCGTCGCTCGCCCCGCCGTCCGGACCGGGGTCCACCGAGAGCGGGGGGATCCGCCAGACCACCTCGCCGGGCAGCCCGAACGACTCCCGGCTGGTGGCGACCACCCGCACGCCCCGACCGCCGGCCAGTAGCCGGGAGATCGCCTCGGCCGAGGACGCCGGTTGGGCGTCGCAGGTGTCCAGCACGATCAGCATCCGGCGGGCGGCCGCGTACTCGACCAGGGTGTCCACCACCGGGCGGCCGGGCTCCGGGCGGAGCCCGAGCACGGCGGCGATCTCGAACGCCACCAGGCCCGGGTCGGTCACCGCGGCGACGTCGACGAACCACACCCCGTCCGGGTACGCCTCGACGATCCCCGAGGCCAGCTCCACCGCCAGCCGCGTCTTGCCGGCGCCGCCCGCCCCCACCACGGTCACCAGGCGGTACGTGTCGACCAGCCGGCGCAGCTCGGCCCGTTCCACCTCCCGGCCGACGAACGAGGTGACCTGGGTGGGCAGGTTGTGCGGTACCGCCTCGGCGGTCCGCGGCCGGGGGAAGCTCCGCTCCAGACCGGGTGCCACCAGCTGGAACAGCCGCTCCCGGTCGTCGAAGCCGCGCAGCCGGTGCAGCCCGAGGTCCAACAGGGACGCCCCGTCCGGCAGCGGCTCGGCGTGCCGGGCCGTGGCGGCCGAGCAGAGCACCTGTCCACCGTGGGCGGCGGCGGCCACCCGGGCCGCCCGGTGCACCTCGGGGCTGGCGTACTCACCGTCGCGAGGTTCGGCGTACCCGGTGTGCAGGCCCATCCGCACCCGGGGCGCGGCCTCCGGGGTGGGCCAGTCGTGGCTGGCCAGCGCGCGTTGCGCGGTGAGGCAGGCGGTCAACGCGACGGCCGCGTCGCCGAACGCGAGAAAGAACGAGTCCCCCTCGGTCAGCAGCTCCGCCCCGTCGGTGCCGGCCAACGTGTCGCGCAGCAGTCGACGGTGTTCCCGCAGCACCGGGCGGTAGCCCGGACCGAGCAGCTGGGCCAGCCGGGTCGAGCCCTCGATGTCGGTGAACACGAAGGTCACCCATCCGCTCGGGAGGTGGATCCGTGGCGACATGCGTGGAACCTCCGCCCCCTGACGTCGGGTTCATGCTGCCCTATGATCACGCCGTCACGCATCGTGAGAACGGTCGGGCAGATTCCGACCCAAGGTGCCAAAGGATCACACCGCCGGCAAGGAACACCTCGACCGGCGAGACGAGGTGAAGGGGCGGCTCAGCAGCCGCAGGCGCCGCCACAGCAGCCGCCACCGGCCGGCGCGCCACCACCGCCGACCGGCCCGGCCCCGCCCCGGCCGGTGACCGCGACGGTGGACAGCAACTTCACCGTGTCGGCGTGCCCGTGCGGGCAGGAGGCCGGCTGGCCGGCCTCGGCCATCGGGCGGTTGACCTCGAAGGTGTCGCCGCAGGAGCGGCAGCGGAACTCGTACCGGGGCATGTTCCCAGCGTACGACCGGGCCTGACGACGGGGCGGGCATGGGTGATACTCGACGGGTGGTGGACGGCGAGGAGCGCATGACGGTTCGACCCCTGCGACCGGCCGCGCCGCCCGACGGCGACGCCGGCCACCGGCCCGTCCCGCAACCCCGCCGCACCACGGACCCGCAGCCGGCGACCGCCGACGCGAAGCCAGCCGACGCCAGCGCGAAGCCGGCGACCGCCGACGCGAAGCCGGCCGACGCCACCGCCGAGCCAGACCCGGACGCGCCCGGGAAGGACGCACCGGCCGGCGGCCGGCGGCGGCGTGTCCCGTTCGCGCACGCGATCCGGGTGCCACCGCCCCGGCAGCTCGCCGTGGGCGCGGCCCGGGCCACCCGCGCCTGGTCCGGTCGCCCGAGCGGGCGGACCACGCTGCCCGGCCTCTTCCTGCTCGTCCTCGTCGCGGCCACCGCGACGGCGGGCGCGCTGCTGGTGCCGGCCACCATCCGCAAGCCGGCCCCGGTGGCGGTGGACGCCTCCGCGAACGCCCCGACGCAGGGCGTGCCCGAGGGCGGCGCGGTGCCCGGCGCGCCCGCGCTGACCCCGCCGCCCCTCGGCGGCACCGGCGACCCGCTGGGGACCCTCACCCCGATGCCGACCGGGCCGGTCGTCGGGCCGGTGACCGGCCGTCCGTCGGACGCCCTGGCCGGGTGGGCCCAGCAGGTGAGCCAGCGGACCGGCATCCCGGTGGTGGCCCTCCAGGCGTACGGCTACACCGAGCGGGTGCTGGAGCAGACGCACCGGAGCTGCCAGCTCAGCTGGACCACGCTGGCCGCGATCGGTTACGTGGAGTCCCGGCACGGTTCGGCCAACGGCGCCACGCTCCGGCCGGACGGCGTCTCCACACCGGAGATCATCGGTCCCCCGCTCAACGGGCAGGGCGGCACGTCCCGGATTCCCGACAGCGACCAGGGCCAGCTCGACCGGGACACGGTCTGGGACCACGCGATCGGGCCGATGCAGTTCATCCCGGGCACCTGGCAGTCGGTCGGCGCGGACGGCGACAACGACGGCACGCGGAACCCGCACGACCTCGACGACGCCGCCCTGGCCGCCGGCAACTACCTGTGCCAGGGCGGCCGGAACATGAGCATCCCGGGCGACTGGTGGGGCGCCATCCTCTCGTACAACGACGTGCGCCGGTACGCCCAGGATGTCTTCGACAAGGCCAACGAGTACGGCCGGCTGAGCCGTACGTGACGTGACCGGTTGAATACATTCGAGAACTGGGCCCTTCCCCCGGGCACCGGTTGCCGGCAAGCTAGACGGGTGATGGTGCGCGAGTGGGACCCCCGGACCGCGTCCTCCGCCGAGATCGCGTCGCTGCTGGACACGCTGAACGCGGTTCTGGCGGCCGACCTGCCACAGGATCCACCGTGGCGGGAGAGTTCCATGCGGGAATATCTCTTCGAGGTGATGCCGGGTGAGCGGCGGATCGCCTGGGTCGCCCAGGCCGAACCCGCCTCCGACGGCAGCGCGGGCGCGGTCCTGGGCCATGTGAACGTGCTGCTCCTCGGCGGGATCGGAGTGCTGGAGGTGCTGGTCCACCCGGCGGCCCGGCGCACCGGGCTGGGCCGCGAGCTGGTCCGGGTGGCCGCCCGCCGGGTCTGGGACGAGGGCTTCCAGTCGATCGGCGTCGAGGTGGTCGGCGACACCCCGGCCGTGGCGTTCTACGAGTCGCTCGGCTTCACCCGGGAGTACGTCGAGACCCGCAGCGTGCTCGACCTAGGCGCGGTCGACTGGCCGGCGCTGACCGAGATGGCCGGTGGCGTCGGCGCCGGCTACCACCTGGACTTCTGCCCGGGCGGCCTGCCGGACGACCTGCTCGATGCGTACGCGCGGGCCAAGGCCGAGGTGCGCGACGTCGACGACGGCGAGCTGCGCCCCAGCTCGTACGATCCGCAGCGGCTCCGGGACAGCCTCGACACGCTGCACCGGCGGGGCATGAAGCCGTACATCGTGCTCGCCCTGCACGAGCAGACCGGCGAGGTGGCCGGGTTGACGGAGGTGGTGGTGCCGGCGCAGCACCCGACCCGGGCCGACCAGTACGACACCATCGTCGTCCGCGACCACCGGGGCTACGGCATCGACCGGGCCCTCAAGGCACGGATGCTGCTGGAGCTGCGCTCGGCCGAGCCGCAGCTGACCGAGGTGCAGACCTGGAACGCGCAGGCCAACGAGGCGATGCTGAAGGTCAACGCGGAGCTGGGCTACCGCCCCGACCGCGACTGGTGCGAATACGGCGTGGACGTCGCCGAGCTGGTGCACCGGCTCGACCCTCACCGCTGAAGGGCGTTCACCAAACGGCTGCCCGGGGGATGGACGCCGGACCGGAACGGCCCTTAACGTGCGTTTGTTCCCTGTCCACCCATCGTGGAGGCTCCATGCGCCCGCGCCGCTCCATTGCCGCGCTCGCGACCACCGCCGCCGTATCCCTGACGGCGGTCGGCTTCGCACCCCCCGCGGCCAGCGCCGCGTCCACCGACCTGTTCATCTCGGAGTACGTCGAGGGCTCGTCCAACAACAAGGCGATCGAGCTCTACAACGGAACCGGCGCCCCGGTCGACCTGACCGCCAGCGGTTACCAGCTCCAGTTCTTCTTCAACGGCGCCACCACGTCGACGAACGTGGCCCTGAGCGGCACCGTCGCGGCCGGCGACGTCTTCGTCTTCGCCGCCTCCTCGGCCGCGCCCGCCATCCTCGCGCAGGCCGACCAGACGTACGGCTCGTCCCTGTACAACGGCGACGACGCGGTCGTGCTGCGCAAGGGCACGACCGTGGTCGACTCGATCGGGCAGGTCGGCTTCGACCCGGGCACCGAGTGGGGCAGCGGGCTCACCAGCACCGCCGACAACACCCTGCGCCGGCTCCCCTCGGTGACCTCCGGCGACACCGACCCGTCGGACGTCTTCGACCCGGCCGTGCAGTGGGCCGGCTTCGCCACCGACACCTTCGACGGGCTGGGCAGCCACACCGTCGACCCCGGTGGCGGCCCGGTCGACCAGCCGGCGACCGTCACCTGCGGCGGCACGCTGATCGTCGAGGCCGGGGGCACCGCCACCCGCCAGGTCACCGCCACCGACGCCGACGACACGGTCACCGACCTGGCGGTCACCGCGGTCAGCCCGGCGCCGGCCGCCGGCTCGATCAGCCGTACCGCGCTCACCCCGGCCGCCGCGGCCGGCGGCACGGCCACCGCGACGGTGACCGCTACCGGCCTCCCGGCCGGGTCGTACGCGGTCACCGTGACCTCGACGGACGCCGACGGCGGCACCGCGACCTGCACGTTCACCGTGCAGGCGACCGCCGTGCTGTCGGTGGGCGAGGTGCAGGGCCGCACCGGCGACGACGAGAACGGCCGCACCGACCGGTCGCCGCTCGCCCCGGCCAGCGGCAACGGCACCAGCTCCACCCTGTACGACGTGCGCGGCGTGATCACCCAGAAGTCGCTCACCCGCAGCTCCGCCGGGGCCGACCAGTACGGCTTCTACCTGCAGAGCCGCACGGGCGCCGAGGACGGCGACCCGCTCACCGCGGACGGCATCTTCGTCTTCATGGGCTCGTTCACCACGCTGATCGGCGGCTACGCCCCGACCGTCGGCGACGAGGTGGTGCTGCGCGGGCGGGTCTCCGAGTACTTCAACCAGACCCAGCTCTCCAGCACCTCGCTGGTCCGCAAGCTCGACTCCGGGCTGGACGTGGACAGCGCCGTCCGGGTGTACGACGCGATCCCGCCGGCCGACGGGGCCGCGGCCGACCTGTTCTGGGAGCGGCACGAGGGCGAGCGGATGCGGGTCCGGTCCGGCAGCGGCGTGTCCGCCCCACGGCACATCTACGCCTCCACCGCCGACTCCGAGATCTACGTGGTGGACCGCGAGGACCCGATCATGCAGCGGACCGACCCGTACGCCCGCCGGGTGTTCCGGGACGCGCACCCGCTGGACGACATCCCGGGCATCCTCTTCGACAATGGCAACAACCAGCGCATCCTGTTGGGTGCCGGGGGCGTCAAGGCGACCGCCGGCGACTCCGCCGCGCTGCTGCCGGAGGCCCGGACGTACGACACCCTGACCGAGGACGCCTACGGCGCCATCTCGTACGCGTTCAGCAAGTACAGCGTGCAGCCGGAGCAGCTCACCCTGACCGGTGGCGTGGACCCGTCGGAGAACCACCCGCCGCAGCCGGCGGACCGGAACGCCGAGGTCGCGGTCGCCACGTACAACCTGGAGAACCTGTACGACTACCGGGACGACCCGTTCGACGGCTGCGATTTTGCCGGCAACTCGGGCTGCACCGGGGTCACCCCGCCGTTCGACTACGTGCCGGCCAGCGAGGCGGCGTACACCGACCGGCTGAACGTGGAGGCGCGGCAGATCGTCAACGCGCTGCGCAGTCCCGACCTGGTGCTGGTGCAGGAGGCCGAGGACCAGGACATCTGCTCGGTCACCGGGGGCGCGCTGGTCTGCGGCGACACGAACAACGCCGACGGCGCGCCGGACACCGTGCAGGAGCTGGCGCTCGCCATCGCGGCCAACGGCGGCCCCGCGTACGCGGCGGCGTACGACCGGACCGGCGCGGATGCCCGGGGCATCACCTCGGCGTTCCTCTACCGCACGGACCGGCTGACCCTGGCCGAGGCGACCGCCACCGACCCGCTGCTGGGCACCGCCCCGACGGTGCAGTACCGCTCGGCGGGTCTGCCGTCCAACGCGGACGTGCAGAACCCGAAGGCGTTCAACGCGGTGCTGCCGTCCGACGTGGACCGCTCCACCGGGGTGGACGGCTCGAACGTCTACACCCGCGCCGCGCAGCTGGCCAAGTTCACCGTGGCGGCCGCCCCCGGTTCGAGCGAGCACTACACGCTCTGGGCGGTCAGCAACCACTACTCGTCGGGCCCGGACACCCGGGTCGGGCAGCGGCGGGAGCAGGCCGCGTACGGCGCCGCACTGACCCAGGCGATCGAGGCGGCCGACCCGGACGCCCGGGTCATCTACGGCGGTGACCTCAACGTGTTCCCGCGACCGGACGACCCGATCGCCACGGCGGAGAACCCGACGCCGTCGGACCAGCTCGGCCCGCTGTACCAGGCCGGCATGCACAACCTCTGGGACGACCTGGCGGCGGAGGTGCCGGCGGCGGCCTACTCGTACACCTTCAGCGGGCAGGCGCAGACGCTGGACAACCTCTTCGTCAACGGCAAGCTCCACGACGACCTGGTGCAGGTCCGGGCGGCGCACATCAACGCCGACTACCCCACCGACGCCGAGGGCCTCGGCGACCGGGGGGCCAGCGACCACGACCCGCAGGTGGCCCGGTTCCGCTCCCGCGCGTCGCTGAGCGTGGCCGACACCTCGGTGGCCGAGGGCGACAAGGGTGACACCACCATGACCTTCACGGTGGCCGTCTCCCGGCCCCTCTCCGAGGCGGCGCTGATCTGCGCCACCACCTACGGCACCACGGCGTCGGCCGGGTCGGACTACGACGCGTACGTCGGCTGCCGGACGCTGGCCGCCGGCCAGACGTCGCTGACCTTCCCGGTGACCATCCGCGGTGACAAGAAGGTGGAGGCCGACGAGCAGCTCAAGCTGTACGTGGCCGGCGTGCCGGGGCTCCGGCTCGCCGACCCGGTCGCCGTCGGGACCATCCTGAACGACGACTGACGGCCTGTTCGCACGGCGGCCCGCCGTCCGGCTCACCAGCCGGGCGGCGGGCCGTTTCAGTAGCTCCACCGGCGGGGGTCCGGCGGGCGTGGCGTGGCACGGTACTTCGCCACCCGCACTTCCCACTGGCTCCGTCGCCGGCGCTCCTCGACGTCGACCGGGCAGCGGTGGAACGTCTCGGGCGGCCGGGCCAGACCGTAGATGTCGGCCCACGACTCCCCCGGCTTCGGATCGATGATCAGGTTGAGGTGCGACGGGTATCGGCGGCCGGCGCCATCGCGGATGCCCTCCCAGTCGGCCATCGGCTGGATGACCCGGCCGTCCTGGTCGACCACGGCCAGGTAGAGACCGGCCGCACCCAGGAGCCGTTCGAGGACGCGCAGGCTGGGGGTCATGGCGCCGGTCTCCACCCGGCCGACGGTGGACGGCGCCACGCCGGCGAAGCGGGCCATCTGTCGTTGACCGAGCCCGGCGATACGCCGGGCCTGTCGGACCAGCCCGGCGATCGGGAACGGGCCGATGCTCGGGCCGGTCGGCGGCGGATCGAGTGCACTGGCCATGTCCGGGAGCCTGCCCGGCACCGCACTTCCCGACAACCCCCTGTGGACAGACCTGTGGACAGCCCCCGACGCGCGGACACAGGCGCTGAGCGCAATCCAACATCGCACCCCACACCCCACACCCCCCCCTCTCGCCGCCTTTGCTCTGCTGCAGCGAAGGCAACACTGGGAGCGCTCCACTGTTGCGCGGACTGCAGCAGAGCAAAGGCGCTGCGGCATATGGGCCGGGGTGGACGGGCCCGAGGGCGACCGAACGGGAACATCAGGAAACCTGATGGGGTGACGGAACATTGGCGGGTGGTGGGGCGTGTATCTGGCATGGGAAGTCGCCCCGCCCCGGCCCAGTCGCCCCACGTGCTACCACGTGAACACCGTGGCCCGGCACGCGTGCGGGCGGAGCTGCCGTTCGAGCAGTTCTATCGGGACCATGTCGACCGGGTGCACCGCGCGCTCGCCCTGGCCGTCGGGGACACCGCGCTGGCCCGGGAGGCGACCGACGAGGCGATGGCCCGGGCGTACGCCCGCTGGGACCACGTCCGCCGGCTGGACAATCCGGGCGGCTGGGTGTTCCGGGTCGGATTGAACTGGGCCACCTCCTGGTGGCGCAAAGTGCGCCGGGAGCGGCCGCCGGCCGAACACCGGCAGCCGGCCACGGCCGCTCCGGACCCGGCCGGGCTGGCCGCCCGGTCCGCCCTGGAGAAGCTACCCAGCGGCCAGCGCACGGTGATCGTCTGCCGGGTGCTGCTGGACCTCTCCACCGCCGAGACCGCCACCGTGCTGGACCTGACCGAGGGCACCGTCCGCAGCCGCCTCTCCCGGGGGCTGGCCGAGCTGCGCGCCGCCCTCGCCGACAAGGAGTGATCGTGGACGCCGTACCCGAGGACCTGGTCGAACTGGTCCACCGCGCCGCCGGCACGACCGCGCCGCACACGGCGGACCTGGCGACGGTACGCCGCCGGGCCGACGCCCGGCGGCGCCGGCGGGCGGCAGCGGCCACGGGCGGCCTGGCAGTGCTGGTCGCCCTGGCCGGCGGTGCGCTACCGCTGCTCACCCGCGGCGACCGGATGGACTCCCCGGTGACCGCGACACCCGCTCCGTCGGGTGGTTCCCCCACGCCGACGGCACTGCCCACAATGGCGCAGCGGCTGATGGTGGGCACGAACGGCGGCCCGGGCGATCCGCCACGCGTCGGCCCCGACGTCGGTCTGGTGGGCCAGCCGGCGGACGAGCTGACCGCGGACGGATCGGTGGTGCGGCACCGGGTCCCCGACGGCTGGTCGGAGTCCGTCGCGCTGCCCGACGGTCGACTGGTCGGCCTGGTCTACACCGGTGCGAACGCCGACGGGTCGTGGACAGCCGGCCGGCCCGTCGAACTCACCGTGCTGGGCGCGGACGACCGGGTCACACTCCGTCGGGAGGTCCAGGTGAAGGGGCAGGCCGTCAGGCTGACCGGCGCCGACGCGCGGTACGCCTACCTCGTCCGGCAGCGGGTGGGTCTGGTGGCGCACGAGCTGGCCACCGGGCGGGAGAAGGTCCTGTTCCCGGTCCCCGCGGGCACCGACAGCACGATGCCGTTCCGGGGTGCGGACGTCGCGGCGGGCCGGGTGGTGTCGCAGTCCGGCGACCTCGACCGATCCGGCTGCCGGCTCGAGGTACGCCGGTTGACCGGGGGCAACGAGGTGTCGCACCTCAGCGTGGACGGTTCCTGTGCCCGGTCGATCCGGCTCTCCCCCGACGGCCGTCTCGTCGCGGTCCCCTACGCCGTGCCGCTGGAGCAGCAGCACGCCGAGTACCGGGTGGCGATCCTGGACACCCGGACCGGGCAGCGCCGGGCCGACGCGGTGATCGGCACGGCCGCCACAGCGGCGGGCGGAACCTGGGGTGCCGCCTGGGTCGACGACACCACCGTCCGGGTGGTCTGGGCGCAGCTACCGGACCCGGCCACCCGGCTCTACACCATCAGCGAGCTGGCCCGGGTGGTCACCGTGACCGCTCAGTAGCGCTCGCGGAGCAGCTGGGCGGCCTCGACCCCCCAGTAGGTGAGGATGATCTGCGCGCCGGCCCGCCGGATCGAGGTGAGCGTCTCCAGCATCACCCGCTCGCGGTCGATCCAGCCGTTCGCGGCGGCCGCCTCGACCATCGCGTACTCGCCGGAGACCTGGTAGGCGGCGACCGGCACGTCCACCGCGGCCCGGACCGCCGACACCACGTCGAGGTACGGCAGGGCCGGCTTGACCATCACCAGGTCGGCGCCCTCGGCGACGTCCAGCTCCACCTCGCGCAGCGACTCGCGCAGGTTCGCCGGGTCCTGCTGGTAGGTGCGCCGGTCGCCCTCCAGCGCCGACTCCACGGCGTCGCGGAACGGGCCGTAGAAGGCGGAGGCGTACTTGACCGCGTACGCGAGCACCGAGACGTCCTGGTGGCCGGCGGCGTCCAGGGCCCGGCGGGCGACGCCCACCTGGCCGTCCATCATCCCGGACGGTCCGACCATGTGGACCCCGGCGTCGGCCTGGGCGACCGCCATCCGGGCGTACGCCTCCAGCGTGGCGTCGTTGTCCACCCCGCCGTCGGGGGTGAGCAGGCCGCAGTGCCCGTGCGAGGTGAACTCGTCCAGGCAGAGGTCGCTCATCACCACGGTGGCGTCGCCCACCTCGGAGATCACGTCCCGGATGGCGACGTTGAGGATGCCGTCCGGGTCGAGGCCGCCGGAGCCGGTCTCGTCCCGCTGCGCCGGCACCCCGAAGAGCATGATGCCGCCCACGCCGGCCTGTACCGCCTCGACGGCGGCCTTGCGCAGCGAGTCCCGGGAGTGCTGAAGCACCCCCGGGAGCGACGCCACGGCCCGCGGCGCGGTCAGCCCCTCCCGGACGAACATCGGCACGACCAGCTCGGCCGGGTCGACGCGGGTCTCGGAAACCAGCCGCCGCACGGCCGCGTTACGGCGCAGCCGGCGGGGCCGGATCTCGGGGTACGGCATGACGAGCCTCCTTGGCGACTACCGGAACCGCAGGGCGGTCGGCCCCTGCACCTTCGAGCCACGGCGCTGCTTGGCCGGCATGGCGGCGAGCTTCTCGCGCAGCTCGACGGCGTAGGCGGCGAGCGCCTCCACCAGGTCGGGCACCGAGGCGTGCTGAGGCTGCACGTCGACCCGCAGGCCGAACTCCGTCGCGGTCTCCGCCGTCTTGGGCCCGATGACAGCAACAACGGTACGCGCGTGCGGCTTCCCGGCGATGCCGACCAGGTTCCGGACGGTGGAGGACGAGGTGAAGAGCACCGCGTCGAACCCGCCCGACTTGATCGCGTCGCGGATCTCGGCCGGCGGCGGGGCCGCCCGGACGGTCCGGTACGCGGTCACGTCGTCGACCTCCCAGCCGCGCTCGGTGAGCCCGGCGGCGAGGGTCTCGGTGGCGATGTCGGCGCGCGGCAGCAGCACCCGGCCGACCGGGTCGAGGATCTCGTCGTGCGGCGAGAACTCGGCCAGCAGGCCCTCGGAGGACTGCTCGCCCGAGGGGACCAGCTCCGGCTGGATGCCGAAGGCGCGGACCGCGTCGGCGGTCGCCTCGCCGATGCAGGCGATCTTGACGCCGCCGAAGTGACGGGCGTCCAGGCCGTGCTCGGCGAACTTCTCCCAGACCGCGCGGACCGCGTTCACCGAGGTGAAGATCACCCAGGCGTACCGGCCGTCGACCAGACCCTTGACCGCCCGCTCCATCTGGGCCGGGGTACGCGGCGGCTCGACCGCGATGGTCGGCACCTCGCACGGGATGGCCCCGTACGCGCGCAGCCGCGCACTCATCGCGCCGGCCTGCTCCTTGGTCCGGGGGACGAGCACCTTCCAGCCGTACAGCGGGCGGTTCTCCCACCAGCTCAGCTTGTCCCGCTGACCGACGCCCCCGCCGACGGTGAGCACGACCCGGCCGGTGAAACCGAGCGCCGCCGCGACGAAGGAGTCCACGGTCGACGTGGTGGTGTACTGCGTCTCGCCGGTGCCGTCGCCGGTCACCCCGACGCCCGTGGTGCCGTCCACCCCGGCGGCCAGCAGGCCGTCCCGGACGGCGGCCAGGTCGCCGGCGTCCACGGCCAGGGCCAGCGAGCCCCGGGCGACGGCGGCGGCCAGCGCGTCGAAGTCCAGCGTGCTGACGTCCTCGACGTCGGCGGCGGTCCGCACTCCCGGCAGCGGCACGCCCGCGTAGGTGGCCACGCCCTCGGCCTGCCCGATGCCCGGGACCACCTCGAAGTGCGCGGCGGTACGCGCCACCGCCTGCACCTCCTTGACCACCGAGTCGTGGCCGAACGGGTCCCCGGCGACCAGGTGCACCGCGTTCTGCCCGGCGCGGGCCGCGGAGATCAGCACCTTCGCCACGTCCCCCGGTACGCCCTCGGCGGGGCTGAACTCGGCGTCGGACCTGGCCTGGGCGCGGACGTGTTCGAGCAGCGACTCGGGGACTCCCCGGTCGTACACCACCTGGTCGGCGTCGACCAGGGCGTCCAGCGCCCGGCGGGTCAGCAGGCCCGGGTCGCCGGGACCGGCCCCGACGAACGCGATCCGGCCTACGGGCTTACGGGTGCGGGTCATTCTGTGCTCCCAAATTGCTGGGTCCCCGGGCCGGCGTGTCCTTCTTGGCCGAGGATCGAGTCGGCGCCGAGTTCGAGGAGTTCGGCGGCGAGTGCCTTGCCGATCTCCGCCGCGTCGGCGGGCGTTCCGGTGCGGGACAGCCGGAGGTCACGGGTACCGTCCGGGCTGATCACCGCCCCGCGCAGGTAGATCTCCTCACCGGCGTCACCCTCGGCGAGTTCGCCGTAGGCGGCGACGGGCGCGCTGCACCCGGCCTCCAGGGTGGCCAGCAGTGCCCGCTCCGCGATGACCGCGGCGCGGGACGGTGCGTGGTCGAGCACCGCGAGCAGCTCGACCAGATCCTGATCGTCGATCCGGCACTCCACCGCCAGCGCGCCCTGGGCGGGCGCGGGCAGCATCAGCATCGGATCGAGGGTCTCGGTGATGACGTCGGCCCGGCCGAGCCGGTTGAGCCCGGCCCGGGCCAGCACGACGGCGTCGAGGTCGGCGTCCGGGCCGAGGACCCGGCCGAGCCGGGTGTCGACGTTGCCCCGGATCGGGGTGACCTCCAGCTGCATGCCCAGCGCGTGCAGCTGGGCGATGCGGCGCAGCGCGCCGGTGCCGACCCGCGCGCCGGGCGGCAGCTCGGCGAGGGTACGGCCGTCCCGGGCGACCAGCGCGTCCCGCGGGTCCTGCCGCTGCGGCACCGCCGCGATGTGCAGGCCGGGGGCCGCCGCGGTGGGCAGGTCCTTGTACGAGTGGACGGCGAAGTCGATGGTGCCGGCGGTCAGCGCGTCCCGCAGCGCGGAGACGAAGACGCCGACGCCGAGCCGGTGCACCGGGGCCGTGGAGCGGTCGCCGGCGGTCACCACCTCGACCAGCTCGACCGGGCGGCCGGTGGCCGCGCTGAGGGCCTCGGCGACGTGGCCGGACTGGGCCATCGCCAGGGCGCTGCCTCGGGTGCCGAGGCGCAGGGGGGCGGTCATCGCGCACCTCCGGTGGGCGGGACGTCTGCGGCGTCGAACGACGGACGGCCCTCGACGGTGACGCCGTCGGGCTCGACCACGTCGGGCACGGTGTCGACCGGGGAGGTCTGCGGTACCTCCAGGTCGAACAGCTCGCGCAGCAGGGCGGCGTACTGGTCGCCGCCCGGCTCGGCGGCGAGCTGGCGGACCCGGACGGTGGGCTGGTGCAGCAGGCGCTGCACCACCCGGTGCACGGTGCGGGCGACCTCGGCGCGCTGGTCGTCGCTGAGGTCGGGGCGGCGCTGGGCGAGCCGCCGCAGCTCGGCGGTCACCACGTCGTCGGCGCGCCCGCGCAGGGCGGCCACGGTGGGCGCCACGTCGGCGCCGCGCAGCCAGCTGAGGAACGCCTCGACCTCGCCGGTCACGATCCGGGTCACCTCGGCGGCGTCGGCGGCGGCCGGGCCGTCGGCGAGGATCGCGGCCATCCGGTCGATGTCGATCACCTCCACGCCGGGCAGCGCGGCCACGCCCTCCTCGACGTCGCGCGGGACGGCCAGGTCGAGCAGGACCAGCGGGCCGCGGTCGGCGTCCCGCCGGGCCAGCGCCCGGGTCACCACGTCGTGGGTGAGGACCGGCTCGGTAGCGGCGGTGGCGGCCACCACGATGTCCACCGTGGAGAGCGCGTCGACCAGCTCGGCCATCGGCACGGCGCTCGCGCCGTACGACTCGGCCAGCCGGACGGCCCGGTCGGCCCCCCGGTTGGTGACGGTGAGCGGTCCGGCGCCCAGCCGGGAGAGGGTGGCCACGCCCAGCGATCCCATCGCGCCGGCGCCGACCACCATGGCGGGCCGGCCGGCCAGGTCGCCGTCGAGCAGCCCCGCGGCCAGGTCGAGGGCGGCGGTGACCACGCTCTGGCCGGCCCGGTCGATGTTGGTCTCGGCATGGGCCCGCTTGCCCACCCGCAGCGCCTGCTGCATCAGCTCGTGCAGCAGCCGGCCGGCGGAGTCGGCCCCGGCGGCCGAGTGGTACGCGTCCCGCAGCTGGCCGAGGATCTGCGCCTCGCCGACCACCATCGAGTCCAGCCCGGCGGCGACGCGGAACACGTGGTCCACGGCCGCGGCGTCGTAGTGCACGTAGAGGTGGTTGGCGAGCGCCGCCGGCGGGCAGGCGGCCTGCTCGGCCAGGACGCCGCAGATGTCCCCGAGGCCGCCGTGGAACCCGGACACGGCCGCGTACACCTCCACCCGGTTGCAGGTGGAGACGAGCACGGCCTCGGCGACGTACGGCTGGGCGACCAGGCGGTCCAGGGTGCGGGTGAGGTCCGCGGGCGGGACCGCCAGCTGCTCCAGCGTCGCGACCGGGGCGGTGCGGTAGGACGCGCCGACGACGAGCAGTTTCACGTGCCGATCGCCTCCTGGGTGTCGGTGGCCGCGAGCCCGCCCGGCAGTGCGGTGAGGGCGGACCCGCCGGTGGCGGGGAGCGCGGTCAGCGACGCCTTGCGGTGCTCGTGGAAGGACAGGATCTGCAGCTCGATCGCGAGGTCGACCTTGCGCACGTCGACCCCCTCCGGAACCGAGAGTACGCACGGAGCGAAGTTGAGGATGCTCGTCACGCCGACCGCGACGAGCTGATCCGCCACTGCCTGGGCGGCCGGCGCCGGGGTGGCGATCACGCCGATCGAGATCGACTCCTCGACGGCGACCCGGGGCAGCTCGTCGATGTGCCGGACGACCAGGCCGTTGATCTGTTCACCGACCCGGGACGGGTCGGCGTCCAGCAGCGCGGCGATCCGGAAGCCGCGGCTGGCGAAGCCGTCGTAGCCGGCCAGAGCGTGACCGAGATTACCCACCCCGACCAGCGCGACGGCCCGCCGCTGGGTGAGCCCGAGCACGAACTCGATCTGGTCGATCAGCAGCCCGACGTCGTAGCCGACGCCGCGGGTGCCGTACGAGCCGAGATGGGAGAGGTCCTTGCGCAGCTTCGCCGAGTTGACCCCGGCGACGTTGGCCAGCCCCTCGCTGGAGACCGTCTCGTGGCCGGCCTCGGCGAGCGCGTGCAGGGCACGGAGGTATTCCGGCAGCCGTGCCACGGTCGCCTCGGGCAGGTCCGGGAGCGCCGGTACGGCACCGGCGCGGCCGGGCGCGCCAGGGTGACGGTGCTGACTCATGAGACTCCGTGCGGTGCGATCCTCGACCAGCGACGGTGGCCGGCCGTTTCGGGACTCCCGCTGGCGACCGATGGTGCCGGCTGTGCTAGCAGGGCGCGTCGGAACTACAGAGTAGGCGCTTGTGAAGGGGTGCACAAATCGCGATCTTGCTAGCCCGCGACGCGCCTCCACCTGCACCTCCATCCCGACAAGATCGATAGACCGCGCTCCCTCGGCGCCGCTCGGCGATTATTGCTCAATCCCGACTTCTCTGACCAATCGCGCGCGCTCGGTTGCGGTGTGTCACGACATGGGGAGGCGTGGATCACGTCCGGGGTAGGGACAACCCCACCCCGGAGAGACCCGCGTGCGGGATGGGGCCGGACAGGTGCGGGCCCATAGCCTCGAGGCATGACCGCCGTACCGCTGGCCACCCGCCCCACTCCCACCACACCCGCATCCGGACTCGTCCGGCAGCTCCTCCGCGACTCCGGGTACGTGCTCTTCGGCCTGCCGCTGGCGCTGGTCGGCTTCGTGGTGGCGGTGGCCGGCATCTCGCTCACCGCCGGGCTGCTGGTCACCACGCTCGGCCTGCCCATCCTCGCCGGCACCCTGTACACGGCCCGCGCGCTGGCCGACATCGAGCGGCTCCGGCTGCCCGCCGTGCTCCGCCAGCCCCGGGTCCGGCCGGTCTACCTGGCACCCGGGCCCGGGTCGGGCTACTGGCGCCGGATCCTGACCCCGATGCGGGACCCGCAGTCCTGGCTCGACCTGTTGCACGCCTTCGTGAAGCTGCTGGTGACGCTCCCCACCTTCGCCCTGGTGCTGATCTGGTGGGCGGGCGGCGTCGCCGGCAGCCTCTACTTCGCGTACGACTGGGCGATCCCGCGTGGGCCCGGCGACCAGGACCTCAGCGAGCTGCTCGGGATGGGCGAGGGGGCCGGCCCACGCGTCGCGCTGAACACCGCGATCGGGATCTTCTTCCTGCTCACCCTGCCGCTACTGGCCCGGGGCTGCGCCCGGGCCCAGGCCGGCCTGGCCCGCTCCCTGCTGACCGGGGTGGCCGAGATGCGCAACCGGATCAGCACCCTGGAGGACCAGAAGCGGGCCGCCGTCTCCGCCGAGGCGTCCGCCCTGCGCCGGCTGGAGCGGGACATCCACGACGGGCCGCAGCAGCGGCTGGTCCGGCTCGCCATGGACCTCGGCCGGGCCCGCCAGCAGCTCGCCGCCGACCCGGAGGCGGCCCGGCGCACCCTGGACGAGGCGGTCGCCCAGACCCGGGAGACCCTCGACGAACTGCGCGCCCTGTCCCGGGGCATCGCGCCGCCGATCCTGGTCGACCGGGGCCTGCCCAGTGCCCTGGCCGCCCTCGCCGCCCGCGCCCTGGTCCCCACCGAACTGGTGGTCGACGACGACCTGGGTACGCCCGGCGGCCGGCTGGACCCGGCGGTGGAGAGCACCGCGTACTTCGTGGTGGCCGAGGCGCTGACCAACGTGTCCAAGCACAGCGCGGCCACCGCCTGCCGGGTCGAGGTGGCCCGGAAGGTCGGCCGGCTGGAGATCGCCGTCCGGGACGACGGGGTGGGCGGCGCCCACCTGGCCAAGGGACACGGGCTGAGCGGCATCGCCGACCGGGTCCGGGCCGCCGGCGGCACCCTGCAGGTGGCCAGCCCGGCCGGCGGCCCGACGGTGGTCCGGGCCGAGCTGCCGCGGTGAACCCGGGCGCCCGACCGGCCCCGCCCGGCCCGCCGTGGCCCGCCACGGACGACGGGGACGTGATAGACACCGGACCCATGCGGGTGGTGATCGCGGACGATGCCGTACTGCTCCGGGAGGGGCTGGTCCGGCTGCTGACCGAGTCGGGGCACGAGGTGGTGGCGGCCGTCGGCGACGGGGATGCCCTGGTGGAGGCGGTGGTGACGCACCGGCCGGACGTCTCGGTGGTGGACGTCCGGATGCCGCCGTCGCACACCGACGAGGGATTGCGGGCCGCCGTCGAGGCCCGCCGGCGGGTGCCGCGTACGCCGGTCCTGGTGCTCTCCCAGTACGTCGAGGTGTCGTACGCGGACGACCTGCTCGCCACCACCGGCGGGATCGGCGGGGGCGGGGGCGGGATCGGCTACCTGCTCAAGGACCGGGTGGCCGCGATCGACGAGTTCCTCGACGCGCTGAACCGGGTGGCCGCGGGCGGCACGGTGCTCGACCCGGAGGTGATCGGCCAGTTGCTGGTCCGGCGCCGGCGCGACGATCCGCTGGCCAGCCTGACCCCGCGCGAGCGGGAGGTGCTCGCCCTGATGGCCGAGGGCCGCTCGAACACCGCCATCGCGCGGGCCCTGGTCGTCAGCGACGGCGCGGTCGAGAAGCACGTCCGTAACATCTTCACCAAGCTCGACCTCCCCCCGGACGCCACCCACCACCACCGCCGCGTCCTCGCCGTCCTCGCCCACCTCCGCGCCTGAACCCGTCCGTCTTCGTGCGTCGATCATGAAGTTTGCGGCGCGACACGCCGCCACGGCCGCCGCTAACTTCATGATCGACGGGGCAGACCGGGGGGGTGGTGGTGGGTCAGGGGAGGGTGCGGGCCAGGGTGACCGCCTCGGTGAGGGTGTCGGCGACGGGGTGGCCGGAGGTGCGGAGGCGGGCGGGGTCGGAGAGGCCGCCGGTGTAGAGGACGCAGGCACCGCCGACCGAGAGTGCCGCGTCGGCGTCGTCGAGGGAGTCGCCGATCAGCACCACCTCGCGACCGTCGAGGCCCAGCTCGGCCAGGTGCTTCTCCAGCCACTCGGCCTTCGGCCCGCCGCCCACCGCGGCCCGCAGCCCGTCGACCCTGGCGAAGTGCGGGGTCAGCCCGTACGTGTGGACCGTCGGGACCAGCTCGTCGTGGAACCACATGGACAGCAGCGACTGGCTGCCCGGCCAGGCTCCGATCGCGGCGGTGGCGTCGGCGGCCAGCGCGCAGCTGGTCAGCCCCGCCCGGTACGCGTCGTGGAAGATCCGGTCCAGCGCGCCGAACGCCTCGTCGTCGATCGCCCGGCCGAGCATCTCCGCGTAGTAGTCGGCGATCGGCCGGCGGAACCGGACCCGGTGCTCGTCGGCGCTGACCACGGGGCCGCCGGCGCTGGCGAAGGCGACGTTGGTGGCCCGTACCACCAGGTCGAGGTCGTCGAGGAGGGTGCCGTTCCAGTCCCACACCAGGTGGCGCCGCGCAGTGGTCATCGCTGCACCATAGAGGGCAGCTCAGAGCTGCGGCGTGGTCAGGTCCCGCAGCAGGCGATCCTCCTCGACCCGCCAGTAGCCGTGCTCCTTGCCGTCGAGCAGCACCACCGGCAGCCGGTCGCCGTAGTCGCGTTCCAGCTCGATGTCGCCGGTCACGTCCTTCTCGATCCAGCGGTCCCCGGTGACCGCCACCACCCGGTCGAGCGCCGCCTTCGCGTCCTCGCACAGGTGGCAGCCGGGCCGGGTGATCAGGGTGAGCCGGGCGTCACTGCTGGACATCGGGTACCTCCGTGCGGTTCTCGGTCGGCGGCGCGGGTGCCGGCACCGGGGGCGTCGCCGGGCGGAGCTCGGTCTTGCGTACCTTGCCGATCGCCGAGTACGGCAGGCTGTCGACGAACTCGACGTCGGTCGGGCACTTGAACCGGGCCAGGTTACGCACGCAGTGGCCGAGCAGCTCCCCCGCCGTCACCGGCGGGCCGGCCGCCCGCACCACGTACGCCCCGACAGTCTCGCCGGTCCGCGGGTGCGGCACCCCCAGGACGGCCGACTCGGCCACCCCGGGATGCGCCTCGAGCACCAGTTCCACCTCGTGCGGGTAGACGTTGAAGCCGTTCACCAGGATCAGCTCGCCGAGCCGGTCGACCAGGTACAGGTTCCCGTCCTCGTCGGCGTAGGCCACGTCCCCGGTGGCCCACCAGCCGTCCGGGTCCGGCCCGCCCCGCCCGTCCGGCCAGTAGCCGTCGAAGAGGTTGGCGCCGCGGACCATGATCTGCCCCGGGTCGGTGCCCGACGGGTCGTCGGAGAGGTCCAGTTCGTCGGCGTCCTCCTCGGCCGCCGGCACCCCGTCCCGCCACAGGTCCGCGCCGTCCGTCCGACCAGGCGCAGCTCGACGCCGGGGAGCGGGCGGCCGATCGAGCCCGGCCGGGGCTCCCCGTCGACCAGGGTGGAGGTGAGCACCGGCGCGGTCTCGGTGAGTCCGTACCCGACGTGCACCGGGTGCCCGGTGAGTTCGGTGAAGCGCGCCGCGACCGCCGGCGGCAGCGGGGCCGCCCCGCACACCGCGACCCGGACCGAGGCCAGCGCCGCCGCGACGTCACCCTCCGTGTCGGCCCAGCCCAGGAACATCGACGGTACGCCGACCAGCACGCTGACCCGGTGCCGGGCGATCTCGGCCAGTCCCCCGGTGGGCCCCGGCTCGTCGACCAGCACCCCGGTCGCGCCGTGGTGCACCACCGCCCCCAGCCCGGAGTTCAGCCCGTACGCGTGGAAGAGCGGCAGGGCGAGCAGCACGGTGTCGTCGGGACCGACCACCGGCGGGGCGATCCGGCCGATCTGCTCGTGGTTGGCGGCCAGGGCGCGGTGCGACAGCATCGCGCCCTTGGGCCGGCCCTCGGTGCCGGAGGTGTAGAGCAGCACGGCGAGGTCGTCCCCGCCGCGCGCGGGCAGCTCGGCCGGACCGTCGCCGTCGGTGACCGGCGGCGTGATGTGTACGGCGGTCAGCGCCGGGAGCTCGTCGACGGCGACCCGGTCGCGGACCTCGGCGGTGCAGACCAGCGCGGCGGCCCCCGAGTCGGCCAGCACGTGCCGCAGCTCCCGGGCGGTGAAGCCCGGGTTGACCGGCACCGCCACCAGGCCGGCCCGCAGCACGGCGAGGTACGTGACCACGAAGTCCGGGGTGTTGCCGAAGGCGATCGCGACCCGGAGCGGCTGGGCGTCCCCGGCCGCCGGGGGCGCCGCGACGGCCAGCGCGCGGGCGGTGGCGGTGACCGCGGCATCCAGTTCGGACCAGGTCAGAGTCCGGTCGCGCCAGTGCAGCGCGGGGCGGTCGCCGTGGGCGACGGCCGCCCGGCGGAGCCGGTCGGCGAGGTTCGGCGCGGAGCTGTCGGCTGCGTCCTGCACGGTGGCTGAGTCTGGCACAGCCGCGTCCGCCGGGCCACGGCCCGGCACACCGCGCTCCGCCGGTCTCGGCGGGGCGCGACGCCGGGACCGCAGTCCCGTCGGCGGGACCGAGCGGACCGCGTGCCGGCATGCCCAGACGTGAGAGTCTGGTCGCGAAGGTCCGCCCTGCGGGGTACACGGGCAGCCGGAAGCGGCCCCACCGGGCGGTCGCCGCGACACGCCGAGGGCGGCACGCAAATCGCTCCGACCTGGACTTTCCACTCCCGACCAGGATCCGGCGCGAAAGTCAACCGCACGCGACGGACAACGGGTCCGCCGGCTGTGCGACGGGGCGGTAAATACTTCCGCTCTGTGTAACGGACTTGCCACACGCGGGTGACGTTGGCCCTATCATCACTCGGGTCGGCTCACCCCATTTGCCGTGAGTCGACACCCCTCAGCCCGAGGAGGCCCCCGTGCCATTGAGCGCATTGGACCAGCACCTCAAGCGGACCTGCCGCCGGTCGGCACGTCCCGTGACGGCCCTGCCCGGCCGGGTCGTACCCGGTCCCGTCGCGACCCTGCGGCGTCCGGCGCGGCCGTACCCCGCGTGGACCGGGGAGGCGCGGTGACCACCTTCGGCTACGCCGAACGGCCGGCCGGGTTGACCGGCCCCACCCAGCGGACCCCGGTCAACGAGCGGTCGGACGGCTCCCGCGGCTCGGCGGAGGGCATGTGGAGCCTCGCGGCGGTACGGGGTGAGGGGACGCGGCGGGGCCGCAACCGCACGCACCACAACGAGGCGCCGGCACGCCCGGCGGTGCCCGGAGGCAACGCGAAATCGGCCACCAGCCGGCTCGACTCGCCGTCCCGGCCGACCATGCCGGCCCAGGGCCGCCGCGGCGACGCCCAGGCCGACCCGGAGCCGTCGGCCGCCGAGACCGCGGTGCTGCCGGCGGTGCCGGCCGCCGACACGGCCGTCCTGCCGGCGGTGCCGGCCGCCCCGGCCACCGGCTACCCGAGCCGCCCCGACCCGTCCGACCCGGCGACCGAGGTCTGGGCGCTGGTCGAGCGGGCGCAGGCCGGCGAGGCCGAGGCGTTCGGCCTGATCTACGACCGGTACGTGGACACCGTGTTCCGGTTCGTCTACTTCCGGGTCGGCAACCGGCAGCTCGCCGAGGACCTCACCTCGGACACCTTCCTCCGGGCGCTCAAGCGGATCGGCAGCTTCACCTGGCAGGGCCGCGACCTCGGCGCCTGGCTGGTCACCATCGCCCGCAACCTGGTCGCCGACCACTTCAAGTCGGGGCGCTACCGGCTCGAGGTCACCACCGGCGACGTGCTCGACGCCGACCGGGAGGACCGGGGGCCGGAGGGCAGCCCGGAGGCGGCGGTGGTCGAGCACATCACCAACGTCGCGCTGCTCAGCGCGGTCAAGCAGCTCAACCCGGAGCAGCAGGAGTGCATCGTGCTCCGCTTCCTTCAGGGCTTCTCGGTGGCCGAGACGGCCCGCGCCATGGGTAAGAACGAAGGCGCGATCAAGGCTTTGCAGTACCGGGCGGTCCGGGCCCTGGCCCGACTCCTGCCCGACGGCTTCCAGCCCTGATCCCAAACCCGTTTCCAGCGCGCGGCGGCGACCGGGCGCGGGGTACGCGTACCTCGGCGGCACGTGACGGCGATCACGCTTCGTGATTTCGCCGCCCGCCGGCCCGTAACCCGCACCCGGCGCGGTCCGTTTTTCCGGGTGCGACCAGTGGTTGTCCGGCGTCCCCGGGCCACCCGGTCCGGCGGGCACGGTCTGCCTCCTCGGTCGGCCGTCGGCGTCACGCTGCCACCGGTCGCTGGTGACGACGACGGCCAACCCGGGCCGTGACCAGCGAGAGGGGGTGCCTGCGGTGGACAGCGACCTCTTCTCCCGTCGGCGTGCCGAGCGCTTCGCGCAACTCCTCGACGAGGCCAACGGCGGCCGGCGGCACCACGCCCGTTCCCGGGCCGACGACGAACTCGCCGCACTCGTCGCGGTGAGTCAGCGGCTCATCGTCGACCGGCCGACCGTCGAGGTCGACGCGAAGTTCCGCACCGGGCTGCGGGCGATGCTCGTCGCCACCGCCGAGCGGGAGGGCATGGGCGCGCCGGCGAAGACCGAGACCGGCGCGGCGGCCAGCGGCGTCCGCGGATCGCTGCTGCCGGCGATGACCGGCCGGCGGGCCCGGGCCCGGGGCGCGATCCTGGTCGGCATCGCCGCCGGGGCGGTCGCCCTTTCCGGCATCTCCGCCGCCAGCGAGAACGCGCTGCCCGGCGACGCCCTCTACGGCATGAAGCGCTCCACGGAGCGCGCCCAGCTCGCACTGACCAGTTCGGACATCAGCCGCGGACAGCTCTTCCTCGACTTCGCCCGGACCCGGCTCGACGAGGCGGCCACCGTCCGCGGCGACCGGCTCGGGTTCGGCGCCGTCCTGGACGACATGGACTCCGACACCCGGCAGGGCGTACGCCTGCTGACCACGGCGGCGGCCCAGCGCTCCGACCCGGCCGGCCTGGACACGATCGACACGTTCCTCACCGGCCAACGGCGGGCGGTCAGCGGGCTGCTGGACCGGGCCGACCACGTCGAGCGGGACCGCACCCGCCAGTCGCTGGCCCTGCTCGACGCGGCGGGTAGGCGGGCCGACGGCCTCCGCGAGGCGATCGCCTGCGGGCTGCCGGCCCCGGCCGCCAGCGACGCCCTCGGCCCGACCCCGGGCACCTGCCCCACCGACCGCTGACCCGCGGCGGGACAGCCGCCACACTTCTCCCGCCGGACATCCGGCTGTCACAGCCAGCCGGATACGCTCGGGGCGGAGAGTGTACGCGGTCGTCGAGGGGAGGGAGGTCGCCATGTCCGGGCCCCGCAAGGTGACGGTCAGCAGCGACGTCCACGGGCACACCGCCGGCTGGTCGGAGACCCCGGAGGCACCCCCGGCCACCCTCACGCCCGACCCCTCCGCAGCGGCCTTCTTCGACGTGGACAACACGATGATGCAGGGCGCCTCGATCTACTGGTTCGCCCGCGGGCTGGCCGCCCGGAACTACTTCACCACCGGTGACCTCGCCCGCTTCGCCTGGCAGCAGGCGAAGTTCCGGCTGCTCGCCACCGAGCACGCCGGGGACATGTCCCAGGCGAAGGAGGCGGCGCTCGCCTTCATCGAGGGCTGGCGGGTCGACGACGTGGAACGCCTCGCGGAGGAGATCTTCGACGAGCTGATGGCCCCGCGCATCTGGATCGGCACCCGAAAGCTCGCCCAGCGGCACCTGGCCGACGGCCAGCGGGTCTGGCTGGTCAGCGCCGCCCCCGTGGAGATCGGCCGGGTGATCGCGGCCCGGCTCGGGCTGACCGGCGCGATCGGCACGGTCGCCGAGGTGGTCGACGGCGCGTACACCGGCCGGCTGGTCGGCGACCTCATGCACGGGGCGGCCAAGGCCGAGGCGATCACCCAGCTCGCCACGGTCGAGGGGCTGGACCTGAGCCGCTGCGCCGCCTACAGCGACTCCGCCAACGACCTGCCGATGCTCTCCACCGTGGGTCACCCGGTGGCGGTCAACCCGGATCCGGCGCTGCTGCGCCAGGCCCGCGAACACGGCTGGGACGTCCGCGACTTCCGCACCGGACGTCGGGCGGTCAAGATCGCCGTACCGTCGACGGCCGCCGCGGGCCTGCTCGCCGGAGCGGTCACCGCCGGCCTGGCCCTGCACCGCCGCCGCCACCACCGCACCGACTGACCGCCACACCCGCTCCCCGTTCAGAGCGCGGACGAGCCGTCAGGGGCCGAAGGGGTCGGGGCGGCGTTCCAGGAGCTTGTGCAGGGTCTGCTGGATGGTCTCCCGGACCTGGTCGGCGAGGTTGAACACGACCAGCGGGTCGTCCGCCGAGTCGCGCAGGTGCGCGGTGGGGATCGGCGGGCAGAACTCGATCAGCCACTTGCTCGGCAGCGGCACCATGCCCAGCGGGCCCAGCCAGGGGAAGGTCGGCGTCACCGGGAAGTACGGCAGCTTGAGCAGCCGGGCGAGCGGCTTGATGTCGGCGAGCATCGGATAGATCTCCTCGCCGCCGACGATGGCCACCGGGACGATCGGCGTGCCGGTCCGCAGCGCCGCCGAGACGAAACCGCCCCGGCCGAACCGCTGGAGCCTGTACCGGTCGGAGTAGAGCTTGCCGACGCCCTTGAAGCCCTCCGGGAAGACCCCGACCAGCTCGCCGTTGCCGAGCAGCCGTTCGGCGTCCGGGTTGCAGGCGACCGTGCCGCCGGTCTTGCGGGCGAGCTCGGAGACCACCGGCATCCGGAAGACCAGGTCGGCGCCGAGCAGCCGCAGGTAGCGGCGGGCCGGGTGCCGGTCGTGCAGCGCGGTGGCCAGGACCAGCGCGTCCAGCGCCACCGTGCCGGAGTGGTTGCCGACCACCAGGCCCGCCCCGGCATCCGGCACGTGCTCCACCCCGCTGACCTCGGTGCGGAACCAGTCCCGGTAGAGCAGCCGGACCAGCGGGTGGAAGACGGCGTCGGTCAGGTCCGGGTCGAAGCCGAACTCGTCGACCTCGTAGTCGCCGGAGAGCCGCCGCCGCAGGAAGGCCAGCCCCTTGGCGACCTTCCGGTCCCAATGGTCCCCCGGCCGGTCCGCCACCGCCGGCCCGGGCGCCGTGCCGGCCCCGGCGTCGCCTCCCGACCGCTCGCCGGCCGGCGCGTCCGCCGCCGCGCCTGGCACCTTCTTCGCGACAGCCTTCTTGGCCACGGCCTTCTTGGCGACCGTCTTCTTCGCGACCGCCTTCCGCGTGGCGGCGTCGCCCGTGCCGTCCGCCCCGGCCCGCGCGGGCTCGCCGATGGGACCCGGCTCGTCGGCCGAGGTGTCCGGCTCGTCGGAGGTTCCGTGGCCGCCGGTCGGCACGGCTTCGGCGGCGGCCATCGTCGCCCGCCGGTGCCCGTTGCGCCGCGCCGGCTCCGCGTCCGGCGCGGGCACCGCCAGCGGTACGTCGTAGCGCGCCTCGCCGCGCTCCTCGGCCCCGCTCACGCCGCCGCCTCGCTTCGCTCCGCGGCGGCGCTAGGCGACGCGCTACTGAGTCTGATGGTCCGCTCGCTCACGGGCGCTCCCGCACGACGGCCCGGACCTGCCGGATGCTCTCCAGGACGAGCTGCTCGGCGACGGCGAGCTGGTCCCGGGTCACCACCACCCCGCCGTGGTGCGCGCGGATGAAGTCCTCGAAGGCGGCGGCGGTCGAGCGGGGCGTGAAGCCGTACTCGCGCTCCAGTCTGCTGGTGTCCACCACCCGACCGTGCACGAAGAGGTCGACCTGGTCCAACCCGTACCGGCCGAAGCCCAGGTTGCGGGCGACGGAGGCCACCCCGGCGAGGCCCGGTTCGAGCACCGGCAGGGCCACCCGGCCGGCCCGCCGGATCGCCTGGGACAGCGAGAGCACCCCCGGTCCGGCCACGTTGTACGTCCCCGAGTGGTCCTCGGCGACCGACCGGTGCAGCACCTCCAAGGCGTCGTCGAAGTGGACGAACTGGAGTCGCGGGTCCCGGCCGAAGACGGTGGGCACGACCGGTTGGGAGAAGTACCGGGTGAGCGTGGTGTCGGCGGTGGAGCCGATGAACGGCGCGAAGCGCAGCACGGTCGCGGTGACGTCGGGGCGCCGGCGGCGGAACCCGCGGACGTACCCCTCGATGTCGAGGATGTCGCGGCCGAAACCGCCGCGCGGCACCTCGCGCGGCTCGGTCTCCTCGGTGAAGACGGCGGGGTCGCGGAACGACACCCCGTACGCGGCGGTGGAGGAGCGCACCACGAGCTTGCGCAGCCGGGGCGCCCGTTGGCAGGCGGCGAGCAGCTGCATGGTGCCGATGACGTTCTGTTCCTTCATCGCCGCCCGCCCGCCGTGCTGCGGGTCCGGGGCGGTGACCAGGGCCAGGTGCACCACCGCGTCGACGTCGAGGTCGACCAGCAGGCCGCCGAGCGAGTCGAGGTCGAGGCGGACGCGTTCGACCCCGGCCAGCAGGTCGGCGAATTCGGGGTTCGGGGTGGCCGGGTCGACCCCGATGACGCGTTCGATGCGCGGGTCGGCGGCGAGGCGGGCGGCGACGTGCGCGCCCAGGTAGCGGCCGACCCCGGTCACGACGACGACCCCCGGAGCACCTGGGGTGCCACCGGGGGTCATGTCGTGCGCCTTGCCCGGCAGGCGGGATCGAGCCGGGACGTCCACGGCCTGATCACCTGAGCCTCCGAGGGTCGACTGTTGGCAAGTGGTGCCGGATGCCGGGCGGGGGCCCGGCTCCGGTCACTTGCCGAGACGGCGACGCTGGACGCGGGTCTTGCGCAGCAGCTTGCGGTGCTTCTTCTTAGCCATGCGCTTGCGGCGCTTCTTGACCACCGAGCCCATACGACAGCCTTTCGATGCAACGTGCGGGGCGGACCGGGAGACACCACCGCGGGTGGCGTCGGTGACCGCTTGCGGACAACGGACCGGACCAGCGTGGTGGGCAGGGCGCACCGGGGTGCGGTCACGATCGGGGTCCAGGGTAGCCGGAGTGCGTCAGCAGGACCAACGCGCCCCCGGTCGATGCCCCTTTCGTCGCACTCGACGGTGCGGCGGCCGAGGCGTCAGGCGGTCTCCTGGAAGGCGCCCCGCAGGTATTCGTGCACGGCGTGCTCGGGCACCCGGAACGACCTGCCCACCCGCACCGCGGTCAGCTCACCGCTGTGCACGAGGCGGTAGACCGTCATCTTGGAGACCCGCATGACCGTCGCCACCTCGGCGACGGTCAGGAACCTGACATCCGACAGCCGTGCGTCGGACTGCGACCCGGCCATGGCTCACCGACCCATTCCCATGCCCGGCGCGTGCCACCGGGGCAGGTTGGCCCGGCCACGACGGGCAACGCGCGTGTTACCAGTACGGTAGCGGGACGGCTGTGACCGGCGCGATCCCTTCCTTCTAATGATCATGGAATGTCCCCGGCTTACGCCGCGTTGACCTGGCGTTTTCCACCCGGACGGGCGGCTCGTCCCGTTCATGGGAGGGGGTCACTCGGCGCGCAGCGCCACCACCGGGTCGAGCCGGCCGGCCCGCTGGGCGGGGACCACGCCGAAGACGATGCCCACCGCCGCCGAGACGCCGAACGCGAGCGCCAGCGACCACCAGGTGATCGCCGCGGGGATCGGCGAGACCGCGTCGACCAGCAGCGCGGTGCCGATGCCGAGGGCCATCCCAGTCAGCCCGCCGATCGAGGTGAGCAGCACCGCCTCCAGCAGGAACTGCACCCCGATGTCCCGGGGCCGGGCGCCGACCGCCTTGCGCAGGCCGATCTCCCGGGTCCGCTCGCGTACCGAGACCAGCATGATGTTGGATACGCCGACCCCGCCGACCAGCAACGAGATGCCGGCGATGGCAGCCAGCACCCCGGTCAGCACCCCGAGGATGTCGCCGAGCACGCCGAGGATCTGCTGCTGGGTGACGGCGCTGAACTCGGTGTCGGGGTGCCGTCGGGACAGCTCGGCCACGATCCGATCGCCCAGCTCGCCGATCCGCTCCCGGTCCGGGGCCTTCACCGCGATGCCGTCGATCCGCTGGGTTCCCCAGAGCCGCTGGGCCGCGGTGACCGGGATGTGCACCTCGTCGTCGCGGTCCACGCCCAGGCTCTGGCCGAGCGGGGCGAAGACGCCGATCACCCGGAACCGGACGCCGGCCAGCGCGACCTGCTGGCCGAGCGGGTCCCGGTCGGGGAAGAGCGTGCGCGCCACGGACGCGCCGAGCACCGCGACCCGACGGCTGGTGTCCACGTCGGCACCGGTGAGGTAGCGGCCCCGGGCGAGCGAGCGGGTGAAGACCGCCGGGGTGGTCTCCAGCACCCCCTGCACGGTGGTGAAGTCGGACCGGTTGCCGGCCCGCGCGGTCGCCCCGGAGGCGACGGTGACGGCCACCCGTCCCGGGTCGCCGACCACCCGGGAGACCGCGTCCACATCCTTCAGGTCGAGCGGCGACACCACCGGGGCGTTGCCCACGTCGATCCGGCCGGGCACCACCAGGAGCAGGTTCGAGCCGAGCCCTTCCACCTGCTGCTCGACCTTCTGCTTGGTGCCGGTGCCGATGGCCACCAGAATCACCACCGACGCGACCCCGATGATCACCCCGAGCATGGTCAGCACGCTGCGCATCCGGTTGGCGCGCAGCGCGTCCAGCGCCACCCGCCAGGCCTCCGCGACCCTCACCCGGCACCTCCGGGCGCGACCTCCGCGTCCGGTCCCGACCGGTCGGACGACGGCTCCAGGTCGTTGCGCGGCGTCAGACGGGCCGAACTGGAGTCGTCGGAAAGGCGTCCGGTGGCTCCGGCGGCGCCACCGGAGCCACCGGACGGGTGCCCCGGGCCGCGTCCGGACGCGAACCGGGGCTCCGCGCTGGGAGCGTCGTCCAGTGTCGCAGGTCGACCACCGACGCCGGACAGCGGTCGATCATGAAGCGTGTCCGACCTGATCAGGCCGTCGCGGACGGCGATCCGGCGGCGGGCCCGGGCGGCCACCTCCTGGTCGTGGGTCACCATCACCAGGGCCACCGCCGACTCGGCGTTCAACCGTTCGAGCAGCTCCAGCACCGCCTCTCCGGTGGCGGTGTCCAGATTGCCGGTAGGCTCGTCGGCGAGCAGCACCGCCGGGTCGGTGACCAGCGCCCGGGCGATCGCCACCCGCTGCTGCTCGCCGCCGGAGAGCTGGTTCGGCCGGTGGTCCAGCCGGTGCCCGAGCCCGACCCGGCCGAGCATCGCCGCCGCCCGTTCCCGTCGCTGCCGCGCGCCGATCCCCCGGTAGACCAGCGGCAGCGCCACGTTGTCCACGGCGGAGGTCCGGGGCAGCAGGTGGAACGCCTGGAAGACGAAGCCGATGGTCCGGTTGCGCAACGTGGCCAACTCGGGCGCGGTGAGGCTGGCCACGTCGCGGCCCCCGATCACCAGCCGGCCGCCGGTCGGCCGGTCCAGCCCGCCGAGCAGGTGCATCAGGGTGGACTTGCCGGAGCCGGACGGCCCGATCACCGCCACGTACTCGCCCGGCTCGATGGTGAGCGAGACCCCGCGCAGCGCCGGCACCGACACCCCGTCCAACTCGTACGTCCGGGACACATCGACGGCCTCGATGGCCGGCACCCCGGCGGGGAGGGTCACTTCAGTTCCTGGCCGTCGTGGACCTGGTCGGCGCCGCGCACCACGATCCGGTCGCCGGCCTGCACGCCGCTGACGATCTGCACCAGGTCCTGCCCCTGCACGCCGACGGTGACCGGCACCCGGTCGGCCCGGCCGTCCCGAAGCACCCAGACCGCGTCCCGGCCGTCCACGGAGAAGACCGCCGACGCCGGTACGGTCACCGCGTCGGCGGCCTCGCGGACCCGGAGGTGGACCACCGCGTTCATGCCCGGGCGGGGCGCCGGCGCGACCTCCCCCTCGCCGAGCCGCCCGGCGCCGAGGCCGAGCCGGACCCGGTAGGTGACCCCGCCGCGGGCGGAGGTGGTGGGCAGCACGTCCACCGAGCGGACCGTCGCGTCGTAGCTCGCACCGGTCACCGCGTCCAGCTCCACCGAGGCGGTCAGGCCGGCCCGGACCAGCAGCACGTCGGTCTCGTCGACCTCGGCGAGCAGGCCGAGCTGGCCGGTGTCCACCACGGTCAGCACGGGCGTGCCGGCGGTCACCCGGCCACCCGGCGGCACCGCGTCGTCCACCCCCGGCGGCGGACCGGCCTGGCCGGCGGACCCGAGCGCCGACGGGTCGAGCCCGGGCACGCCGCCCCCGGCCGCGCCGAGCAGGCTGCCCAGATCCGTCCCCGCGGCCGCCCGGGTGCCACCCGGCTGCACCACCCCCGCGATCGGGGCCCGCAGGGTCAACGCGTCGACGGTCGCCTTCGCCAGGTCGTACGCCTGCTGGGCCTGGAGGCGCTGCGCGGCCGACAGCGCGCCGAGGGCGCTGTTCAGGCCGGCCACGCCGCGCTGCACGGCGCCGACCGCGCGGTCGGCGGCCCGGGCGGCCGACTCGTACTGCTGCTGCGCCGACTCGACCTGGAGCAGCAGCGCGGACCGCAGTTGCGGGTCGCCGATCTTCCCGGCGGCCTGGCGCGCCGCGTCGAACGCCTCCTTGGCGGCCCGGTCGGTGCCGCGCCGGCTCCCGCCCAGGTCGCCGACGCCGAAGCCCCGGCCGGCCCGCTTCGCCGCGCGCAGCGCCTCCCGGGCCTGCTTCAGGCGGTCCTGCGCCGACGGGGAGCTGATCACCGCGAGGACCTGCCCCTTGCTGACCCGCTGTCCAGGTTGGACGCGCAGGCTGGCCAGGGTGCCGTCGGCCGGCGCGGTGAGGGTGGCGGCGGCCCGGGCGGTCACCGTCGCCGGGGCGTCGATCACCTCCGTCACCGGGCTCCGACCGACCTGCGCGACGGTGACCGGGGACTTCTCGTCCCCGCAGGAGGCGGCCGTGGTGCCGGTCAGGGCGACGACGGCGAACAGGGCGAGGAACAGGCGAGGGCGGGTGGCCGCGGGCAGCCGCGGCGGGTGGGTGCGGACCACCCGGCCCATGCTACGGCCCGTCGCCAACGGGTCGACCCGCCGTGTCCGGCGCTCCGGACGTCAGCCGGCCACCGCGCGGACGTACCCGACGCAGTCGTCGTGCAGGGTGGACCAGCGCTCGCCGAACGCCTCGTCGGCGGCGTCGTCCACCGACCGCCGCTCGTCCACGACGGCCCGGAAGAAGTCGAGCACCCGCTGCTCGCCGTACCGGTCGACCAGGTGGCGGACGGCCAGGTAGCCGACGCCGTAGGCGCCTCCGACCCGGTCGTCGGCCGCGTCGTCGGCGGGGGCCAGCGAGTTCAGCCGACCGTTCCAGCCGCCACGGACGAGCCGGCGCACCTCGGCCAGGCCCTCGTAGCGGTCGACCGGCTGGCCGTCCGCACCCGCGTACTCCGCAAGCCCTTCCACCAGCCACCAGCTCGACCGGTCCGAGTAGCCCCGGTCGGGCAGCGAGGCGGCGTGGGTCAGCTCGTGCCGGAGCAGGTCGTCGACCCCGGCGGGCGAGAGGCTCTGCGCGTTCAGCACCACGTCGTGGTGGCCGCCGCCGACGCCGACCGCGTACCCGGCCGTCCACTTCGGGCGGCCGCCGCCGTACCAGCGCTGCCACTCGGCCCGGCCGGCGTAGAACACCAGGTAGCGGTCCGGCGGGGTGCCGCCGACGGCGTACCGGTCGGCGACCTGCGCGGCCGCCTCGGCCTGGGCGAGCAGGCCGCGCAGCTCGGCCCGCCGGCCGGGAGTGGTGGCGACGACCGTCCGCCGGCCGACCGCCACCGCGAGGTCGCTGACCTCCCACGGCCGGGCGCCGGCCGGCTTCGCCCGGGACTCCTCGACCGCGACCAGCCGGGGTTCGTCCCCCACCAGCCGCCACCGGGTGCCGAAGTCGACCGTGCTCGGCGTGCAGCGCGGCACCACGAAGCAGTAGCCGACGTCCACCGACAGCCGCCACTCACCCGGCCGCCCGTCCACCGCCACCGGCAGGTCCGCGGCGGCCGGTCGCCACACGGTCACCCGCAGCGCCCGCAGGGCGGCGTACCGGCGGGTCAGGGCGGGCCGGGCGGCCGGCTCGGCGACCGCGAGGAAGCCGGCCCGGTCGCCGTCGAGCAGCGCGGTGGCCTGCCGGCCCAGCTGGGCGATCATCCGCTGGCCGAGCCGGCGGGCGGCCGCCGTGGCCGGGTCGTCGGCGCGATCGGCCGGCCGGCCGGCCGCGTTCCCCACCAGCCCGACCAGGAGTACGCCGGGCACTCCGCACGCCGCGAGGACCAGCACCAGGGCGAGCACGACCCACAGCGGCGGCCGCCGCAGCTTCCGCGACACCGGCGGCGGGGCGGGCGGTGCCGGCGCGAGGGGCGCGGGGCTCGCCGTGGTCGGGCCGGAGGGCCACTCGTCACCGTCGGTCACCGGCGAAGGGTACGACCAATCGGGGCGATCCGGCCAGAGCCTGCCGCGCGCCGGCGAGCTCCGGTCTCGCTCCCGCGCCCCTGACCCCGGAAGGGCCACTTGCCGCCCAGGTCCGCGCGGGTCGGGGCACGCAGAGCTGGACAAGTGGGCTCAGACCGGGTCGCCGAGGTGGGTGAGCAGCGCCTTGTCGATCGCCCAGAGGGCCACCAGCGCGGCTGCGGGCACCGGCCGGCCGGCCAGCGCGAGCAGCAGCCCGCCGGTGACGAAGCAGGCGGCTTGGACGGTGAGCTTGGCCGGGGCGGGCAGCGCCACGTTCGCCCTCGGCGAGCAGAACACGCCCCACACGACGGCGATCAGCAGTGGCGCCCCGAGGCCGGCGAGCAGGCGTACCGACCAGCCGGCGTCGAGGGTGAAGCCCCACCATCCGGCAGCCACGAGCATCGCCAGTTCCAGCAGGAAGGCGAGCGCCAGCAGAACGGCCTTCATCAGGACCTCCAGTCCCGGTACGCGGTGTCCAGCGCGGCCACCAACTGGTCGAAGGAGCGGTCGAGGTCGCGCGGGATGCCGAAGCCGCCGACCGCCTCCAGGGTCACGAAGCCGTGCACGGCGCTGCGGAAGATCCGGGCCGCGTCCACGGCGTCGTCGCCGGTCAGGCCGTACCCGCGCAGGATCGCGTAGACCGCGTCCAGCGCCCGCCGCCCGGCCACGACGTGCTCGGGATCGTCCGCGGCGGGCACCTGCTGGGCCGCGGCGTACCGGCCCGGGTGCCGGCGGCCGTAGTCGCGCCAGGCGACGGCGACCGCGTGCAACGCGTCCCGGCCGGCCCGGCCGGCGACCGCCCGGGTCATCTCCTCGGCCAACTCGCCGACGGCCAGCGCGGCGAGCTTCTGGTGCAGCGCGTCGACGCCCTTGACGTGCTTGTAGAGGCTGGGCAGCGCGACGCCGAGCCGGCCGGCGACCGCCGCCAGGGTGAGCCGGTCGTGGCCGACCTCGTCGGCGAGCGCGGCCGCCTCGCGGACCACCGCCTGCGGGCTCAGGCCGGCCCTAGGCACGGGAGGTCACCGCCAGGAACTCGGCGAGGTCGGCGACGGTGGCGGCGGGCTGGTCGGCGTGCGGGTAGTGGCCGGAGTCGGCGATCATGCGGGCCTCGGCCGTGGCGAAGAGCCGGCGGGCGGCCCGCGCCTCGGCGCCGGGGTCCTTGAAGTCCGGGTCCTTCGTGCCCATCAGCACCAGGACCGGCTGCCGTACCTCGCGGGCGCGCGCGGTCCAGTGCGGCTCGACCGGCTCGACCACGCCGCGCACCGCGGCCATCCGGCCGCGCAGCCTGGCGACCATCTCCTTCCGGTACGCGGCGTCGTCCGCCGGCCGCCCGCACGGGAAGAGCGTGCGGTGGAACATCCCGAACAGCCGGGGGCTGCGCAGCACGACCGCCTGGGCCAGCCGCATCACCGGGTTCGGCTGCGCCTGGGACACGAACGGGCTGACCTGCACGATGCCGTTGACCAGCTCGGGTGCGTCGGCGGCGGCGAAGACGACGGCCGCCGCGCTGGACGAGCTGCCGACCAGGGTGGCGGGTCCACCGCCGAGCGCCCGGACCACGGCGAGCAGATCGCCGCCGACCTCCGACGGCGCGTACGTGGGCCAGTGGGCGCTGGAGTCGCCGTGGCCGCGCACGTCGACCGAGGCCACCCGGTAGCCGGCGGCCACCAACCGGGGCACCAGGTGCCGGAAGGCCGCCCGGTTCTCCCCCATGCCGTGCGAGAGGACCACCAGCGGGCCCTCCCCGTGCACCTCGTACGCGATCGTCCCGCCGTCCCGCGACACCTGGCTAATCGTCATAGCCAAAAAGCTAATGCCATTAGCTTCTCTCGTCAAGGGTTGACCTCAAGTCGGGTGGAGATCGCAGGATCCTGCGCATGCCGATTTCCGCAGACACCCACGTACGCCTCGCCCGCCCCAGCCGCGACCTGGCCGCCGCCGAACGCTTCTGGGCGGAGGGCCTGGGCCTGGCGGTGCTGTACCGGGGCGCGGCCGAGGGGCCGGGCGAGCACGACCTGGTGATGCTGGGCCTCCCGGGCGCCGGCTGGCACCTGGAACTCGTCGGCGGCACACACCTCGCCGTCGCGCCGCGCCCGACCGAGGAGGACCTGTTCGTGCTCTACCTGGACGGCCCGGTCGACGACGACCTGACGGACCGACTGGAACGGGCCGGCGGGACGAGGGTCTCCGCCGGCCCGTACTGGGACCGCTTCGGGGTGACGTTCGCCGACCCGGACGGCTACCGGCTGGTGCTGTGCACCCGGGCCTGGTCGAACGAGTGAGTCACTTCTTCGAGACCAGCGCGCGGCCGAAGAACATCAGGTTGGCGGGGCGCTCGGCCAGCCGGCGCATCAGGTAGCCGTACCACTGGTCGCCGTAGGGGACGTAGGTGCGCACGGTGTAGCCCTCGCCGACCAGGCGCCGCTGCTCCTCGGGGCGGATGCCGTACAGCATCTGGAACTCGAACCGGTCCGGGCCGCGGTCGAACCAGCGGGCCCGGTCCTCGCCGATGGCGATCAGCCGCGGGTCGTGGGTGGCCAGCATCGGGTACCCGTCCCCGGACATCAGCACGTTCAGGCAGCGCACGTACGACTTGTCCACCTCGCGGGCGGACTGGTAGGCCACCGACTCGGGCTCCTTGTACGCGCCCTTGCAGAGCCGCACCCGGGACCCGGCGCCGGACAGCTCCCGGCAGTCCGACTCGGTCCGCCGCAGGTACGCCTGGAGCACCGCGCCGGTCGACGGGTGGTCCTTGCGCAGCTTGGCGAGGATGTCCAGGGTCGAGTCGGTGGTGGTGTGGTCCTCCATGTCGAGGGTGACCGTGGTGCCCGCCGCGTCGGCCGCCGCGCAGATCGCCCGCGCGTTGTCGTACGCGAGCTGCTCGTCGAACATCTGGCCGAGCGCGGAGAGCTTCACGCTCACCTCGGCGGCCGGGGTGAGCTCGCCGGCGGAGAGCAGCCGCAGCAGCTTGAGGTACTCGTCCCGGGTGGCGTTCGCCTGCTCGGGGGTGGTGGTGTCCTCGCCCAGATAGTCGAGGGTCACGGCCTGGCCGTCGGTGACGAGTGCGCGGGTCGCGCGCAGCGCGTCGTCGGTGCCGGCGCCGGCGACGAACCGGCGGACGACGTCCCGGGTGAACGGGGCCGTCGCGACGAGCCGCTCGACCTGGGATGACCGGGAGGCGGCGAGGATGACGGAACGGAGCATGAGCCGAGCGTAACGCCCGGGTGCGGGCCCGCGCCGGGGGGCGGCGGGCAACGTCACGCAGCGTTCCCGGGGCTGCCGGGCTGGCGGGGATCGGCTACAACGATCACGTGGAACGCACCCCCCGACGCCGGCTCCGGTCGGCCACCGTCCAGCTCGGCACGCTGACCGTCCTGGCGCTCGCCCTCTCCGGCTGCAACGGCGGCTACGACGACGACGATGACGACTGCGCCCTCGGCCCGGCCGGGGGCGGCGGCGACACCGTCGCGCTGGCCCTGCGCGTCCCCGCGCCGGCCGCCGGCCGGGACACTCCCGTCCCGGTGGCCGCCGCGCTGCCCGACCGGGGCGGCTTCGGCACCCACCTCGCCTCCTGCGGAGGCTGAGGTGCGGCGCGAGGCGAGTGATCCGCGCCCCGACTGGGACGCCACCATCCGCTCGCAGGGCCTGGTGTACGTCGACACCGAGCTGCCCGACGGCGAGATCATGTCGTACTGGGACGAGACCGCCGCGTACGCCTTCGACCTGGACGAGGTGCTCCGGCTGGAGGAGGCGACCGAGGAGCTGCACCGGATGTCGGTGGCCGCCGCCGAGCACATCGTCGCCCGCAACCGGTACGCCGAGTTCGGCATCCCGGCCTGGGCGGCGGAGGCGGTGGCCCGGTCGCTGCGCGAGCGGCCGCCCACCCTCTACGGCCGCTTCGACCTGTGGTACGACGGGAGCTGGCCGCCCAAGCTGCTGGAGTACAACGCCGACACCCCAACCTCGCTGGTCGAGGCGAGCATCGTGCAGTGGTACTGGCTGGAGCACACCCGCCCCGAGGCGGACCAGTGGAACAGCCTGCACGAGCGACTGGTCGGGGCGTGGGCGAAGATCGGCGCGGGGCTGCACGACCCCGGGCTGCACGTGGTCTGGTCCGAGGAGGAGGAGTCCGGCGAGGACCAGATCACCGCCGGCTACCTGGCCGAGACGGCCCGCCAGGCCGGGCTGGACGTGACCCTCATGCCGATCCAGCGGATCGGCTGGGACGGGCGGCGCTTCGTGGACGCGGACGACCGGCCGATCACCACCTGCTTCAAGCTCTACCCCTGGGAGTGGATGCTGGCCGAGCCCTACGGGTCGCCGGCGCTGGAGCCGGGCACCCCGACCACCTGGATCGAGCCGGCCTGGAAGCTGCTCCTGTCGAACAAGGCGCTGCTGGCGGTGCTCTGGGAGCTGTACCCGGGCCACGAGTACCTGCTGCCGGCGTACCTGGACTCACCGCGCGGGATGACCGAGTACGTGGCCAAGCCGCTGCTCGGCCGGGAGGGTGGCTCGGTGCGCATCGTGACCGCCGGCACCGAGATCACCAATCCGGGCAGCTACGGCGACGAGGGGTTCTGCTACCAGGAGTTCCGGGCGCTGCCCGACTTCGCCGGCAACCGGATGGTGCTGGGGAGCTGGATCGTCGACGGTGAATCGGCCGGCGCCGGCGTACGGGAGAGCGAGAGCCTCATCACAGACGGTTACGCGCGGTTCCTGCCCCACTACATCGACGCGCCACGTACCCCGTGAGTCGTCTACCGTTGGTGTCGTGAACTTCGACGCGTACGCCCGGACCGGCGTTGATCTCGTCAACGCCCGTCTGGACGACCTCGACGACCTGCGGGCCCTCTTCCCGGACGACAACGCGTGGATGCGCGACGAGGTCGCGGAGCGGGACCTGACGATCTTCCGGCGGGCGCAGAAGCGCCTGCGCGACGTCTTCGAGTACGGCACCTCGGGCCGGGACGCCGCGGCGGTGACGGAGCTGAACGCGCTGCTGGAGGCTTTCCCGGTGCAGCCGCGCATCTCCGGCCACGACTCCAGCGACTGGCACATGCACGTGACCAGCCGGGGCGCCTCGGTCTCGTCGGAATACCTGGCCGGCGCCGTCTGGGGCCTGTCGGTCTGGCTGTGCGAGTACGGCAGCGCCCGGTTCGGTGTCTGCGCGGACGAGCGCTGCGGCAACGTCTACCTGGACACCTCGTCGAACTGCTGCCGGCGGTTCTGCTCGGAGCGCTGTGCGACCCGCTCCCACGTGGCCGCGCACCGGGCCCGCAAACGGGCCGCCGTCGGCGAGCAGGTCACCGTCCCCGCCCAGGCGGAGACCCTCACCCCGGTCTCCTGACCGCCGGCCCGCCGGCGCGGGCGGTCAGGCGTCGACCGGGGAGGGGGCGGTGAGGTTGGCGCGGGCGAACTCGAGGGCCTCGCGCAGGTCGGCCTCCCGGACCGCGCGGCTCTTCGCGCCCCGGGTGGTGACCTCCACCGCGACCGAGCCGGTGAAGCCCCGACCGGCCAGCGAGCGGAGCAGCTCTGCGCAGGGCTGGCCGCCGCGCCCGGGCACCAGGTGCTCGTCGCGCCCCTCGCCGGTGCCGTCACCCAGGTGCACGTGCGCCAAGCCGGCGCCCATCCGGTCGGCCATCGCGAGGGCGTCGGTGTGCGAGGCGGCGCAGTGCGACAGGTCCAGGGTGTACGAGGTGTAGCCGGTGTCGGTCGGATCCCAGCCCGGGACGTACGGGACGAACTGGCGGCCGGCCATCCGCACCGGGTACATGTTCTCCACCGCGAAGCGCAGGCCGCCGAACTGCTCCTCGATCGTCGCCAGGCCCTCGGTGAAGTTCCGAGCGTAGTCGCGCTGCCAGGTGAACGGCGGGTGCACCACGACGGTGGGCGCTTCCAGGGTCTCGGCCAGCCGGGCGGCCCGGCGCAGCCGCTCCCACGGGTCCGGGCTCCACACCCGCTGGGTGACCAGCAGGCAGGGCGCGTGCACCGACAGGACCGGTACGTCGTAGTGGTCGGCCAGGCCGCGCAGCGCGCCCGGGTCCTGGCTCACCACATCGGTCCAGACCATCACCTCGACGCCGTCGTACCCGAGCGCCGCGGCGAGCTGGAACGCCGCCGCGGTGCGCTCAGGGAACACCGAGGAAGTGGACAGGAGCACCGGGACGTGGGAAGTCACACCCCTCAGGGTAGCCGTCCCCGGCTCGGCGCATCGGGACGAGCAGCCGCAAAGCGCCCAGCTTGCCCGGCCGGGATCACATCGGCACCAGCTGATCCAGCCGGCGCAGGATGACCCCCTCGCGCAGCGCCCAGGGGCAGATGTCCAGGCGGTCCACGTCGAGGCGGCGCAGCACCGCCTCGGCCACCACCGCCCCGGCGAGGAGCTGGTGGGCCCGGGCCGCGCTCACCCCCTCCAGCTCGGGCAGCTGGGCGGGCGGGATGTGCCGGATGAAGCCGAGCACCTGACGCAGCCCGGTCCGGGTCAGGCTGCGTGGGGCCCAGAGCCCGGCGGCGGAGGGCGCGGCCCCGGCCAGGCGGGCCAGCGTCCGGAACGTCTTCGAGCTGGCCACCGGCCGCTCCCAGCCCACCTCGGTGAGCTGGTCCCGCACCGGATCGAGCTGGGCGTCCACGTACTCCCGCAGCTCCTCGACGGCCTCGGCGGACGGCGGCACGGTGCCGGACGGGTCCACCCGCAGCCGCTCCCGGCTCAGCCGCCCGGCGCCCAGCGGCAGCGAGATCGCCACGTCCGGGTCCTCGTCGATGCCGGCGGCCAGTTCGAGCGAACCGCCGCCGATGTCCATCCCGAGCAGCCGCCCGGCCGACCAGCCGAACCACCGCCGCACCGCGAGGAAGGTCATCCGCGCCTCGTCCGCGCCGGAGAGCACCTCCAGGCGTACGCCGGTCTCGTCGCGGACCCGGGCCAGCACCTCGCCGGCGTTGGTGGCGTCCCGGACCGCGCTGGTGGCGAAGGCCAGCAGGTCGTCGGCCTCCAGCCCGGCGGCGGCCGCGCGGGCCATTCCGACGGCCTTGACCAGCCCGTCCGCGCCCGCATCGGTCAGCGCGCCGTCCGGGCCGATCTGCTCGGCCAGCCGCAGCACCACCTTCTCGGAGTGGGCCGGCCAGGGGTGGGCCCCGTGGTGGGCGTCGACCACCAGCAGGTGCACCGTGTTGGAACCGACGTCGAGGACACCCAGTCGCATGCTCCCGACCCTATGGCCCGACACGTTTCCCGGCTCGCCAGCCGGCCTGGGTGACCGCGCGTACGCTGGGCCGGGTGACAGGGCAGATCGAGCTTCACGTGCTGGTGGACGGCCCCGACGACCCGCGCAGCCGGGAGGTCGGGCTGGACTTCCCCCGGGAGTGGATCGAGTTCGTCGACCCGGGCGACGAGAAGCACGTGGTCCGGGCGGACCTGACCTGGCTGCTCTCCCGCTGGACGTGCATCTTCGGCAAGGGCTGCCACGGCATCATCGCCGGCCGCGCCGCCGACGGCTGCTGCTCGCACGGCGCGTTCTTCACCGACTCCGACGACGAGAAGCGGGTCCGGGCGGCGGTCAAGCGGCTCACCCCGGAGACCTGGCAGCACTTCCGCAAGGGCTCCAAGAACTGGACGGAAAACGACACGATCGACGGGAAGAACCCGGCCCGGCGTACCGCCACCCGGGACGTCGACGCGCCGTGCGTCTTCCTCAACGACGCCGACTTCCCGGGTGGCGGTGGTTGCGCGTTGCACGCCCAGGCGCTGCGGGACGGGGTCCACCCGCTGGAGTACAAGCCGGACGTCTGCTGGCAGCTGCCGATCCGCCGCGACCAGGAGTGGCACAAGCGGCCGGACAACACCAAGGTGCTGATCTCCACGCTCGGCGAGTTCGACCGGCGGGGCTGGGGCGCGGGCGGGCACGACCTGGACTGGTGGTGCACCTCCTCGACCGACGCGCACGTCGGCGCCGAGCCGATGTACCTCTCGTACGCCCCGGAGCTGACCGCGCTGATCGGCGCCCCCGCGTACGCCCGGCTGGCCGAGCTCTGCGCGGTCCGGCTGCGTCAGGGGCAGGTCGCCCCGCACCCGGCCACCGAGGGCTAGTCCCGCCCGGCGACGGGCAGCACGACGACGCCGTCGTCGTCGCTGTGCACCTCGGCGCCGGGCGTGAAGACGCAGTTGCCGAACGACACCGGCACGTCCCGTTCGCCGGCGCCGGTCTTGGCGCTCTTGCGCGGGTTGGTGCCCAGCGCCTTGATGCCGATCGGCAGGGCGGCCAGGGCGGCGACGTCGCGCACCGCGCCGTTGATCACCACACCGGCCCAGCCGTTCTCCGCCGCGGCGCCGGCGATGAGGTCGCCCATCAGGGCGGTGTGCAGCGAGCCGTCGCCGTCCACCACCAGCACCCGGCCCTCCCCCGGCTCGGCGACGATCGACTTCACCAGGGCGTTGTCCTGGAAGCAGCGCACCGTGACGGCCGGGCCGGCGAAGGCCCGGACCCCGCCGAACTGGCGCAACTGGGTGTCGCACGAGCCGAGGGCGTCGCCGTGCCGGTCGTAGAGGTCGGCGGTCGTGGGGATCTCCATGGTCGTCCTTCTCTCACTCAGGGGTTCGGATCCGTGGGCGGCGACCGGTGCAGGCGGGTGGCGGCGACGGCCGCGCCGGCCAGACCGGCCGCGGTGCAGGCGAGGACCCCGGCCGCGCCGGTGCCGGCCGCGAGCGCGCCGGCCGCGCTCGGGATGAGCACCTGACCGAGCCGGTTGCCGGTGAGCCGCAGCGACATCGCCCGGCCGCGCAGCCCGGGCGGCGCCACCTCGGCCAGGAACGACATGGTCAGCGGCTGGCCCGCGCCCAGCCCCAACCCGGCCACGGTGACCACGCCGACCAGGACCGGGAACGGCAGTGGCGGCAGCAGCAGGGCCAGCCCGACGGCGGAGAGCGCCACCGTGCCGACCAGCACGACCCGCCGCCCGAGGGCCGCCACCAGCCGGCCGAGCAGCAGCCGGGACGCCATCGAGGCGACCGCCCGGACGCCGAGCAGGATGCCGATCGATCCGGCGGCGATGCCGCGTTCCGTGCCGAGCGCGGGCAGGTAGACCAGGCTGATGTCGACCGCCGCCAGGACGACGCAGCTCACCGTGAGGGCGCGGACCAGGCCCGGCTGGCGGAGCAGGTCGCGCAGCCCGCCGGCGGCGGCACCGCCGGCGGCCCGCCGGTGGTGTCCGGACGGGCGCAGGAACAGCGTCACGACCAGCAGCGGGAACGCCACCACCGTGGCGCCGAGGAAGATGGCCCGGGTGTCCGGGATCGGGCGGTCCCCGCCGAAGAGCACGATCAGGCCGGGGCCGAGCGCCTGCCCCAGCGAGGCGGCGAAGGTGTAGTAGCCGAAGGCCGCGTCGTACCGGTCGGCCGGGGTGCGGTTGGCGACCAGCGCCTGCTGGGCGACCACCGCGCAGAGGTGTGCGGTGCCGAGCGCCATGCTGGCCAGGACCAGGCCGACCACCGAGCCGGCGAGCAGCGCGAAGCCGAGGCCGGCGGCGACCAGCAGGACCGACCCGGGGAGCGCCACGCGGCGCTCGCCGAGCCGGTCCACGGCGTGCCCGGAAGGGACGGCCAGCACCAGGGGTACGACGGCGAAGCTGGCCCCGAGCACGCCCAGCCAGGCCCCCGGCACATCGAGCTCCAGCGCCCGGTACGCGGACGCCGGCCGGAGCATGAAGGTCACCGCCTGCACCGCGACGGTGTGCGTGAGCAGCAGGCCGGTCTGAACGCGCCCGGGGCCGGTGGAGTCCCCGGGCGCCACTCAGTCGGCCTTCACCGCGAGGACGGGGCAGGGCACCCGGAGCAGGATCTCCTGCGCGTTCGAGCCCATGATCAGCTTGCCGACCGGGGTACGGTGCCGGATGCCGATCACCACCAGCGACACGTCCTCGGCCTCGACGATCTCGACGATCTCCTCGGCGACGTCCCGCCCCCGCATGAGCTGGCGGACGTTGTGCGGCACCCCGGCCGCGACCAGTTCCCGGACCACCCGGTCCAGGTCCGGCTCCTGGGCGAAGCGCGGGTCGACGTACGCGTCGCCACGCGACGTGTTCACCACCAGCACCGGCTCGTCGCGGAACCGGGCCTGCTCGATCGCGGCCTGCAGGGCCGCCTCGCCGAGCGGCGAGGGCACGTATCCCACCAGCACGGTCATGCCGTCACCAACCTTCCGCGCAGCGGACGGACCACGTACCGGCCGATCAACGGCCAGAGGAGCACCACGGCGATCGTGGCGTAGATGAGCCAGGACATCCAACCGCCGATCAGCCCGTGCAGCTCACCGCCGGAGAGCTGCAACGCCCGCCGGCCCTGCAGCTCGGCGCGCGGGCCGAGGATGATGCCGACGATCAGCGGCAGGATCGGCAGCCCGAAGCGGCGCATGCCGAAGCCGAGCAGGCCCAGGGCGAGCAGCAGGAACAGGTCGAACGGCTGGGCGTTGACCGCGTACGCGCCCATCGAGGCGAAGAAGAGGATCCCGGCGTAGAGGTAGGGGCGCGGGATCCGCAGCAGCCGCGCCCAGGCCGGGGCGAGCGGCAGGTTGAGCACCAGCAGCAGCAGGTTGCCGATGAAGAGGCTGGCGATCAGCGTCCAGACCAGGCTGGACTCCCGCGTGAAGAGCAGCGGGCCGGGCTGGATGCCGTACCCCTCGAAGGCGGCCAGCATCACCGCGGCGGTGGCGTTGGTCGGCAGGCCGATCGCCAGCATCGGCACCAGGGTGCCGGCGGCGGAGGCGTTGTTCGCGGCCTCCGGCCCGGCGACGCCCTCGATCGCCCCCCGGCCGAACTCCTCCGGGTGCTTCGACAGCTTCTTCTCGGTGACGTACGACAGGAAGGTGGGGATCTCCGCCCCGCCCGCCGGCACCGCACCGAACGGGAAACCGAACGCCGTGCCGCGCAGCCAGGGCTTCCAGGACCGCTTCCAGTCCTGCTTCCCCATCCACGGCTGGCCCACCGGGATCACCTCGCCGGCCTTACGGCGCAGGTGCGCGGCGATCCAGAGCGCCTCGCCCACGGCGAAGATGCCGACCGCCACCACGACCACGTCGATGCCGTCGGCGAGCTGCGGCAGCCCGAAGGTGAGCCGCTGCTGGCCGGACTGGTCGATGCCGATCACACCGATCACCAGGCCGAGCAGCAGCGAGGCGAAGCCGCGTACCCGGGACGCGCCGAGCACCGCGGTGACGGAGACGAACGCCAGCAGCATCAGCGCGAAGTAGTCCGGTGCGCCGAGGCTGATCGCGAACTGCACCACCGGCGGGGTGACCACCACCAGCAGCACGGTGGCGATGGTGCCGGCGACGAACGAGCCGATCGCGGCCGTGGCCAGCGCCTGGGCGGCCCGGCCCGCCTTCGCCATCTTGTTGCCCTCGATCGCGGTCACCACCGACGAGGACTCGCCGGGGGTGTTCAGCAGGATCGAGGTGGTCGAACCGCCGTACATGCCGCCGTAGAAGATGCCGGCGAACATGATGAAGGCCTGGGCTGGCTCCATTCCGTAGGTGACCGGCAGCAGCAGCGCCACGGTCATCGCCGGACCGATGCCGGGCAGCACCCCGACGGCGGTGCCGATGGTCACGCCGAGCAGCGCGAACAGCAGGTTCATCGGGGTCAGCACGTGGGCGAACCCGTCGAGCAGGTTGGCGAGGTTGTCCATCTACAGGATCCCTTGCAGCACGCCGGCGGGCAGGTCGACGCCGAGCCCGATGGCGAACGTGTAGAACGTGATCAACGACAGGGCGACGGCGATCAGCAGGTTGCGTACGTAGTGCCGGTTGCCCAGCGCGTACGCCGAGCCCCAGAAGAGGATCGTCCCGCTGATCACCCAGCCGAGCCGCTCGATGAGCACGGCGTTGACCAGGAACGCGCCGATCAGCAGCAGGACCGTGCGCCAGTCGATGGGCATGGTCAGGTCGACGTCCTCGCCGGCCTCCGGCTCACCGGCGCCGCCGCGGGCCACGTCCACCGCGTAGATCGCCGCGATGACCAGCAGCAGCACGCCGAGCAGGATCGGCACCGGCTTGGGGCCGATCGGGTCGGCGGTGTTGATCGCTTTCCCGATCCGGGTCGTCGCGTCGAAGATGACCAGCCCGCCGACCAGGGCGAGGAACGCACAGACGCCGTACTGCGCCCGGTCCGGCCTCGGAGCGGCGTCCGCCTCCGGGGCCGCCGCCGGGTCGGTTCCGGCCGTCGCCGCCGGCTCCTCGGGCGTACGCTCCGCGCCCGTCCCCGGCGCGTCGGCCGCGCCCGGCGGCGTCGGCGCGGCCTCCGGGCCCGGCTGCGCCGGGATGTCCGGTACGGCCGGAGGCCGGGACGGCAGGTCGCCGCCCCGGTCCGGTCGCGTCGTCATGCCGCTCATGCCAACCCGAGCTGCTTGAGCACGTCGGCCACGGCCTTGTCCTGCTCGGTCAGGAAGGTGCCGAACTCGTCGCCGGTGACGAACGCGTCGGTCCAGCCACGCTTCTTCAGCTCGGCCTTCCACTCCTCCGACTCGTGCATCTTGGTCAGCACGTCGATCCAGACCTTCTTGTCGGCGTCGCTGATGCCGGGCGGCGCGACGATGCCCCGCCAGTTGGTGAAGACCAGGTCGATGCCGGCGGACTTCAGGGTCGGCACGTCCTTGAGCGCCTCGATCGGCGCCTCGCTGGTCACCGCGAGGACCCGGATCTGGCCCGCCTCGACCTGGTCAAGGAACTCGCCGAACCCGCTGGCGCCGAAGGCGACCTTGCCGCCGAGCACGGCGGGCAGCAGCTCGCCGCCGCCGTCGTATGAGACGAAGTTGACCTGGCGGGGGTCGATGCCGACGGTCTTGGCGAGCTGCATGGGCAGCAGGTGGTCCGGGCCGCCGGGCGAGGAGCCGCCGCCGACCGCGATGCCCTTCGGGTTGGCCTTCCACGCCGCGACCAGGTCGTTGATGGTCTTGTACGGGGAGTCCTTCGGCACCACGATGGCGCCGGCCTCCTCGATCAGCTTGGCCAGCGGGGTGGTCTGGGTCAGCGTCGCCGACGACTTGGAGGTGTACGAGGCACCGACCACCCCCAGGCCCATCTGCATGGCGAGCTTGCCGTTGCCCTTCTCGTTCACGGTCCGCTGGAGGCCGACCGTGCCGCCCGCGCCGGGCAGGTTGAACACCTGCACGCCGGTGGCGATCTTGGCGTCCTCCATCACCTTCGCGGCGGTCCGGGCGGTGGTGTCGTATCCGCCGCCGGGGGTGTTCGGCACCATGATCCGCAGTCCGCTGACCGGCTTGCCGTCGTTGCTGGAGCCGCCCTCGTTCTTGTCGGCGGTGGCGCCGCAGGCAGCCAGGGCCAGCGCCGTGGCGGCGGCGACCCCCATGACCAGCACGTTTCTCCTAGTTGCCATCTTGTTTCTCTTCCGTTTCGAATGAGTCCAGCGGCAAGATGGTGACCTCCACGTGGGCAGCTTGTCTGCGTTGTGTCACCAGCGGAAGTTGAGGTCTTTGTGGTCGCGGTCACGTCCCGGCGCCGTACGCTCGCCGGGCAGCTGCTGATCCTCCAGCTCGCGATCATCGTCGTGGTGCTGGTGGCGGTGGCCGCCGTCTCGTTGGCGCAGTCGGCGGCGACCTTCAACCGGGTCGAGGGCCGCCGGGTCGCCACGCTGGGCGAACGGCTCGGCGGCAGCCCCCTGCTCCGCGACCAGCTCGACCAGCCCGCGCCCGGCGAGGCGATCGCCCCGCTGTTGCAGAACATCCTCACCTACGGCGTCACCTCGGTGACCGTCGCGAACGCCCGGGGGCGGGTGGTCGCCTCGACCAATCCGACGCTGGTGGGCAGCCAGGTGAGGCTCGGCGACCCCCAGGTGGCGGAGGGCCGGAGCTGGTTCGGCGAGCTGGAGGTCGACGGGTCGCGGGAGCTGGTGGCCCAGGTGCCGGTGCTCGGCGACGACCCGGACCGGAACCTCGGCCGGTACCTGGGCGTGGTGGTGGTCGGCGAGGAGTCGCCGACCTGGTCGCGGCGGCTGGTCGGGGCGTCCTCGTACCTGCTCACCTACCTGGGCATCGCCTGCGGGCTCGGGGTGATCGGGTCGTGGCTGCTGGCCCGCCGGATCAAGCGGCAGACGCTCGGCCTGGAGCCCCGGGAGATCGCCGGGCTGGCCGAGCACCGGGAGGCGCTGCTGCACGGCATCGCCGAGGGAGTGATCGCGCTGGACCCGCAGCACCGGGTCACCCTGGTCAACGCGGTCGGCCGGCGGCTGCTCGGCCTGCCCGAACACTGCCTCGGCCGCAGCCTCGCCGAGCTGCGCATCAGCGGCCGGCTGCGGGACGTGCTGGCCGGCGCGGACAGCGGCCCGGAGGCACGGGACCAGGTGGTGGTGCGGGGCGGCCGGGTACTGGTGATGAACCGGATGACGGTCCGCAAGGACGGTCGCCGGCTCGGCTCCGTCACCACCCTGCGGGACCGGACCGAGCTGGCCCGGCTGGAGCAGGAGATCGGCGGGTTCCGCAGCACCACGGAGCTGCTCCGGGCGCAGACGCACGAGTTCGCCAACCAGTTGCACACCATCTCCGGGCTGATCCAGATCGGCGAGCACGACGAGGTGGTCCGGTACGTCGACGCGCTCAGCCGGCACCGCGCCTCGCTGGACCTCACGGTCACCAGCCGGATCCACGACACGGCGGTGGCGGCCCTGGTGATGGCGAAGTCGGCGGTCGCCGCCGAGCGCCGGGTGGAGCTGCGCCTCTCCGAGCGGACCGGGCTGGACCGGCTGCCGGCGGAGCTGGCGGCCGACGTGGCCACCGTGCTCGGCAACCTGGTGGACAACGCGGTCGAGGCGGCGGCCGCTGACTCGTCCGACCGTCCCGCCTGGGTCGAGGTCGAGCTGCGCCAGGACGCCGCCTCGGTGGAGATCATCGTCCGCGACTCCGGCCCCGGGGTGGCGCCGGAGCTGGCCCAGGAGGTGTTCACCCACGGCTTCACCACCAAGGCGGCCCAGGGCGGCGAGCGGGGCATCGGACTGGCGCTCACCCGGCTGGTCTGCCACCGTCGCGGCGGCGAGGTCGCGGTGACGAACACCGACGAGGGCGCGATGTTCACCGCCCGGATGTCGGTGCCGTCGAGCGTGTGGCAGGAGGCGAGATGATCGACGTACTGGTCGTCGACGACGACTTCATGGTGGCCCGGATCCACCGGGGCTTCGTCGAGCGGATCGACGGCTTCCGGGTGGTCGGGACCGCCAGCACCGGCGAGCAGGCGGTGGCCGCGGTGGACCAGCTTCGCCCCGACCTGGTCCTGCTCGACCTCTACCTGCCCGACATGTTCGGCCTGGACGTGGTGACCCGGATCCGGGCCGCCCGGCACGACTGCGACGTGCTGGTGATCAGCGCCGCCCGGGAGGCCGAGGCGGTCCGCCGGGCGGTGCGCTACGGCGCGGTCAACTACCTGCTCAAGCCGTTCGGCTTCGACGAGCTGCGCACCCGGCTGGAGCAGTACGCCGCCCGCCGGGCCGCGCTGCGCGCCGCGGTCGTCGCCGACCAGGCGGACGTGGACCGGGTGCTCTCCCGCGGCGGCTCGGTGACCACCGCCACGGCCCTGCCCCGGGGGCTCAGCCCGGAAACCGCCGAGCTGGTCGAACGCGCCCTGCGCGAGCACGACGGCACGCTGTCGGCCAGCGAGTGCGCGGACCGGGTCGGCATCTCCCGGGTCAGCGCCCGCCGCTACCTGGAGCACTACGCCGGCACCGGCCGGGCCGAGGTGACCCTCAAGTACGGCGCCGCCGGCCGCCCCGAGCGCCGCTACGCCTGGGTGGCCTGACGCTGTCCCGGTCCGGGACGGCGTCAGATGCCGCTGGCCGGCACCCCGTGTCGGGGTGCCGGCCAGCGTGTTGTTCGGCTGTGGGTCAGCTGTTCCAGTGCTGGGCGACCAGGTCGGCGGCCTGCTGCTCCCACTGGGCGTAGGCGTCCGGGTAGGCCGACACCTGCACGGTCTGCGCGGCCTGGGTCAGCGGCATGTCCTGCCAGCCGTCGACCTGCTTGAGACCCTTCTCGAACGCGAGGGTGGCGTACTCGGGGTCGGTGATCTGCTCCGGCGTACCCCAACCACTGGAGGGGCGCTGCTGGAACAGGCCCAGCGAGTCGTGGTCGTTGGCGTCGCCGAGGTGACCCAGGTTCTCCAGCTTCGACTCCTGCAGGCTGGTGGCGATCGAGATGACCGCGGCCCGCTCCGGCAGACCCGCCTTCTTCGTCGCGGCGATGATCGCCTTGGCGTTACCGACCTGCTCGCCGTTCAGGGTGATCTTCGACTGGGCGCCCTGCACACCATGCGGAATCAGCTTGCCGGTGTCCGGCTTGTCCGCCTGCACGGCGGCGACGGGCTTGGTGTGGGTCACGGGAGCCTCGGCGTGGGCGGCGATCGGACCGGCGAACACACCACCGGTGAAGGCCAGACCAGCAACACCAAGAACGCTCTTACGAATGATCGTGTTCATGGGAAAGCTCCATTCGGGGGTTTGGCACACCACACGCCGATAGGGGGGTCGGCGGGTGCGCAAGCACCGTCAGGCGCTCAAACAAGGGGGAAAGTCTTCGAGGAGTTCATCCAGCGCGCGGGGCTTGGCCTCTTCGCGGCGCCGGGACCATGTGTAACGACCGGCGGCCCACCACCATTCCCGGGGGCCCGTCACCCCGTCGGGCGGGGCGGTCTTCCTCGGCCGTGCACCCGTGTTCAACGACCCCGGCCCGGCCACCATTCCGACCTGAGGATGCCGCCGGTCACACCCGAAACCGGACATCACGCCCACCCGAGGTGAGGCCGCGCAGGCGCCGACGCGGTCAGTGGAACCAGACATCGGGCCACATAACCCCTCGCCGCCCTGGGCCAGAACGGCTTGATTCACTCGGCCGGCGGCACAGAGCGGTGACCGGCAACCCGGACACCGCGACCTGCCGCAGCCCGAGTGGATCACCACCGGTCGGTCAGACCGCCCCGACGATCAGGCTGCCGTGAGGGGCGGGAGGAGGAGGAGAAGCCGTCACGGCTCGAACTTGTAGCCCAGGCCGCGGACGGTGACGATGTAGCGCGGCGCGGACGGCTCCGGCTCGACCTTCGAGCGCAGCCGCTTGACGTGGACGTCCAGTGTCTTGGTGTCGCCCACGTAGTCGGCGCCCCAGACCCGGTCGATGAGCTGCCCCCGGGTGAGCACCCGGCCGGCGTTGCGCAGCAACAGCTCCAGCAGCTCGAACTCCTTCAGCGGCAGCTGCACGGGCGCCCCGTCGACGGTCACCACGTGCCGCTCGATGTCCATCCGGACCGGGCCGGCGGCCAGCGTCGGCGCACCCGACTCGGCGGCCTCCGTGCTCTGCCGGCGCAGCACCGCCCGGATCCGGGCGACCAGCTCACGCGGCGAGTACGGCTTGGTCACGTAGTCGTCGGCCCCGATCTCCAGGCCGACCACCTTGTCGATCTCGCTGTCCCGCGCGGTGACCATGATGATCGGGACGTGCGACCGCTGCCGGAGCTGGCGGCAGACCTCGGTGCCCGACATCTCCGGCAACATCAGGTCGAGCAGCACGATGTCGGCACCGGTCCGGTCGAACTCGGTGAGGGCGGAGGGACCCGTCGCGGCGACGGAGACCTCGAAACCCTCCTTGCGGAGCATGTAGGACAGGGCGTCGGAGAACGATTCCTCGTCCTCGACCACCAGTACGCGGCTCAACGGGGTGTTTCCTTTCCTGTGGGTCAGACCTGCCGGAGCTCGGCCGGGCCGGCCTCGATCTCAGCGGAGTTGAGTGTCGCCTCCAGGTCGTCCGGGGGGCGGGCGGGCAGCCGGAGAGTGAACGTCGACCCCCCACCAAGAGTGCTCGACACATCCACCCGACCGCCATGGTTGCTGGCGATGTGCTTGACGATGGCCAGGCCCAGGCCGGTGCCGCCGGTGGCGCGGGAGCGGGCCCGGTCGGCCCGGTAGAACCGCTCGAAGATCCGCTCGACCTCGTTCGGGGCGATGCCGATGCCCTGGTCGGCCACGGCGATCTCGACGTGCTCGTCGGTCGCCCGGGCGGTCACCCGGACCGTGGTGTCCTCGCCCGAGTAGTTGATCGCGTTCTCCACCAGGTTGGCCAGCGCGGTGGCGATCTGGCTGTCGCTGCCGTACACGGTGAGGCCGCGCTGGCCGTCGACGGCGATCTCCACCCGGCGGGCGGCGGCCCCGGTCCGGGTCCGGTCCAGCACCTCGGCGATCACCCAGTCCACGGCGACCGGCTCGGGCGCGGGCTGCGGCTCGGCACCCTGGAGCCGGGTGAGTTCGAGCAACTCCTGGACCAGCCGGCCGAGCCGGGTCGACTCGTGCTGGATCCGTTCGGCGAACCGCCGGGCGGCAACCATGTCCTCGGAGAGTTCGGCCGCGCCGTCGCCGGGCTCGGTCGCGTCCACCAGCGCCTCGGCGAGGAGCTGGAGGGCCCCGATCGGGGTCTTCAGCTCGTGGCTGACGTTGGCCACGAAGTCCCGCCGGACCCGGGCCAGCCGGTGCGACTCGGTGACGTCGGCCGCCTCGATCGAGACGTAACCGGCGCCGAGCCCCATGGCGCGCAGGTGCACGCCGAGCGGATTGTCCCCCGCGCTGTCGCGGCCGCGCGGCAGGTCCAGCTCGATCTCGCGCCGCACGCCCGTGCGCCGGACCTGCCCGGCGAGGGTACGGATCAGCGGGTGCGCGGCGATCGAACCCGGCGTGGTTCCGGTGCGGAGCAGACCCATCGCCCGCGCGGCCGGGTTCACCAGCACCGGCACGTCGTCCGGGTCGAGCACCACCACGCCGGCGCGGAGCGAGTCGATCGTCTTCCGGCCGAGCGCGGAGAGCCCGCCCTGCTCGTCGTCGGGAATCGCGGGCCTCCCTGCACTCCGACGGAAGCTCTCGCTCCCCGACACCGGCCGGCGCCGCCAGGCCCGGACGGGTTCGGACAGCAGCAACCCGGCGACCAGCCCGGTCACCAGAGCCACGGCCACCACGGCCGCCACCGCCCATTCCACCTGGCGATCGTAGGGTCACTGTTCACCTGGCGATCGGGCAGAAGGGGACGAATCACTCTCACTTCCGGGAAAGTTCACTCCCGGGTCCCGCGTCGTTCACCGGCGTTCACCTTCGCGCCGGTTCCCCCGGCCTACGGTTGGTCGCGCACCTGCTCACGCCGTACGCGGCCCTCCCCGGCCGGGCGGCGACCACCGACCCCAGGAAGTGACGATGCGCGACGAGTTCCGGGCCGACCTGCAGATTGTCAGCCAGCTGCTGGTGGACATGGCGGAGGGGGTCCGCGCCGCCATGCGGCAGGCCACCAAGGGCCTGCTCACCGCCGACCGCGCGGCGTCGGAGACCGTGATCGCGCGGGACGCCGAAATCGACGACCTCTACCGGCACGTGGAGGAGCGGGTCTGCGACCTGCTGGCCCGACAGGCGCCGGTCGCCTCCGACCTGCGTGCCATGATCACTGCCCTGCACGTGGCGGCCGACCTGGAGCGGATGGGCGACCTGGCCGACCACGTGGCGAAGACCGCGCTGCGCCGGCACCCCTCGCCCGCGGTGCCGGCCGAGCTGCGGCCGGTATTCACCGACATGGCCGGGATCGCCGACCGGATGGCCGAGAAGATCGCCGGGGTGCTGGCCAAGCCCGACGCCGACCTCGCGGCCGAGCTCGACCGCGACGACGACGCCATGGACGACCTGCACAAGAGCCTCTTCGGCGTGCTGCTCGGCGACGACTGGCCGTACGGGGTGGAGACCGCGATCGACGCCACCCTGCTCGGCCGCTACTACGAGCGGTTCGCCGACCACGCGGTGAACGCCGGCGAGCACGTGGTCTACCTGATCACCGGCGAGGCCACGCCCTCGCCGAACTGACCCGGACAGCACGAAGGCCCCCGGTCACCCCGGGGGCCTTCGTCGTGCCGGTCAGCGGCCCTGGTTGGCGACCGCGGCGGCGGCCTCCTTGGCGGCCTCCGGGTCCAGGTACGTCCCGCCGAGGACCTGCGGGCGCAGGTCCGGGTCGAGGTCGTACCGCAGCGGGATGCCGGTGGGGATGTTCAGCTTGGCGATCGCCTCGTCGGAGATCTGGTCGAGGTGCTTGACCAGGGCGCGCAGCGAGTTGCCGTGCGCGGCCACCAGCACCGTCCGGCCGGCCAGGATGTCCGGCACGATCGAGTCGTACCAGTACGGCAGCATCCGGTCGACGACGTCCTTCAGGCACTCCGTACGCGGCATGAGCTCGGTCGGGAGCAGCGCGTACCGGGGGTCGCCGACCTGCGACCACTCGTCGTTGTCGTCGATCGGCGGCGGCGGCGTGTCGTAGGACCGGCGCCAGAGCATGAACTGCTCCTCGCCGTACTCGTCCAGGGTCTGCTTCTTGTTCTTGCCCTGGAGGGCGCCGTAGTGCCGCTCGTTGAGCCGCCACGACCGGCGCACCGCGATCCAGTGCCGGTCGGCGGCGTTCAGCGCCAGCTCGGCGGTGCGGATCGCGCGGCGCAGTACGCTGGTGTGCACCACGTCCGGCAGCAGGTTGTGCTCGCGGAGCAGCTCACCGCCGCGCCGCGCCTCGCTCTCGCCCTTGGCGGTCAGGTCGACGTCGACCCAGCCGGTGAAGAGGTTCTTGGCGTTCCAGTCGCTCTCGCCGTGCCGCAGCAGGACCAGCGTCCCGACGGTGGGCCCCTCGCTCGCAGTCATGCGGATCATCCTGCCGTACCGCGCGAACGGACACGCGGGGACCGGTCGTGACGACCACCACGTGGAAAAGCTGATGACCGGCGCTCGGAGCCGGCACTAGGTTGTAAGGCGCTGAAGAAACATCGGTCATTACCGAAACGGGGGCGTCGGGATGCGGACGGTACGGAGCTGGTTCCGGGACACGACGGGCGGCCTGCCGCGGGCGTTCTGGTACCTCTGGACCGGCACCCTGATCAACCGGCTCGGCTCGTTCGTGCTGGTCTTCCTCGCCATCTACCTGACCCGGGAGCGCGGCTTCTCGGCCTCGCAGGCCGGCCTGGTGATCGGGCTCTGGGGCGTCGGCGGCGCGGTCGGCACCACGGTCGGCGGCACCCTGACCGACCGGTGGGGACGCCGGCCCACCCTGCTCACCGCGCACCTCGGCGCGGCGACCATGATGCTCGGGCTCGGCCTCGCCCGGCCGCTCTGGGCGGTGGCCCTCGGCGCGCTGCTGCTGGGCACCTTCGCCGAGGCGGCCCGCCCGGCGTTCGGCGCCATGATGATCGACGTGGTGCCGGAGAAGGACCGGCTGCGCGCCTTCTCGCTGAACTACTGGGCGATCAACCTCGGCTTCGCCTGCGCCGCGGTCCTCGCCGGACTCGCCGCCCAGTCCGGCTACCTGCTGCTCTTCGTCGTCGACGCGGCCACCACGGTGGTCACCGCGCTGATCATCTTCAGCCGGGTGAAGGAGACCCGGTCGGCCGTCGCCGGCCCGACCGTCAAGCACGCCGCCCCCGCCGGCGCGCTGCGGACCATCCTCACCGACCGGGTCTTCCTGGGCTTCGTGACGCTCAACCTGTTCGCCGCGCTGGTCTTCCTCCAGCACATCTCGATGCTGCCGATCGCCATGGGCGACTCCGGCCTGAGCCCCGCCACGTACGGCTCGGTGATCGCGCTCAACGGGGTGCTGATCGTGGTCGGTCAGCTCTTCGTACCCCGGCTGATCAAAGGCCGGAGCCGGTCGCACGTCCTGGCCCTCGCGGCGGTGGTGACGGGCGTCGGCTTCGGGCTCACCGCGTTCGCCGGGACGGCCTGGTTCTACGGCCTCACCGTGCTCGTCTGGACGGTCGGCGAGATGCTCAACTCGCCCTCCAACTCCACCCTCATCGCCGAGCTCTCCCCCGCCGCACTGCGCGGTCGCTACCAGGGCGTCTTCTCGCTCTCCTGGCAGCTCGCCGGGGCGACCGCACCGATCATCGGCGGCCTGGTCCGGGAGCACGCCGGCAACACCACGCTCTGGTTCGGCTGCGCCCTGGTCGGCGGCGTGGTCGCGGTGGCCCACCTGGTCTCCGGCCCGGCCCGGGAGCGCCGGGCGGCGCAGCTGCGGACGCCGGCCACGCCCGTCCGGCCGGTCACGATGGTCCGCACCCCGGCCCCCGAGGTGGCCGAGGCCGCGGCGACGGCACCCGCCGAGCCGGTCCGCGTCACCTCCTGAGGTACGCCCCGGCCGTCGCCTCCGACCTCGGCCACGCCGTCGCACCCCGCCCACCAACGGCGCCCGCGCGTCGGTCGACCGGCCGGGCCCGCACCACCCGCGGGTGGTTGTTCTGCTCGCTACAAACCTGATGACGCAGACGGATCAGGCCGCGGCCGCACGATCCGTTCACGTCATCAAGTTTGTAGGAGCTCAGACAGGTCACCTTCGGCAGCGAGGACGGCGCGGAGGTGGGTGACCAGCGCCACGCTGGCGCGGGTCGGTCCGGCTGCCTACGGTCGACGGCGAAGCAGTTAACAAACCTTCTGGAGGACGGGTGCGCGGCCTGCGGCGCTGGTGGGACGACTCGGCCGGCGGACTACCCGCCACCTTCTGGTACCTCTGGTCCGGCCTGCTGGTCAACCGGGCCGGCGCCTTCGCGATGCTGTTCCTCTCGCTCTACCTGACCGCCGCGCGCGGGGCGTCGCCGGCCCTCGCCGGCGTGGTGGTCGGGGCGTACGGGGCGGGCGGGGCGGTGGGCACGCTGCTCGGCGGGGTGCTCGCGGACCGGTGGGGCCGACGGGCCACCCTGCTCGCCGCGCACCTCGGCGCGGCCGGGCTGATGGCGGCGCTGGCGTTCAGCCGGCAGCTGCTGGTGATCGCCGCGCTCGCCGCGCTGGTCGGGGTGGTGCACTCGATGCCCAGCCCCGCCTTCGTCGCGGCCATCGTGGACGTGGTGCCGGAGGACCGCCGCGCCCGCGCGTTCAACCTCCAGTTCTGGGCGTTCAACCTGGGCATGGCGGTGGCGTCGCTGCTGGCGGGCGTGCTCGCCGAGGCGAGCTTCCTCGCGCTCTTCCTGGTGGACGCCGGCACGACCCTGGCGGCGGCGATGGTGATCGCGCTGAAGGTCCCCGAGACGCTCGACCGGCGCATCCGGGTCCCCGTCACGGCGGATCGCCGGCCGGGGCTGCACACCGCGCTCACCGACCGCGTCTTCCTCGTCTTCGTGGGGCTGACCTTCCTGCTGGCCGTGCTCACCATGCAGACCTCGACGATCATGCCGCTGGCGATGCGCGACGACGGCCTGCGCCCCTCCGCGTACGGCGTGGTGGTGGCGCTGGGCGGCGCGCTGATCGTGGTCGGGCAGCTCTTCGTGCCCCGGCTGATCGCGCCGTACCGGAAGGCGACCGTGCTGTCGGTCTCGACCGGGCTGATGGCGCTCGGCTTCGGCGCCCTGGCCGTCGCCGACGGGCTGCCGCTCTACCTGGGCGCGGCGGTGGTGTGGACGGTCGGGCAGATGCTCGCCGCGCCGCCGAACGCGCAGATCAACGCGGACCTCGCCCCGCCGGAGCTGCGGGCCCGCTACCAGTCGGTCTTCTATCTGACCTTCCCGGCGGCGTCCTTCGTCGCGCCGGCGCTCGGCGGCCTCAGCCTGGAGCACCTGGGCGAGCGGCACTGGCTGGTGGTGGGCGGGCTGGGCCTGGTCGCGGCGGCGGGACACCTGCTGGCCGGGCCGTCCCGGGAACGTCGGGTCGCCGCACTCCGGTCCGCGCTGGCGGGCCGCGAGAAGGCGCTGGCCGGGGAGCGCTGAACGACGGAGCGCTGAACGGCGTCGAGCGCCCACCCTGACCCCCGTCAGGATGGGCGCTCGCACCGTACACCCGGCGGCGGCGGGCGACACTCACCCCCGTAAGCGTCGCCCGCACGCGCCGCCGGTTCCACGGGTGGCACCGTCCCCCAACGGTGTGCTCCACCCGATCCCTCGCGCCTCGCCTGCGCGGATCTGTTCGATCCGCCGCTCCCCCGAACGATTACAAGCGCGGCGCGGTGCAATAAAGTTAGTTCGCCCGGATCTCTGGATTCAACTCAGATCGCTGTCTCGCCCGTCACAGCACCCGTGTCGGAAATCCGGCTCTTCCTGCTCCGGGCTCTGGGATGGCCAACAGCGGATCCCCGTCAGCCATTCCCGTAAACCTCACGCGTCCTCTCGATTCGGGTTCTCGGTACGGAAGAAGTTGCTCTGCCGACCGTCCCGCATCTGCTCCTGGTAGATCAGGTTCAGCCCGCGCTGGTCGAAGGTCCGGAACCAGTCGTCCCAGCTGACCTCGCGGATCCGGCTGCTCTCCCGGTACCCGGGGATGTTGAACGTGAGCACCCCGGGGCGGCCTTCCCGCTCGGTGCCGGCGATGGTGGCCGGCTTCGCGTTGCGGGCCCGCGCCCACCGCTGGATCACCTCGTGATTCGCCGTCACCAGGCTCCGACCCGGACGCTCCGGACGGTCGCTCAGGGAGGTGATCTGCTGGGACGAACTCACCGAACGGGACGCCGACCGGCCGCTGCGGACCCCGATCGCCTTCGCCGCCGTACCCCGGGATGGGGCGGCCCGGGCGGGCGCGGCCTTGCGGGCGGGCGCGGCCTTGCGGGCGGGCGCGGCCTTGCGGGCCCCCGTCGCCTTGGCCCGGGCGCCGGTGGCCTTCGCGGCCGGCGCCGCCTTGGCCCGCGACGCCGGCGCCTTCTTCGCGGCGGCCGTCTTCCGCGCGGCGGTGGTCTTCTTGGCGGCGGTGGTCTTCTTCGTCGCCGCCGCCCGGCCGGCGGGGCCGGTGCTCTTCCGCGCCGCGCCGCCCCCGGCCCGGCCCTCCGACCGCAGGGTCCGGGCGAGCGTCTTCACCAACTCCGGCTTGCGAAGCGCGGAGATCCCGGAGACGCCACGCCGGCGCAACTGGCCCCGGATGTCGTCGACCTTCATCCGCGAGATCGCGGACTCGGAGATTCCCGGCGTGTTCGGAGTCTGGTTGCCGGCTTGCCGCTTGGTCCTGGTCGCAGTCGTGCCGCGACCTGAGCTGATGCGCTGAGCCATGGGACACGCTCCTCGACAGTCCGTCCTCGGCCCGCGGTGGGTCCCAAGTGCCGCACCGCGCGGTGCGGCATACCCGTCAGGACGGCTCCGAACCTCCGACCCCGGAGGTCGCGCCCGCCGAGGGCTCGAAGAGGTGCGCGAAGGCGGCCAGGTTGGCGGTCGACTCGCCCCGCTTGACCCGCCACTCCCACTCCCGCCGGATGGCGGTGCCGAAACCGATCTCCAGCATGCTGTCGAAGGACTCGTCGGCGTAGGTGAGCACGGCGCCGAACAACCGGTCCAGCTCGTCCTCGTCCAGGCCGGCCAGGTTGACCCGGCCGGTCAGGTAGACGTCGCCGACCGCGTCGATGGAGAAGGACACCCCGTACATGCGGGCGTTGCGCTGGAGCAGCCAGGCCCACAGCTCCTCGCGGCGCTCGTCGGGCTGGCGCATCACGAACGCCTCGATCCGCAGCGCGTGCTCGCCGACGATCAGGTTGCAGATCGTCTTGAGCTTGTGGGTGCCCGGCAGGGTGACCACGTACGACGCCTCGCCGGTGGACTCCCACTCCAGCTCGCGCTCGGCGCAGACGGACTCGATCAGCGCGGCGACCTCACTCCTGCGGCTCATCGGACCCACTCTACGGTCGGTTCCCGACCGACGCCGCGCGGCGAGCAGCCCCGGTCACCAGGAGCAGGACAGGGCCGGATCACCGGCGAGCCGGCCGGCCAGCCGGGCCCGCTGCTCGGCGATCGCCTCGCCGTAGACGGTGAGCAGGCCGGAGACCGTGCGCTGCCAGGAGAAGTCGCGGGCGTGCCGCTCCGCGCCCCGGCCCAGCGCCGTCCGGCGCAGCCGGTCCGGCAGCAGGCGGGCCAGCGTACGGGCCCAGTCGACCGGATCGTGGCCGTCGATGAGCACCCCGCTGACCCCGTCCCGGACGGCGGTCACCAGCCCACCCACGGCCGCCGCCAGCACCGGCGTGCCGCAGGCCTGGGCCTCCAGCGCGACCAGCCCGAACGACTCGTTGTACGAGGGCACCGCGACCAGGTCGGCGGCGCGGTAGAGGGCGGGCAGGTCGTCGCCGGTCTGCGGCGGCAGGAAGCGCACCCGGTCGGCGACGCCGAGGGAGTTGGCCAGCTCGATCAGGGCGGTCGGCCGGTCCAGGCCGCTGCCGCTGGGGCCGCCGCAGATCACCACGGTCAGCTCGGCGGCGAGCGCGGGATCCCGCTCGCGCAGCGCGGCGGCCGCCCGGATCAGCACGTCGGGGGCCTTGAGCGGCTGGATCCGACCGACGAAGGCCACCACGTACCCGGTGCTCGGCAGCCCGAGGCGGCGGCGGGCGGCGAGCGTGGCGGCGTCCCGGTCGCCCATGGCCGGGCGGAACCGGTCCAGGTCCACGCCGGGCTCCACCACGGCCACCCGGGCCGGGTCGGCGTCGTACCGGTCGATCAGGTCGCGGGCCTCGACCTGCGTGTTCGCGACCAGCCTGTCGGCCTCGGCGACCACCTGCTCCTCGCCGATGACGCGGGCCTTCGGCTCGGGCCGGTCGCCGGTCGCGAGCTGGGCGTTCTTGACCTTCGCCAGGGTGTGCGCGGTGTGCACCAGCGGCACCCCCCAGCGCTCCTTGGCCAGCCAGCCGACCTGGCCGGAGAGCCAGTAGTGCGAGTGGATCAGGTCGTAGTGGCCCGGCGGGCGGGCCGCCTCGGCGCGCAGCACGCCGGCGGTGAAGGCGCAGAGCTGCCCGGGCAGTTCTTCCTTGGTCAGCCCTTCGAGCGGGCCGGAGGTGATGTGCCGGACGTGCACGCCCGGGGCCATCTCGACCACCGGCGGCAGGTCGCCGGAGGTGGCGCGGGTGAAGATCTCCACCTCGACGTCGGCCCCGGCGAGCCGGCGGGCGACCTCCAGGATGTAGACGTTCATGCCACCGGCGTCGCCCGTGCCGGGCTGGTGCAGCGGCGAGGTGTGGACGGAGAGGGTCGCGATCCGCCGGGGCCGCGGCCACGGCAGGGCACCTCGCTGACGACCGACACCGGTGTGCAACTCCGCCACGTCCGCTCCCTCTGTCACGGTTGATGCCGTCCCGCACGACCGGCGCTTCTCGGTCAACCTCCGCGCCGGATGTCATCTTCCCCATCGGGCTTCGGAAATTCGTCGCGGCCGGTCCCCGGCGTGACGGACCTCATCAACGCACTCGTGCGAGGTCCGGGAGAGAATGACCGGATGACCTCTGTCGCGATCGTCACCGGGGCGTCCAGCGGGATCGGCGCGGCCACCGCCCGCCGGCTGGCCGCCGAGGGTTTCCACGTGCTCGCCGCCGCGCGGCGTAGCGACCGGCTGACCGACCTGGTCGCCGGGATCGAGGCGGCCGGCGGCGCGGCCACCGCGGTGGAGTGCGACGTCACCTCCGACGAGTCGGTCGCCGGCCTGGCCGCCGCGGCCGCCGCCGCGCCCGGCCCGGTCACGCTGCTGGTCAACAACGCCGGCGGGGCCCGCGGCCTGGAGCCGGTGGAGTCCGGCTCGGTGGGCGACTGGCAGTGGATGTACGAGGTGAACGTGCTCGGCACGGTCCGGGTCACCCAGGCGCTGCTGCCCGCGCTGGAGGCGTCCGGCGCCGGCACCATCGTGATCATCAGTTCCACCGCCGGCCACGTCGTCTACGAGGGCGGCGGGGGCTACAGCGCGGCCAAGCACGCGCAGACCGCGGTCGCCGGCACGCTCCGCCTGGAGCTGTGCGGCCGTCCGGTCCGGGTGATCGAGATCGACCCCGGCATGGTCAAGACCGAGGAGTTCGGCCTGGTCCGGTTCGGTGGCGATGCCGACAAGGCCGCCGCCGTCTACGCCGGGGTGGCCGAGCCACTGGTCGCCGAGGACATCGCCGACTGCGTCGCCTGGTGCGCCACCCGGCCGCAGCACGTGAACATCGACCAGCTGGTGGTCCGCCCGCTGGCCCAGGCCGCCCAGCACAAGGTGCACCGGGTGAGCTGATGAAACCGCTGGGCGTCGTCACCCGGGGGACGACGAATCCCAACCGGCTCCGGCGGGTGGACAACTGGATCGTCGAGGCCTGCGGCGACGCGCTGCGCGCCGCCGCCGACCCGCTGGTGGTCGACCTGGGCTACGGCGCCACCCCGATCACCGCCGTCGAGCTGCGGGCGCGGCTCGCGGCCGGGGTCCGCGCCGACGTCCGGGTGGTCGGGCTGGAGATCGATCCGGTACGCGTGGCCGCCGCCCAGCCCGCCGCGGACCCGCCCGGGCTGGCCTTCGCCCGCGGCGGCTTCGAGCTGGCCGGCCTCCGGCCCGCGCTGGTCCGGGCGTTCAACGTGCTGCGCCAGTACGACGAGAGCGAGGTGGCCGACGCCTGGCGTGCGGTCACCGGGCGGCTGGCCCCGGGCGGGCTGCTGGTCGAGGGGACCTGCGACGAGCTGGGCCGGCTCGGCAGCTGGGTGCTGCTGGACGCCACCGGCCCGCGCACGCTGACCCTGGCGGCAAAGGTGACCACCCTGGAGAGCCCGGCACAGCTCGCCGAGCGGCTGCCCAAGGCGCTGATCCACCGCAACGTTCCCGGCGAGCCGATCCATGACCTGATCAGCGCCTTGGAGGACGCGTGGCAGGCCGCCGCCGGCTACGCCCCCTTCGGCCCCCGCGACCGCTGGATCCGCATGGTGGCCGCGGTCAAGCAGGGCGGCTGGCCCGTCCTGGACCGCCCCCGCCGCTGGCGCCACGGCGAACTGACCCTCCCCTGGCCCACCATCGCCCCCACCCCGACAAGTTGATCAACTTGGCTGACTCGCGGGGGTCAGATGGTGCAGTTGATGAGGACGGGTTCGGGGTGGAGGGTGACGCCGAAGCGGTCGTGGACGCCGTCGCGGATCTCCCGCGCCAGGGCGACCAGGGCGGCCGTGGGCGCGGTGCCGCTGCGGTTGGTGAGGGCGAGGGTGTGCTTGCTGGAGATGGCCACCCCGTCCGGGCCCGCGTACCCCTTGCCGAAGCCGGCCTTGTCGATCAGCCAGGCGGCGCTCACCTTGACCACGTCGCCGGCACCCGGCCAGGACGGCGGCTCGCCGAGGTCGGCGGCGCGCTCCCGGAGCAGCTCGTACGCCTCCAGCTCCAGCACCGGGTTGGTGAAGAACGAGCCCACGGACCAGGTGTCCGGGTCGTCCGCGTCGAGCACCATGCCCTTGCCGGCGCGCAGCCGCAGCACGGTGGCCCGGGCGTCGGCCAGCGGCACCCGGTCGCCCACCTCGGCGCCGAGCGCGCGGGCCAGCTCGGCGTAACGGACCGGGCCGGAGACCGGGGAGCGGATGAGCCGGAAGTCGACCGTGAGCACCACCCAGCGGTCGCTGTACTTGAAGATGCTGCCCCGGTACGCGAACCCGCAGTCCACCGCGTCGATCCGCAGCACCTTGCCGTGGGTGCGGTCGTACGCCTCGACGCCGATGATCGTCTCCGCGACCTCCTGGCCGTACGCGCCGACGTTCTGGATCGGGGTGGCGCCGGCCGAGCCGGGGATGCCGGAGAGGCACTCCAGCCCGGACCAGCCGCGCTCCACGGTGGCGGCGACCAGGTCGTCCCAGGGCTCGCCGGCCTCGACCCGGACGGTGACCGTGTCGGCGTCCTCGGCGACCACCCGGAACCCCCGGGACCGGATCAGCACGACCGTGCCCGGAAACCCCTGGTCGCCGATCACCACGTTGCTGCCGCCGGCGAGGACGAGGACCGGCTCGTCCCGCGACTCCGCCTCTTGCACCTTTTGTACGATTTCGTCGGCGCTGGTGGCGGTCTCCAGCCGGCCGGCGGCACCGCCGAGCCGGAGCGTGGTGTAACGCGCCAGGGTGGCCGGGTCGGTCGGGTCGGCTCCGGTCGCCGGTTCGGCGTAGACGTCTGACACGCCTTTCACCCTAGGCTGAGGGGTAGCCGCGGCACCCACTGGTGGCCCGGTCACCCCCGGGAGGATTGCGATGAGCAGACTGCACGGCACGAAGGACTTCTGGATCGGCGCGCTGCGTACGGAGGGCCCCGCCTTCGCCGCCGCGGTCGCGGAGGCGCCCCCGGAGACACCGGTGCTCTCCTGCCCCGGCTGGACGGTCATCGACCTCGCTCACCACCTCACCCGGGTCTACGTCTGGGCCCGTACGGTCGTGACCGCCGGGACGGCCACCCGGCCGGAGCGGCACGATCCGGAGCCGCCGGCCGGGTTGACCCCCGCCCAGTGGTACCGGCAGGAGTACGACCAGCTCATGGCGCTCTTCGAGGGGCTCGACGTGGAGGCCCCGGCGTGGAACTTCGCGCCGCAGCCGAAGAAGGCCGGGTTCTGGCCGCGCCGGATGGCGCACGAGACGGCGGTCCACCGCTGGGACGCCCAGCTCGCCATCGGCGCCGGGGAACCGATCGAGGCGAAGCTCGCGGCCGACGGGGTGAGCGAGGTGCTGGACACCTGGCTGCCGGCCGGCCGGCGGATCGGGTCCGGCCAGTGGCACGGGGTGGTGCAGTTGACCGCGACCGACGCGGCCCAGGACTGGTACCTGCGGCTGCGCGGCGAGGGGGTGGCCCTGCTGGACACCGCGACGATCCTGGACCACGACGAGCACCACGCCCGGGCCCAGGTCACCGGCACCGCCAGCGACCTGCTGCTGGCCCTGATGGGCCGGATCAGCTTCGACGCCCTCGGGGTGGCCGGCGACCGCCGGCTGCTGACCGGGCTGCGGGTGGGCTGACCCCGCCCGGGCCGCACCGGGGCCCTGCCACGTGACGCGGAGAGCGACCTTCCCCCGCGACGGAAGGTCGCTCTCCGCGTTTTGGTAACGGTCTGAGAGCGCTCTCTTGACAGGAGCACGAGCCAGCCACCACCCTTTCGTGAGAGCGCTCTCTGAGTACCGGAACCACCCTCCACCACCCGTACACGACCTAGAGGGGTCAGATAAGAGATGGGTACCTTCACGCGCCGCCGCCTGGCGGCGGTGGCCCTGGTCGCCACCACCGCGCTGCTCGGCGCCACCGCCTGCGGTGGCGCGGACGACAAGGCCGCCGCCGACGGGCCGGTCACGCTCACCGTCGACGTCTTCGGCCAGTTCGGCTACGAGGACCTGTACAAGGAGTACATGGCCAGCCACCCCAACGTGCGGATCGTCGAGCGGGGCACCGGCAGCAACCTGGACGAGTACTCGCCGAAGCTCACCCAGTGGCTGGCCGCCGGCAAGGGCGCGGGCGACGTCGTAGCCATCGAGGAGGGCCTGCTCGTCGAGTACAAGGCCAACCCGCAGAACTTCGTCAACCTGCTCGACCACGGCGCTGGCGACCTCAAGGGCAACTTCCTCGACTGGAAGTGGAACCAGGGCCTCACCGCCGACGGCAAGCAGCTGATCGGACTCGGCACCGACGTCGGCGGCATGGCCATGTGCTACCGCAAGGACCTGTTCGCCAAGGCCGGCCTGCCCACCGACCGCGAGGCGGTGTCCAAGCTCTGGCCGACCTGGCAGGACTACATCAAGGTCGGCGAGCAGTTCAAGGCGAAGAACACCGGTGCCGCCTTCCTCGACGCCGCCACCAACACCTTCAACACCATCCTGCTCCAGACCGCCGGCAACACCACCGGCTACAGCTACTACGACACCAGCAACAACCTGGTCGTCGACAGCAACCCGGCGGTGAAGCAGGCGTACGACACCACCATGGACATCATCGACTCCGGCCTCTCCGGCAAGTACGGCTCCTGGTCGGAGGAGTGGGTCTCCGCGTTCAAGCAGTCGAAGTTCGCCACCATCGCCTGCCCGGCCTGGATGACCGGCGTCATCGAGGGCAACGCCGGCCCGGGCGCCAAGGGCAAGTGGGACATCGCCCAGGTCCCCGGCAACGGCGGCAACTGGGGCGGCTCCTTCCTTGCCGTGCCGAAGCAGAGCAAGCACCAGGCCGAGGCGATCGAGCTGGCGAAGTTTCTGACCAGCGCCAAGGGCCAGATCGGCGCCTTCAAGGCCAAGGGCCCGCTGCCCTCGTCGCCGCAGGCCCTCGACGACCCGGCGATCGTCGACTCGAAGAACGCCTACTTCTCGGACGCCCCGGTCGGCAAGATCTTCGCCACCGGCGCCAAGAGCCTGAAGCCGGTCTACATGGGCCCGAAGAACCAGGCCGTCCGCACCGAGGTGGAGAACGCGGTCCGCACCGTGGAGCTGGGCAAGCGCAGCCCGGAGCAGGGCTGGACCGACGCGGTCGAGAACGCCAAGAAGGCCGCTGCCAAGTAACCCGAGCCAGTGCGTGCGGGCGGGACCCCGGCAACGGGGTACCGCCCGCACGGCGGAAAGGAGTCACGGGCCATGGCAGTCCAGCTCGACGCCCGCCCGCCGGTCAGGCCGGCGCACCGCATCGTCCGTCCCGGCCGGGGCGCCCGGCTCAGCCGGTTCGACACGAAGTACTCGCCCTACCTGTACATCGCCCCGTTCTTCCTGCTCTTCGGGGTGTTTGGGATCTACCCGCTGGCGTACACGTTCTGGGTCTCGCTGCACGACTGGGACCTGCTCGGCGCCGAGCACCCGTACGTCGGGTTCGACAACTACAGCCAGCTCCTGGCCGACCCGGACTTCTGGCACTCGGTGGTGAACACCCTCGGCATCTTCGTCATCTCCACGGGCCCGCAGCTGCTGCTCGCCCTCTGGCTGGCCAACCTGCTCAACCGCCAGCTCCGGGCCCGGACCACCTGGCGGATGGCGGTGCTCATCCCGAACGTGACCTCCACCGCCGCGGTGGCGATCGTCTTCGCCGTCCTCTTCGGCCGCGAGTTCGGCATGATCAACTGGCTGCTCGACCACGTCGGCATCGACGCGATCGACTGGAAGGCCAACCGGATCGCCTCCTGGGTGGCCATCTCGACCATGGTCGACTGGCGGTGGACCGGCTACAACACGCTGATCTTCCTGGCCGCCATGCAGGCCATCCCGCGCGACCTCTACGAGTCCGCCTCGATCGACGGTGCGAGCCGATCGAGACAGTTCTGGTCGATCACGGTGCCGCTGCTGAAGCCGACGATCATCTTCGCGGTCATCATCTCCACCATCGGCGGCCTCCAGCTCTTCACCGAGCCCCGGCTCTTCAACTCCGGCACCAACGCGATCCGCGGCGGTCCGCTGCGCGAGTCGCAGACGGTGACCATGTACATGTTCGAGAACGCGTTCGCGCCGCACTACAACTTCGGCTACGGCTCGGCGATCGCCTGGCTGCTGTTCGCGCTGATCGCGGTGGTCGCGGCCATCAACGTCCTGCTCCTCCGCCGGCTCGGCGGCGGCGCCCGCAAGGAGGACTCCCGATGACCCGCCTCTGGTCGGCCGGCCGGCTCACCTACGTGGCGCTGACCATCACGGCCTTCCTGTCGATCTTCCCGATCTACTGGATGTTCGTGGTGGCCAGCCGGACCAGCGACGCCATGGGCCAGGTCCCGCCCCCGGTCACGCCGGGCGGCAACCTCGGCGCCAACATCGCCCGGCTCTTCGAGAACACCGACGCGTACTTCCTCACCGGCCTGATCAACTCGGCGATCGTGGCCGGCACGGTCACCGTCTCCGTGGTCTTCTTCTCCACGCTGGCCGGGTTCGCCTTCGCCAAGCTGCGCTTCCGCGGACGCAACGCGCTGCTGCTGGTCATCGTCGCCACCATGATGGTGCCCACCCAGCTCGGCGTCATCCCGCTGTACATGCTGATGACCAGGCTGAACTGGAACGACCGGCTGCCCGCGGTGATCGTGCCGGCGCTGGTCACCGGCTTCGGCGTGTTCATGATGCGCCAGTACGCCGGCCAGGCGGTCAGCACCGAGCTGATCGAGGCCGCCCGGATGGACGGCTGCAACACCACGCGGATCTACTGGAACGTGGTGCTGCCGGCGCTGCGCCCGGCCGCCGCGGTGCTCGGCCTGCTCACCTTCATGACCACCTGGAACGACTTCCTCTGGCCGTACGCGGTGCTGAACGATCCGGAGAACCCGACCGTGCAGCTGTCGCTGCGGGCCCTGTCCGACGGCTACTACCAGGACATGTCGCAGGTGTTCACCGGCACGGCCATCGCCACCCTTCCCCTGCTGCTGGTGTTCATCGTGTTCGGCCGCCAGATCATCGGCGGCATCATGGAAGGTGCGGTCAAGGCGTGAACGAACTGCGATTCCCCGAGGGCTTCGTCTGGGGCGCGGCCACCGCCGCGTACCAGATCGAGGGCGCGGTCCACGAGGACGGTCGCGGTCCGTCCATCTGGGACACCTTCAGCCGTACGCCCGGAAAGGTGTTCCAGGGACACACCGGTGACGTCGCCTGCGACCACTACCACCGGTACGTCGACGACGTGGCGATGATGGCGGACCTGGGCCTGGCGGCGTACCGCTTCTCGGTGGCCTGGCCACGGATCCGGCCCGACGGCACCGGTCCGGTCAACCCGCGCGGACTGGACTTCTACGACCGCCTGGTCGACACCCTGCTGGGCCGGGGTATCGACCCGATCGTCACGCTCTACCACTGGGACCTGCCGCAGGCACTGGAGGACCGGGGCGGCTGGACCGTCCGGGAGACCGCCGAGCACTTCGCCGACTACGCGGTCGCCGTCCACCGGCGGCTCGGGGACCGGGTGCGCACCTGGACCACGCTCAACGAGCCGTGGTGCTCGGCGTACCTCGGCTACGGCAACGGGGTACACGCCCCGGGCGGGCAGGACGCGGGGGCCGCGTTCCGGGCCGTACACCATCTGCTGCTCGGCCACGGCCTGGCCACCCGGGCGCTGCGCGCGGCCGGCGCGGAGGTTCTGGGGATCACCCTCAACCTGGCCGACGTGCAGCCGGCGGACGCGGACAGCGCGGCGGACGCCGCCGCGGTGCGGCTGGTCGACGGGCTGCACAACCGGATCTTCCTCGACCCACTGACCGGGGCCGGCTACCCGGACGACGTGCTGGCGCATGTGAGCCGGCTGGTCGATCCGGACTTCGTCCGGGACGGCGACGAGAAGGTGATCGCCGCGCCGATCGACCTGCTCGGGATCAACTACTACTCGCCCACCTACGTGGCCGGGCGGGCGGGCGGCGCGGGCGGCAGCGCGTACCCGGGCAGCGCGGGCAGCGTCGAGTTCCTGCCACCGGTCGGGCCGCTGACCGACATGGGCTGGATGATCGAGCCGGCCGGCCTCACCCGGCTGCTGGAGCGGATGGCCGCCGACTACCCGGGGCTGCCGATGATCATCACGGAGAACGGCGCGGCGTTCCCGGACCGGGACGGGTCCGCGGGGACCGGTTGGGTGGCCGACACCGAGCGGGTCGCCTACCTCGACGGGCACCTGCGCGCGGTGCACGAGGCCATCTCCCGTGGGGTCGACCTGCGGGGCTATCTCGTATGGTCATTGCTGGACAACTTCGAATGGGCCGAGGGCTACCGGAAGCGGTTCGGGATCGTCCACGTCGACTACCTGACCCAGCGGCGCACACCGAAGGAAAGTGCCCGCTGGTACCAGGAGGTGATCTCCCGGAACGGGCTGTGACGAGGTGGTGGTAACGGGGATGACGACGGCACAACGGCCGACCCTGGAGGCGGTGGCCAAGCGGGCAGGCGTGTCCCGGGCCACGGTCTCCCGGGTGGTCAACGGTTCCACCACCGTCGCGGAGTCGATCCAGCAGGCGGTCCGCCGGGCGGTCGAGGAGCTCGGGTACGTCCCGAACCTCGCCGCCCGCAGTCTGGTCACCCAGCGCACCGACTCGGTCGCGCTGGTCATGCCCGAGGCGGCCACCCGGGTCTTCTCCGACGACCAGGTCTTCCCGGGAATCATCCGCGGGGCGGCCCAGGAGTTGGAGGCGGCGGACAAGCAGCTCGTGCTGATGCTGGCCGGCTCGCCGGCCGGGCACGAACGGGTCGAGCGGTACACCACCGGCCGGCACGTGGACGGGGTGCTCTTCGCCTCGCTGCACGGCGAGGACCCGCTCCCCGGCAGGCTGGCCCGGATGGGCATCCCGGTGGTGTGCAGCGGTCGCCCGCTGGACGGCGCCGAGGTGCCGTACGTCGACGTCGACCACGTCGGCGGGGTCACCCGGGCGGTCCGGTACCTCATCGAGAGCGGTCGGCGGCGGATCGCCACCATCGCCGGCCCGCAGGACATGGTGGCCGGCATCGAGCGGCTGGAGGGCTACCGGGACACGGTCACCGAAGCGGGCCTGCCGGTGCTGGTCGCGTACGGCGACTTCACCCGGGAGTCCGGCACCGCGGCGATGCGGCAACTGCTGGCCGACCACCCGGACCTGGACGCGGTCTTCGCCGCCTCCGACCTGATGGCGCACGCCGCACTGCGCACCCTGCGGGAGGCGCGCCGGCGGGTGCCGCAGGACGTCGCGGTGATCGGCTTCGACGACATCGAGACGGCGGCCTACACCGAGCCGCCGCTGACCACCATCCGGCAACCGATAGTGGAGCTGGGCCGGGCGATGACCCGCCAACTGCTCCGGATCGCCGCAGGCGAGCAGGTCGAGCAGGCGCTCATGCTGCCGACCGAGCTGGTCGTCCGCGAATCGGCGTAGGCACCCGAGAGCCGGGGCCGGGAGTGTGACACCCCCGGCCCCGGCCGTTCCGGGCGGTCGTCCTACGAGCCGGACAACCGCCCGATCAGCGCGTCCGCGTCGCGGACCAGCACGGTCCGCAGCTCGGCGTCCGGTACCACCTTCGGGTCACCGGCCAGGTCCCGGAACGCCCGGAGCTCCCGTACCGCCTGCGCGTCGAGCCCGCGGGCCGCGAACCGGGCGGCCCGATCCAGCGGCTTGTGCAGCTCGGTCGCGCTCTCGGCGGAGAGCCGGCCGGTGGCCCGGAACCGGTCCACCAGGTTGCCCATGTCCTCGATCGAGGTGGTCACCGTGAACGTCACCGACCGGGTCGACCGGTTGCCGGCCTCGTCGGTCGCCACCACCGTCAACGTGTGCCCGCCGAGCGACAGCTCGTAGAGCGGCAGCAGGGTGTTGTCGAGGATCGGCCGCCCGTCCAGGGTGCCGACCAGCGACGTGACCCCCGACGTGCCGTCGGTCGCCGAGTAGGTGATCCGCACGTCCTGGCTGTCGCCGTAGGTGACGCCGGCCGCCACCCCGGACAGGAGGACCGCCGGGGCGGTTCCGTCGATCTTCAGTACGGCCGACTTCACGTCCTCGACGTTGCCCGCCCGGTCGGTGGCCCGGTAACGGAGGGTGTGGTTGCCGTCGCCGCGCACCTCCACCGAGTCGGTGTACGCCGTCCAGGCTCCGCCGTCGAGCGAGTACTCGATCCTCGCCACCCCGGACGTCTGGTCGGCGGCCGTGATGGTGACCGGCACCGCACCGGTGTGCCACCCCGAGTCGCCCGCCGGGGCGAACGTCGCGGCGGAGACCGGGGCGGTCCCGTCGAGCTTGAGCACCAGTTTCCGCGGCTCCTCGACGTTGCCCGCCAGGTCCACCGACCGGTACTCGACGGTGTGCTCACCGTCGCCGGCCACCGGGACCGGCCGGGTGTACGGGGTCCACCCGCCGCCGTCGGTCCGGTACTCGGTCCGCAGCACGCCGCTGTCGGTGTCGGTGGCCTGCAGGGTGACCGTGACGTCGGAGCGGAACCAGCCGGCGTCGCCGTCCGGCTGGGCCGGCGAGGTCGTCGCCCGGGTGGTGGGGGCGGCGGTGTCCGCCGGCAGCTCCTTCAGCCGGATGTTGCGGAACGAGACGTCGTCACCGTCGCCGTGGTTCTGGATGCCGACGTAGCTGGGCTGCCGCATCCGCTCCGGGTCGGGGTTGACGTACTGGTTGATCTTCGTGCCGTTCAGGTAGACCACGATGCTCTGGCCCCGGACCACGATCTCGTACGAGTTCCACTGCCCCGGCGGCTTCAGCGCGGCGTCCCGGGCGGCCAGGTCGGCCGACTGGAAGCTGTAGATCGCCCCCGTCGTCCGCTCCGGCGCGTCCGTGGCGTCGATCTGGATCTCGTAGCCCTTGTTGACGGCCACCCACGGGTCGTCGCCCGGGTCCGGGAACCCGACGAACACCCCGGAGTTGTCGTCCCCGGCCATCTTCCAGTCCAGCTTCAGGCTGTAGTCGGTGAAGCCCTGCTCGTACCAGTGCAGGCCCAGCCCGCCGTACGACAGCAGGGTGCAGTCGGCGGCGTGCAGGAACCCGCCCGGTCCGGCCTGCCGCCACGTGGCCAGGCTCGCCGGGGTGCCGTCGAAGAGGCTGGTGTAGCCGGCCTCCGGGGCCGTCGGCGTACAGGCGTTCTGCGGCGCGTCGTCGAGCCGGAAGAAGTCGAACGACGCCGGGTTACCGGTGCCGTTGAACGCGGCCAGCCCCACCTTCGGGTTCGGTACGGCGGCGAGATCCCGGGGCCGCCCCACGGTCGTCCACTGCTCGCCGTCCGTCGAGTACGCCGCGGTCAGGGTCCGCCCGTCGCTGGTCACCTTCATCCAGACCGTGTGCGGGAAGTCCACGGCCAGGTTGGGCGAGCGGTCGACGGCGCCGCCGTCGATCGGCGAGCCGCCCTGCTGCTGGATGAACTCGAAGTTGCGCACCCCGCTGCCGTTGACGATGAACGAGAACTTGACGAAGTTCGCGTCGTCGCCGTGCACGATGAGGCCCGCCTGCTCGTACTCGTCGCTGTGGTCGACGGTCACCTTCGTGACGGCCTGCCACGCCCCGTCGGGCGCGTCCTGGAGCAGGATGTTCTTCGCGTCCGTGGCGCCGCCGTACATGTCACCCGGCAGGGCGTCGATCTGCAGCGACCCGTTGGCGAGCCGGTAGTGCGCGGGGTCCTCGCGCAGCACCGCCCAGCGGCACCGGTCGATGACCTCGCCGGTGAACTCGTCGTCCGGGTTCACCTCTGCGGACGGGTCGGCGCAGGGCGGGGCCACCCGGTAAGTGTTCACCGTGACGGTGGCCGAGGCGGCCAGTCCGGACGGATCCTTCGCGGTGACCTTCGCCGTGTGGATACCGGCCTCGGTGTAGGTGTGCGTGGGGTTCCGCTCGGTCGACGTGGCGCCGTCACCGAACTCCCAGGCGTAGCTGAGCTGGTCCCCGTCCCGGTCCGTGCCGGTGGCGGTGAAGTGCACGGTCGCCGGTACCTCCGCCTGGGTGACGTCGGCCGAGGCGGTCACTTCCGGGCGGGTGCTGGACGCCACGCCCTTGCCGTGGAAGGTGAACTCGTCGATGTCGAAGAGCCCGCCGCCGGAACCGGAGAACACCAGGTAGAGCCGGTGGGTGCCGCCGGGGTCGGTGACCGGGACGACCGGACTGTCGACGTAGTTGTCCCAGCCCCCGGTGTTCGCCACCGGCATGCTGGCGACCAGGGGCCCGTCCGGCCGGTCCGCGCGGAACTCGAGCGTGCCGCCCCCGCCGCCGGAGGAGAGCCGGGCCTGCACCCCGGTGATGCCGGTCAGGTTGTACGTGTCGAACGCGATCCAGTCCCCGTTGTCGATGTAGCCGACCCGCTTGCCGCCGTGCGCACCACCCGCGTCGACGACCTGGATCCCGTTGGCCTCGGTGAAGTGCTCGCTCTGCCGGACCCGCGGCTGGAGGACCAGCCGGGTCTGCCCGGTGAGCGGCGGCACGCCCGCCGCGCCCCGGTCGGTGTAGGTGGCGGCGACAACACCGTAGAGGTTAGCGTCGGCGCTGTGGCCGTCCTCGGCGACGGTGTCGAGCACTCCCTCGCAGGCGTGCGTCTGGACCAGCCCGTGGCTGTGCGTGTCGTGGCCGAGGGCGTAGTCGATCTGCACGGTCCCGCAGTCGACCTCGCCGTCCTCCGGGTCGGTGACGGTCGCCTTGAACGGCACCCGGTCACCGAACTGGAAGACGCCGCCGGCCGGTGGGACGGCGAACTCGATCCGCGGCGCGGTGTTGCCGACCGTGATCTGCACGGTCGCCGTACCGGTGGTGCCGGCCTGGTCGGTCAGCGTCAGCCGGGCGGTGAACTGGCCCGCCGTGGTGTAGGTGAAGGTGGGGTCGGGCTCGGTCGAGTCGACCGTGCCGTCGTCGGTGAAGTCCCAGGCGTAGCTGAACGAGTCGCCCGGGTCGGGGTCCCGCGACCCGGCGGAGGAGAAGGCGACGGTGAGCGGGGCCTGGCCGGAGGTCGGATCGGCGCTCACCGCCGGGACCGGGGCGCGCTTGCCCTTGACGTAGTCGATCCGGTAGACGGCCGAGTCGGGCGCGCCGCCGAAGTAACCGCTGCCGTAGTCGAGGACGTAGAGGGACCCGTCCGGGCCGAACTCGATGTCCATCGGCCGGACGATCTGCTCGGGGAACGGGTTGATGCTCAGCGGCTGGCCGGCGTCGTCCAGGATGACGTTCTTGATCCAGCCGCGTCCCCAGTCGGCCGCGAAGAAGGTGCCGTCGTAGTACGCGGGGAACTTGGTGTCCGACTTCAGGTCGGGGTCGTACCGGTAGACCGGGCCGCCCATCGGGGACTCGCTGCCGTCGCCGAACTCCGGCACGGACCCGCCGTCGTACGCGATCCACGCCGGCTGCGCGGCGGGCAGGTCCTGCTTGCCGGTGTTGTGCGGCGAGGTGTTCCGGGGGGCGGCGCAGTCGAACTTCGGCCCGGAGGTCCCGGTGGCGAAGTCGTAGTCGTTGTACGCGACGTTCGGGCCGACGCAGTACGGCCACCCGAAGTTGCCGGGGCGGCGGATCTGGTTGAACTCCACCATCCCGGCGGGGCCGCGGTTCGGGTCGGCGGCGCCGGCGTCCGGACCGTACTCGCCGAGGTAGAGCCAGCCGGTCTTCGGGTCGACGGTGAAGCGGAACGGGTTGCGGAAGCCCATCGCGTAGATCTCGGGCCGGGTGCCGGCGGTGCCGGCCGGGAAGAGGTTGCCGTCCGGCGCCTGGTAGCTGCCGTCGGCGGCCACCTTGATGCGCAGCACCTTGCCCCGCAGGTCGTTCGGGTTGGCCGAGGAGCGCTGCGCGTCGTAGGCCGGGTTGCGGCTGGCCCGCTCGTCGATCGGGTTGTAGCCGTTGGAGGCGAAGGGGTTCGTGTCGTCGCCGGTGGAGAGGTAGAGGTTGCCGGCCGCGTCGAAGGCGATGTCACCGCCCGCGTGGCAGCAGATGCCCCGGTTGGCGGGCACCTCGAGGATCTTCTGCTCGCTGGCCAGGTTCAGGGTGCCGCCGGACAGTTTGAACCGGGACAGCCGGTTCACCCCGTCGAAGGGCGCGAAGTCGGCGCTGGTGCCGTCGTTCGGCGCGTCCCCCTCGGGGGTGCCCAGCGGTGGCGCGTAGTAGAGGTAGATCCAGCCGGTGGTGGCGAAGCCGGGGTCGACCCCGATGCCCTGCAACCCGTCCTCGTCGTGGTTGTAGACCGGGATCCGGCCGGCGAGGCTGGTCACGCCCTGCGGGTCGGTGAGGAAGACCCGGCCGTCGCGGGAGGTGTGCAGCACCCGCCGGTCGGGCAGCACCGCGAGGTTCATCGGCTCGCCGGTGGTGTCGGCGCCCTTGGCGAGGGTGACCTGCGCGAAGTTGTCGTCGACGGTGGCCCCGCAGTCCGCCGGCACGGCCCCGGCGGCGGTCTCGATCCCGCCGAGCAGGTGCGTGAGGAACTCCGGTTCGGCGTACGAGGCGTCGGTGTGACCGCCGCCGGTGTACCAGGACCGGCCGCCGTCGTACTGCTGGCACCAGGCGATCGGGTGGCTCGTGCCCATCGCGCCCGTGCCCGGCGCGTACGTCCGCTCGTCGAGGGCCGCGAGGACGTGCACCTTGCCGCGCGGGTCGGCGCGGTAGTTGTACCACTCGTCGGTGCGCACCCACCGGTCCGGCAGCGACGCGGTGGCGGGGTGCACGTGGTCGTCCACCTTGACCGTGGCCTGCTGGATCGCCGGGTGGCTGTTGAAGTACGCGCCGACGAGCTTGCCGTACCACGGCCACTCGTACTCGGTGTCCGAGGCGGCGTGCACGCCGGCGTAGCCGCCGCCCTGGCGGATGTACCGCTCGAAGGCCGCCTGCTGGTCGGTGTCGAGCACGTCGCCGGTGGTGGAGAGCCAGACGACCACGTCGTACCGGGCCAGGTTCGGGTCGGTGAAGGCCTCGGCGTCCTCGGTCGCGTCCACCGCGAAGTTGTTCTCCTGCCCGAGCTTCTGGATCGCCGCGATCCCGGCGGGGATCGAGCCGTGCCGGAACCCGGCGGTCTTGGAGAAGACCAGGGCCCGGAAGCTCGGCTCGGCCGCGGCGGCGGGCGTGGACAGACTTCCGGCTATCGGCAGCGCCAGCAGCGCACCGAGCGCCGCCGACAGCAGACGGCGTAGCGGTTGACGGGACACGGCGCCTCCTCACCCGATCGACCAACTTCTACGCGGACCTTAACGGCCCCGAAACACAAAGGACAGATGTCGAAGACGAAACTTCTGATGGTGAGAGCAGAACTTTTCCGATCGGCAGACAAAAGTGGGCGGTTAACCCGTCGCGCGGACCGGGGACGACGGCTACCGTCGGCCCGTGCTCCGTCCCGCTCGCCCCGACGACGCGCCCGCCGTGGTGGCGCTGCGCGCGCTGGTCTACCCGTACCTCGTGCACGGGGTCGAGGGGACCCGGCAGGCGATCGCCGGCCCCCGGGCGCACGCCACCCAGTGGTCCTGCCTGCGCGACCTCGGCTGACCGGCACCGGGCCGATTTAACCGGTCGCAAGTGACGCGCGACGGTGTCTAGGGTCGGCCGGTGACCGATTCCCTGATCCGTCCCGCCCGTCCCGGGGACGCGTCCGCCGTCGTGGCGCTGCGTGCGCTGGTCTTCCCGTATCTGGTGCGCGGGGTCGAGTCGACCCGCCGCATGATCGCCCAGCCGCCGCCCGACGAGGACTGGACGGCCTGGGTGGCGGAGACGGACGGGCAGGTGGTCGGCTGGGCATCGGCGTACCGCAACGCGCAGACCTCGACGCTCGGCGTGGGCGAAATCTCCACCCTGCATGTCCACCCGGCCCACCGGCGCCGGGGCGTCGGCACCGCCCTCCTCGACGCCGCGCTCGGCCACCTGCGGAGGATCGGGGCGACCCGCGTGCTCACCCACTGCCGGTCCGAATCCCTGCCGTTCGCTCAGCGGCACGGCTTCACGCCCAGTCGCGAGCTGCGCTACTCCGCGCTCGACCTCCGGCCCGCCCCGCCGATGCCCGAGCCGCCGCCGGGCGTCCGGCTGCTGCCGGCCGCCGGGGTGGACCCGCGCCGGATCCATCGGGCGGACGCCGAGTCGTCGCTGGACGAGCCGGGCGACGTACCGACGGACGTGCTCGGTTACGACCACTGGCACCACGAGTGCTGGGACAACCCGGGGCTGGACCGGCAGGCCAGCACGGTCGCCGAGGTGGACGGCGAAGTGGTCGCCCTCAGCCTGGTCAAGCGGGACGGCGACCGGATGTGGTCGGACTTCACCGGCACCGTGCCGGGACACCGCGGCCGGGGTCTGGCCCGGCTGACCAAGCAGGCCGCCCTGCACCGCGCGGCGGCGACCGGGGTACGGACCGCGTACACCTCGAACGACGAGGCGAACGCGCCGATGCTGGCGATCAACGCCCGGCTCGGCTACCAGCCGGTGGACAGCCAGTGGTCCTGCCGGCGCCGGCTCAGCTGAACTTGGCGGCGACCCGAGCGGCGAGCGCGTACGTCTCGGCGCCGAAGAGCACCAGCCGAGCCTCGGTGACGTGCACCGGGGCGGCCCCGTGCAGCACGGTCAGCGCCTGGCGGACCGCGTCCTCGACCGGCCAGCCGTAGACGCCGGCGGAGATCAGCGGGAAGGCGACCGCCACCGCACCCAGCTCGTCGGCGAGCGCGAGGCTGTTGGCGTAGCAGGCGCGCAGCAGCGCCGACCGGTCCTCACGGGGTGAGAAGACCGGCCCCACGGTGTGGATCACCCAGCGGGCCGACAGGTTGCCGGCCGTGGTGGCGACCGCCTGGCCGGTCGGCAGGCCCTTGCCGTAGCGGGAGGCGCGCAGGGCCCGGCACGCCTCCAGGATCGCCGGGCCGCCCCGACGGTGGATCGCGCCGTCCACCCCGCCGCCGCCGAGCAGCGAGGAGTTCGCCGCGTTGACGATCGCGTCGATGGGCTGGGCGGTGATGTCCCCCTCGACCAGCATGATCTCCATGTCACCCCTCCTCGACGGACTGCCCGAGCGACCGGCGCGCCAGCAGGGTGGCCCCGGCGACGGCGGCCGGCATGACCAGCACCGCGCCGAGCGGGATCAGGAAGCAGACGAAGACGGCCACTCCGAAGCCGAGGGTGGTCGGCCGGTCCGCCTTGAGTATCGACCGGCGGTCCGGCAACCGCATGCCGCGCCGGTAGAAGGGCGCGCCGACCAGCTCCAGGGCGAGGAACCAGCCACCCACCAGCGCGCCGACCACCGGGACGACCGTCTGGCCGACCACCGGGATGAACCCGGCCGCGAAGAGGGGTACGCCGACCAGCGCGGAAACCGCCACCAGCCGCAGCGAGTCGACGATGCTGCGCCGCAGCGAGGCCCAGAACGGCACCTCGACCGCGCCCGGGGTGCCGCCCAGCCGGTCCTCCACCCGCTCGGAGATCTTCTCGTAGAACGGGTCGCCGATGGCCAGGGTGACCGCGGTGAAGGCGAGCACCCCGAGCAGCCCGGCCAGCCCCACGATGGCCAGCCCGGCGACCACCCGGATCAGCCCCCGCCAGGTCCCGGACCAGTCGTCCGCGAACGGGGTGAGCAGCGCGGCCAGGTCGTCCACGAAGTACAGCAGGGCGGCGAACGCGGCCACGAAGAGCGCCCCGGAGATCAGCGCCGGGATGATCCCCAGCAGCATCAGCCCGGGGCTGCGGACGTACAGGGCGAGGCCGCGCAGCAGCAGGCCGGCGCCGGCGAGGAAGCGGGTGACGGCGCCGGTCACCGGCGCGGCGAAGCGGGGTGCGTCCACGACCGGACAGCCTAGCCGGGCGGATCACCCGTTCAGGTACGCGAGCACGGCGCGTACCCGGCGGTGCGCGTCGTCGGCGGGCGGCAGGTCGAGCTTGGCGAAGATGTTGGTGATGTGCTTCTCCACGCTCACCGGGGCGAGCACCAGGGCCGCGCAGATCGCCGAGTTCGACATTCCCTGCGCCATCAGCCCCAGCACCTCACGTTCGCGCGGGGTGAGCGCCTCCACTCCGGAACGCCGGCTGTTGCGGGTGAAGAGCTGGCGCACCACCTCCGGGTCCATCACCGTCCCGCCGGCCGCCACCCGGTCCACCGCGTCCAGGAAGTCGTCGAGCGCGGTGACCCGGTCCTTGAGCAGGTAGCCCACCCCGCCCCGGCCGTCGGCGAGCAGATCGGCCGCGTACGCCCGTTCGACGTACTGGGACAGGATCAGCACCCGGGCGTCCCGCCCGTCCGCCCGCAGCCGGAGCGCGGCGCGCAACCCCTCGTCGCGAAAGCCGGGCGGCAGCCGGACGTCCACCAGGGACAGATCCGGTCGGTGCCGCTCGACGGCGTCGATCAGGTCGTCCGCGTTGTCCACCGCGGCCACCACCTCGTGGCCGGTGTCGGTGAGCAGCCGCACCAGCCCGTCGCGCAGGAGCAGCAGGTCTTCGGCGATCACGATGCGCATGGCAACTCCGCGTGCAGGACGGTCGGGCCGCCCGGTGGACTGGTCAGGGTCAGCGTCCCGTCCAGGGCCTCGACCCGGCGACGGAGGCCGTCGATCCCACCGCCGGTGGGATCGGCGCCGCCCCGGCCGTCGTCGGTCAGGGTCACCGCCAGGGCGCCGGCGGTGCGGGTCAGCACGATGGTGCACCGGGACGCCTCGGCGTGCTTGCCCGCGTTCGCCAGCCCTTCGGCGACGACGAAGTAGGCGGCCGACTCCACCGCCGCGGGGTAGCGCCCGGCCGGGTCGCCGCGCAGCCGCACGGCGAGCGGGCTGTCCGCGGCCAGCGCGGCGAGAGCCGCGTGCAGGCCCCGGTCGGTGAGGATCGGCGGGTGGATGCCGCGGACGAGCCGGCGCAGCTCGGCGAGCGCGTCGTCGAGCTGCCGGCGGGCCAGGTCCACGTCGGACAGCGCGGCGCCGCCGTCGGCACGGAGTTTCCGGGCCGCGAGCGCCAGGGTCATGCCGGCGGCCACGATCCGGGCCTGGGCGCCGTCGTGCAGGTCGCGCTCGATCCGGCGCAGCTCGGCCGCCTGCGCGTCGACCACCCGGGAACGGGTCTCCGCGAGCCGGGCGGCCTCCCGGACCAGCCGCAGGTGCGCGCCGGGGGCCAGCAGGGCGCGCGCCGCGGCGGCCACCGCGCGGGCCAGCCGCCGGACCAGGAACGCCCCGACCGGCAGCAGCAGCAGCCCGAGGGCGGTGAGGGCGAACCGGCCCGGGGTGGTGGTGAGCAGCGGTCGCAGCGGCCACGGCGCCCGGTGGTTGGGCACCGCCCAGAGCCAGGCGGGCGCTGCCACCGCGCCCAGCAGGACGGCGGTGACCACCAAGCCGGCCACCCCGCTCACCAGGCCCAGCGGGAAGGACACCACCAGCCAGGCCAGGTCCCGCCAGGTGGCCGGCTGCCGGGCCAGGTGGGCGACGCGTTCGCGTACGGTGCCCGGGGCGGCCGGCTCGTACGGCTCTTCCAGCGGCCGGCCGAGGACCCAGCCGGCCCGCCGGCGCTCGACGGCGGCGAGCCGGCGGGTGACCCAGGCGGCCCCGAGGAACGCCGGGCCGCCGAGCTGGGTCACCGCGAGCAGGCCGACGGCGAGCAGCGCGGCCACGGTCCAGGCGAACCCGGCGGCGCCGGCCAGGATCCCGGCCGCCAGGTACGCCAGGCTCCGGGCGGTCGCCGTCGTCACGCGGCGGATCGTAGCGGTCCGGGCCGCCGCCGGCGTACCGGCGGCGGCCCGGGAGTGGAGGGTCACCGGTCCCCCAGGGCCGGCAGGCCGCGCCGCCGTTGCACGAGCCGGACCGGCAGAGCGCCGGCGAGCAGCCCGAGCCCGGCCACCCCGCCGAGCAGCACCAGGTACGTCCCGGGTGCCACCACCAGCCGGAGGACGCCGTCCTGGGCGACGCTGAACGGGACGACCACCGTGCTGGTGACGGCGACGCCCAGCACCACCGCGGCCAGCACGGTGATCAGCGCCTCCCGGTCCACCAGGCGGTGCACCTGCCGGGCGGTCGCGCCGGCCAGCCGCAGGTCGGTGAACTCCCGTCGGCGGGCGGTGGCCGAGATGGCGAACGTGTTCACCACCGCGATCGCCGTGAAGCCCAGCGACACCACCACCAGCAGCTCCCACGCGCCCTGCTGGTTGCCGTCGTCGGTACGGGTCGCCGCCGCGGTCGGCACCACCTCCAGCTCGGGCCAGTGCTGCCGGATCCGTTCGGCGACCGCGCCGTCGGAGTCCCGCAGGGCGACCATGGTGACGAGTCCGCGCGGGTCGTGCGCGGCGACCAGTCCGGCCGGCAGGGTCAGCTCGCCGAAGCCGCGGTGCCGGGTGTAGCGGGCGGAGAGTCGCAGGACGACCTGCTCCCCGTCGGCGAGCCAGATCGGCACCTCGTCGCCGAGCCGCCAGCCGTACGCGTCGGCCAGGTCGCCGCTCGCCGCGAACGTCCCGTCCCCGGCCAGGGCACCCGCCTCGACGGCCAGGTCGAGCGCGCCGTCCGACCCGGTGCGCAACACACCCTGCGCGGCGTGGTCCTGGGGCTTGCCGTCCTGGGCGAGCACCACGCGGGTGGGTATGGTCGCCACCGCGCCGGTGACGCCGGGCAGCGTGGCCACCCGCTCCGCGGTGCCGAGCGGCAGCCCGGCCGCGCCGGTGACCAGGGTGTTCGCCCCCGCCAGCCGCTGCGCCTGCTGGTCGCCCGCCAGCCGGGTGAGCAACTCGCCGTTGAGCAGCAGCGGCGCGTTGATCGCGAACATCAGCACCAGGGGCACGGCCACCGCCGCGGTGCGGCGGGCCTCCACCCGGGTGGTGGCGGCGGCCAGCCAGCCCGCCGCGCCGGTGCCCGCCCCGAGCCGTCCCGGCACGGCCGAGACCAGCCGGACCAGCAGCGGGCCGAGGGCGGCGACCGCGCAGAGCAGCAGCGCGGAGGAGATGAAGGTCATGCCCATCCCGAACGGGCCACCGAGCGGCACGAAGGTCAGCACGGCGACCGCCCCGCTCGCGGCGACCAGGGCGGCGGCGGCCCGGCCCAGCGTCCCGCCGCGCGGCGCGACGACGGTCTCGACGAGCGCCTGGGCCGGGGCGACCCGTACCGCGCGGCGGCCGGCGAACCGGGCGGCGACCAGGGTGACCAGCGCTCCGGCGCACCCGGCGAGCAGGAGCACGACCGGGTTGACCCGCACGGTGAACTGGGCCGGCACCACCCCGAGATGCCGGAACCGGGCCGCCACCAGGTGGGCGACGAGCACGCCGAGCGGCAGCCCCGGCAGCGCGGCGACGGCGGCGAGCACCAGGCTCTCCACACCGAGCAGCCGCCGGAGCTGGCGCGGGGTCGCCCCGATGGTGCGCAGCAGGGCCAGTTCGCGCAGCCGCTGCCGGACGCCCAGCGCCACGGTGCCGGTGAGCACGAAGATCGCGGCGAAGGCGGTGATCCCGATGGTGAAGCCGAAGACGGAGATCGGTCCGATGTAGTCGGGCAGCGCCCCGGGCAGGTCGGCCCGTACCCGGTCGGCCCCGGTCAGCACCGGCGCACCTCCGGCGCCGGCCCGGACCGCCGCCAGCAGGGCCGTCCGGTCGGTTCCCGGCTCGGCGAGGACCGCGACGGCGGTGGGACCGGCCAGTCCGGACACCGCGGCCACGTCGCCGTCGGCGAGGAAGAGCGCGCCCTGAGCCGGCAGCGCGTCCCGGCCGGCGGGAGCGGCGACGCCGGCCAGCCGCAGGGTCCGTACCCCGGTGCGGGTGGTGATCCGGAGGTGGTCGCCGACGGCGAGGCCACCCCGGGCGGCGAGGTCGGCGTCCACGACCACCTCGCCGGCCAGCGGCGCGCGTCCGGCGCGCAACCGGTACGGGGTGAGCGCGGCGGACGACCAGCCGTGGCCGATGACCGGGGCGGCGTCGGCACCGCGCACCGGCTGCCCGGCGGCGGTGGTCAGCTCGACGGGAAAGGCCGCGTCGGGCACGACCCGGGCCACCCCGGGCAGCCCGGCGAGCCGGGTCGCCAGGTCCCGGGGCAGCGTCCCCGCCCCGCTGAGCCGTTCGGTCTTGACCTTGGTCTTGGTTTTCGTCCTGCCCTTCTTGTGCTTCTCCCTCGTCGTGGTGAGGGTGACCTCCCGGGCGCCGGAGACCACCGCCGCGGTGGCGGCGAACCGGTCGGCCGGCGGGGTCGCGGTCAGCACCGAGAAGAGCAGCAGGCCGGCGCCGGCCAGCAGCGCCACGGCGAGCAGCGCGGCGAGGAAGGTGCCGAGGTAGGCGCCCCGGTGGCGGCGCAGCGTACCGATCGCGAGGCGGATCATGCGGCCGTCACCGCCGTCATCCGCGCGGCAACCGTCTCGACCGTCGGGTCGGCCAGTTCGCTGACCACCCGCCCGTCGGCCAGGAAGACGACCCGGTCGGCCCAGGCGGCCGCCGCCGGGTCGTGGGTCACCATCACCACCGCGGTACGCAGCTCGTCCACCGCCTCGCGCAGCAGCGCGAGCACCTCCCGGCCGGCGCCGAGGTCGAGGGCCCCGGTCGGCTCGTCGGCGAAGATCACTTCCGGCCGGGCGGCGAGCGCCCGGGCGAGTGCGACCCGTTGCCGCTGGCCGCCGGAGAGCTGCCCGGGTCGGTCGTTCTCCCGCCCGGCCAGGCCGACCCGGTGCAGCACCTCGCGGGCCCACGCCCGGTCGGGCCGGGTGCCGGCGAGCCGCTGCGGCAGCAGCACGTTCTGCCACACCGTCAGCGACTCCATCAGGTTGTACGACTGGAACACGAAGCCCACCCGTCGGCGGCGGGCCTGGGTGAGCTTCGGCTCGCGCAGCGTCCCGAGTTCCTGCCCGGCGAGCCGGACCTGGCCCCCGTCCGGCCGGTCCAGCCCGGCCGCGCACTGCAGCAGGGTGGACTTCCCCGACCCGGACGGTCCCATGACCGCACTGAACGTCCCGGCCGTGAAGGCGACCGTGACCCCGGCCAGCGCTGGCGTCCCGCTGCCGCCGGCGTATCTCCGCACCACATCGACCAGTTCGACGACCGGCCGTCCCGGTCCTTGAATTCGCATGTCCTCAGCCTCGTCACCGGGCGGCCCGACCGACACACGGTCACCTCGTATCTACGGGGTGGGGACAGCCCTACCGTGGCCGGCGCGGGGCAGGATGGTCCGGTGCGCGCGTCCCGCCTGATCGCCTTGGTCCTGCTGCTCCAGTCGCGGGAGACGATGACCGCGGCCGAGCTGGCCCGCGAGCTGGAGGTCTCCGAGCGCACCGTCTACCGGGACGTGCTGGCGCTCTCCGCGGCCGGCGTGCCGGTGTACGCGGACCGGGGCCGGGCCGGCGGCTACCGCCTGCTGGGCGGCTACCGGACCCGGCTGACCGGGCTGACCCGGGACGAGGCGGAGGCGCTCTTCCTGGCCGGGCTGCCCGGGCCGGCCGGCGACATGGGCCTGGCCGACGCGGTGGCCGCCGCCGAGCTGAAGGTCCTCGCCGCGCTGCCGCCGAGCCTGCGGGACGCGGCCGCCCGCACCGGTCAGCGGTTCCACCTGGACGTGCCGGGTTGGTTCCGCGAGTCCACCCCGCCGCCGTGGCTGACCGAGCTGGCCCGCGCGGTCTGGCGGGACCGGGTGGTCGAGCTGCGCTACCGGCGCGGCGAACGGGAGGTGACCCGCACGGTGCAGCCGTACGGGCTGGTGCTGAAGAGCGGGACCTGGTACCTGGTCGGCCGGGTCGACGAGGGGTACCGGACGTACCGGGTGGACCGGGTGGTCGGCGTCGAGGCGGGCGAGGACAGCTTCGACCGGGACGAGGGCTTCGACCTGGGGGCGTACTGGCGGGAGCAGGCGGAGGCGTTCCTGCGCGGCATGCTGCGGGCCGAGGTCCGCGTCCGGCTCAGCCCCGCCGGCCTGCGCGCGCTGCGGCACGCGGCGGAGGCCCCCTTCGCGTACGAAGAGGCGGTGGCAGGAGCGGGCGAACCCGACGGGCAGGGGTGGGTGGTGACCCGGCTGCCCGTCGAGTCCGTGCCGGTGGCGTACGACGTGCTGCTGCGGCTCGGTCCGGAGGTCGAGGTGCTCGATCCGCCCGAGCTGCGGGCCCGCTTCGCCGAGGCGGCCCGCCGCGTGGCGGCGCTCTACGACGTAGGGCCGGAGGGTCAGCGGTAGCCGCTGTCGTCCGCCGGCTTGCCGGGCTTGATCACCTCTTCGTGGTAGCGGAGAAAGTGCGGGCGGGTGCCGTCGAGGTCGGTGAAGCCGTACACCTGGGCGAGGCTGCCGGCGTCGACGGACTCACCGTTCCAGCGGGCCCGGTCGGGGTCGGCGGCCAGGGCGGCCACCGCGCGCCCGACGAAGGCCGGCGTCTCCGACATGACGAAGTGCGGCTCCTTCGCCGCGCCGTCGCGCCAGTTGGCCTCGGTGACCCCGAAGTGCTCCAGCATCGCCTCGGAACGCAGCCACCCGGGGGTGAGGGCCACCGCGGTGCACCCGTGCGGCGCCAGCTCGTGCGCCTGGGTGAAGGCCAGCCGGTTCACCGACACCTTGGCCAGGTCGTAGAAGACCGAGAGCCGGTACGCCATGTCGTTGTACTCCTTGGTGCCGTCGCCGATCTCGACGACCAGGCCGCCCGGGTTGCGGATCAGCAGCGGCAGCGCGTAGTGGCTGGTGATGATGTGGGTGTCCACGGCCAGCCGCAGGGTGCGGAAGCCGGCGTCGAGGGGTTGCGCCCAGACCGGCTTCTCCCAGGTGATCAGCGGGTCGGCGCCCCAGATGTCGTTCACCAGCACGTCCAGCCGGCCCTGCTCGGCGTCGATCCGCTCGACCAGGCGGCGTACCTGGTCCCGGTCGAGGTGGTCGACCGCGACCGCGATCCCGGTGCCGCCGGCCGCGGTGACCAGCTCGGCGGTCTCCTCGATGGTCTCCGGCCGGTCCATCTCCGAGCGGCCCTCGCGGGTGGTCCGGCCGGTGGCGTAGACGGTGGCCCCGGCGGCGCCGAGCTGGACGGCGATCTGTCGGCCGGCGCCCCGGGTCGCCCCGGCGACGAGCGCGATCTTCCCTGTCAGCGGTTTCGTCATGTCACCCACCGTGGCACCGATACCTGACAGCCGAAGTCCGGTTTTCCCGGCGATTCGGATCAGCCATCATGGCCGGCATGCACCTGCTGCTCTCCGGGATCGTCGGCTCGGTCGCGTACGGGCTGGCCGGCCCCGGCTCGGACGTGGACCGGATCGGCGTCTTCGCCGCGCCCACGGTGGCCTTCCACGGCCTGCACCCGCCGAAGGAGTCGGTGGTCACCACCGATCCGGATGTGACTCTCCACGAATGCGCGAAGTACTGCCGGCTGGCGCTGAGCGGCAACCCCACGGCGACCGAACTGATGTGGCTGCCGGACGACTGCTACGAGACCCGGACCGGGTTCGGCGAACGGCTCATCGCCATCCGCTCGGCCTTCCTGAGCGCGCCCCGGGTCCGCGATGCCTACCTCGGCTACGCCACCCAGCAGTTCCGCAAGCTGACGACTCGGGACGCCTCCGTCGGCGGCCGGCGGCGTTCGGCGAAGCACGCCCGGCACCTGGCCCGGCTGCTGCACCAGGGGCGGGTGCTCTACGCGACCGGCCGGCTGGAGATCCGGCTGGCCGACCCGGAGTGGTTCCGGGCGTTCGGCGAGCGGGTCGCGGGCGGCGCGCTGGACGAGGCGGAGACGCTGGTCGCGGCGGCCGAGCGGGACTTCGACCGGATCCGCACCCCGCTGCCGGATCGGCCGGACGAGGAGACCGTGGAGCGCTGGTTGCTCGACGTCCGGGCCGCCCACCTCTGAACCGTCCGGCCCGGTGACCGGTGCGCCCCGGCGGGACCGGGGCGCACCAGGGACCACCTACCGGCCGGGTTCGAACAGGACCCGGCAGCGCAGCTGGCGGAACCCGGTCCGTTCCAGCTCCGCCACCACCGCCACCCGGTGGGCGTCCACGTCGGCCACCACCTCCCGGGCACCGCCGGCCGACAGCACCCGTACCGCCTCGGTGATCAGCTCGCTGCGGGCGGCCTCGTCGAGCAGGCCCAGGTAGGCCAGGAGCGGATAGCAGGCGTCCCCGGCCGTACCGGCCAGGCCGGCCGGCTCTTCGCCGTCCATCGCGACGCGCCAGTCCTGCGGCGGCCCGGTCAGCCAGGCCAGCGGGTCGGTGGCCAGGTCCACCCCGCCGACCGCCAGCGCGATCTCCATGCCGGTCAACACGTCCGGCTCGGCAATTCGGGCGACGATGGCGTTGATCTCCGCCGCGTCGGCGGCCGGACGGAAGGTGTACCGCTCGGAGGTCGCCGGCAGTGGCGTGCCCGTCCAGGAGCAGCGCACCCGCTCCCGGCGCTCGACCAGCCCGGCGAGCCGGGCAGCCGCCATCGGCGCCTCGACCACGGCCAGCACCTCCGGCCGGCGCCGCCAGTGCGCCGGCAGTGCGGCGTAGTACTTCGTGGGGCCGCCGAGGGCCTCGTGGGCCGCGCGCAGCAGGGCCGCACCGACCGCCGGCTCGGCGGCCAGGTCGAACCGCTCCAGCCAGGGAGCACCGGCGGCCCCCGGCGGGAGCAGCCAGGCCGCCCGGCCGACGACCCGGCCGGCGCGCAGCGCGACCCAGGTGCGCTCGGGTCGGTAGCCGCCGCCGGCGATCCCGTCGGCGTAACTGACCTGGCGCAGTTGCGGCAGCGGATCGGGCATCGACTCGAACAGACTCTCCTCGCCCGCGACAAGCGGACGGATGACCACATCGGTCACAGGTTGATCCTCCGGAAAGCAGACGCCCCGGGTCAGATCCGCGTGGACGCCGGGACGCGGAGGGGGCGCAGAACATCGGACACGGTTCTGACCTCCTTCCGGCTCGTGGGCGTTCCCGAAACCTACTCGACGCACTTGGGCGCCGCAATCACCGCACGCCGAACCCGTTGCCCTCCGGGCCGGCCGTCAGTCGACCACTCGCACCCGGACCCGGCGGTTGGCCCGACCCTTGCTCTCCACCTTGACCACCTGGACCTTGCCGATCTGGGCGGTGGAGGCGACGTGCGTGCCCCCGTCGGCCTGCACGTCCAGCCCGACGATGTCGACGATCCGGACCTCCTGCTCGTCCGGCGGGATCAGGTTGGACTGGGTCCGGATGATGTCCGGCAGGGCCAGCGCGTCGGCCCGGGGCAGCACCCGCACGGCGACCGAGCGGTCCGCCGCCACCTCGGCGTTGACCAGCTCCTCGATCCGGCTCTTGAAGTCCGGCGGCACCTCGGGGAGGTTGAAGTCCATCCGGGCCTCGCCGGGTTCCATGTTGCCGCCGGTGACCAGCGCGCCGAAGTCGCGGAAGACCACCCCGCAGAGCACGTGCAGCCCGGAGTGGGTGCGCATCAGCATGGTCCGCCGGTCGTCCTCGACCGCACCGGTGACGGCGGTGCCTACCGGCGGCAGTGGGTCACCCTCGGCCGGGATCAGCCAGAGATCGTCGCCCTTGCGGGTGCCCACGATCCGGGTCTGCGCCCCCTGCCAGAGCAGCACTCCGTGGTCCGGCGGCTGCCCGCCTCCGCCCGGGTAGAAGGCCGACCGGTCCAGCACGATGCCCTGCTCGGGATCGGCCGCCAGCACCGTGCACACCCACTCCCGCAGGGTGGGGTCGGCGAGGTCGAGACGGTGCGTACGGCCATGGTGTGTGACGCCCATGACAGGGGACGTTACCCGTTCAGGAACGTCGAGATCCGCTCCCGCAGGTCGGCGCGTTCCGTCCAGAGCACGCCCGGCCGGTCGTACACGTGCAAGGTGGCGTTCGGGAGCGCGGCGGCCAACCGTTCCGCGACCGGCACCGGGTGCAGGTCGTCGCCCGCGCAGGCGATCACCAGCGCCGGCACGGTGGCCGCGGCGAGCGCCCCGGCGTCGCGCAGCGGAGCCTGCTCCGGCAGGCTGGCCAGGCCCGGTGCGAGCCCGTCCCGGAGCAGTTGGTCCAGCCGCTGCCGCAGGTACGCCCAGCCGGCCGGGGTGTTGCGGACCGACGGCGGCAGCTCCAGCGAGACCACGTCGGCCAAGGCCGAGGCGTCCCCGTCCGCCACCGCATCCAGCAGGTCGGTCAGCCGGGCCCGGGCCACCTCGCCGCGCGGCTCGTCGAGGACGGCGGGCAGGAAGAAGACCAGCTTCTCGAAGCGTTCCGGGCTCTCGACGAGCAGCCGGCAGAGCGCGCCCGCGCCGAGGCTGGCCCCGAAGGCCCGGGTGGCGCCCCCGAGGTCGGCGATCGCCCGCAGGTCTCGGGCCAGGTCGAGGTAGCTCCACGGGCCGGGCGGCGAGTCGGAGCGACCATGCCCGCGGAACTGGAAGAAGACCTTCCGCCCGCTGACCGCGCTGCCGAACGGGCGGGTGGTGGCGATGCCGTTGCCCAGCCCGTGCGCGAACACCGTCACCGGGTCACCGGTGCCGGTGACCAGCCGCTCCAGCCGTACCCCGTGCGGGGTGGTGATCAGCTCGGTCTCCGGCTCGGGCAACGCCGGCCGGCCGGTGCGCGGCGCCCCGGGGCCGGGGCCCCAGGTGCGCGGGCCGCCGTCCGGCGGCGGGGGCCAGCGGAAACTTCTCACCAGAAGCCTCGGCCGTCGTGCAGGTCACGCAGCCCGACCCGGACGTCCAGCAGGTAGATCAGGGCGGCGGCGATGCCGACCAGCCCGAAGATGCTGATCGCCCCGCCGAACCCGAAGAACGGCAGGGTGAGCAGCATGCAGACGGCCAGGATGGCGATCCAACCGCCCTTGGGCAGGGTGCCGATCGCGGAGAACCCGTCGGAGCGCTGGGTGATCGCGTGCACCAGCGCCACTCCCTCGATGACGAGGGCGAAGACGAGCAGGAGCAGCTCGATAACCCAGCGGACTTCGAACGCGAAGATCGGCGCGGCAATGGCCATGTCGGCAAGCTTATGCCGAGACCCCGGAAACGTCCGACAGGACGCTGTCCGGGGTCCCGGTCCAGATTCGACTCACTCGGCGGCGGGGCGGGTCCGCTTCGTGGTCTTCGGCAGCTTGGCCGACGGGGTGGCGGGCTTGGCCGCGGTGGCCTTGGCGGCGGTGGCCTTGGTGGCCCGGGTCCGCTTCACGGCGGCCGGCTTGCTCTCCACGGCCTCGGCCACCTCGACCGGGGACGGCGCCTCGGCCGGCTTCGCGGCCTCGGTGGCCGGCGCGGCCTCGGTCGCCTCGATGTCGGCGTTCACCGTGTCGGCGGCCTCCAGCACCCCGGCGCCGACGACCCGCTCGCCCCGGGCGACCAGCTCGGCGTACGCGGCCAGGGCGCGGGCCTGCGCGGCCTGCGCGCCGGCCAGGGCCCGCTCCTGCGCGGCCTGCGCGCCGGTGAGCACGGCGGCGGCGTTGCGGGTGGCGGCCGCCCGGAGCTTGTCCAGGGTGGCCGCCTCACGGAGCTTGTCCAGGTCGAGGTCGGCCGGGACGGCCTTCTCGCGCAGGCCGGCCGCGGTCAGGTTGGCCGTCTTCAGCGTGGTGGTCGCCTTCTGGTGCAGCTCCACGCCGGTGACGACGGCCTTGCCGCTCAGGTCGGCGACGACCCGGGTGCCGAGGTCGGTGACCACGGTGGGGAGCTTGCGCAGCTGCTGGAGGGCCAGCTCGCCGGCGCCGGCGGCGGCGTAGACGGGGGCCGGAATGCGGTTGGTCTTCGGCTGGGTCATGACTACTCCTCTTCGGCCGCACCGGCGGCCTTGCGGACCGCCCGACGGGCGGCCTTCTTCTCGGGGACGGCGGTGGTCGGGGCCGGCGTGGCGCCCGCCTCGGTGACGGCGACCGACTCGAGGACCGCCTCGGTCGGGGTGCCGTCCGGTGTCGTGGGGCCGGTCGCGGCCGGCGTGGCGGTGGCCGGGGCCTGCGGCGCGCTCCTCGGCTCGGTGACCTCGGCCGGGGTCGGCTCGGTGGCCGCCTGCGCCGCGGCGGTCGCCTCGGCGAGCCGGGCGTTCTCCCGGCGGAACGTCTCGTAGATCTGGGTGAGCGACTGCTTCTGGGCCATGGTCAGCTCGGGGTCGACGGCGATCGCCGCGAGCACGCCCTGCCCCTCCTTGTCGTCCAGCAGCCCGGCCCGCAGGTACATCGCCGGGGTGGAGACGCGCAGGGCGGTGGCCAGCTGCTGGAGCACCTCGGCGCTCGGCTTGCGCAGGCCGCGTTCGATCTGACTGAGATACGGGTTGCTCACGCCGGCCTGCTCGGCGAGCTGGCGCAGGGAAATCTTCGCATTACGCCGCAGGTCGCGAATGAACCCGCCGACGTCGGGAAGGTCCTTACCGGTGGCCATGACTCCACGCTAGCTCGCGATGCTAGCTTCTGCAAGCAAAACGCTAGCCAGAGTTAGCGAAGTCACGGATAGCGTGTTGCGCCGCCCGGTGTCCGGTCCGTACCGTGCCCCCGTGGTCAAGATCGAGGTCAACGGCGCCCAGCTCACGTACGACGAGACCGGCAGCGGGAGCCCGGTGGTGCTGCTGCACGCCGGCATCGCCGACCGGCGGATGTGGCGGAGCCAGGTGCCCGCCCTCGCCGCCCGACACCGGGTGATCGTTCCCGACCTGCGCGGCTACGGCGACTCGGAGCTGCCGCCGGCACCGTTCGCGCACCACGACGACGTGATCGGGCTGCTGGACGCCCTCGGCATCGCGCGGGCCGCCCTGGTGGGCTGCTCCTTCGGCGGCCGGGTGGCGGTGGACACCGCGCTGGCGCACCCGGAGCGGGTCTCCGCGCTCGCGCTCTTCGGCGCCCCGGTCTCCGGCAACGAGTGGACCGAGGAGACCGAGCAGCTCTGGGAGGGGCTGGTCGGCGACGTGGACCCGGAGGACTTCGCGGCCACCGCGCAGGGTGAGGTGCGGTTCTGGGTGGTCGGACCGACCCGCGAGCCGGCGGACGTCGACCCGGAGCTGATCCGGTTCGCCGAGGAGATGGACCGGCGCGCGCTCGCCGCCGAGCAGGCGCTCAGCGCCATCGAGGTGGGCGAGCTCGACCCGCCGGCCATCGACCGGCTCGGTGAGCTGCGGATGCCCGTGCTGACCGGGGCCGGCGCGGACGACCTGGCGGACATTCGCCGGCTCGCCGACCGGATCGCCGCCGAGGCCCCGCACGGCGTCCGGATGCCCGACGTCCCGGACGCCGCCCACCTGCTGCCGCTGGAGCGCCCCGAGCCGGTCAACGCCGCCCTGCTCGACTTCCTCCCCTGAGCGGACCCGGCGGACATGTCTGAACGACAGACCGCTCCTGACTCATGAGGCGGGCCGCTGCGGCTACCGGGTGACCGAACCCACCCCGCGCGAGCAGCGGCCCCGCCACCACCGATCGGCGCGGGTCACCAGACCGGACGGACCGCCCCGACTGGGAGGCCGCCACCGAGCAGCGGCACGTCGGCGTACTCGGCCAGCACCGGGGCCTCGACGCCGAGTCGGCGCAACGCCGCGACCAGCACCGGCATCCGGGCCCGCGCGGCCCCGTCGTCGATCTTGAGAGCGACCGCGCCGACCCCCGGCACCGCCGCCGCGATGACGCCCTCCGCGCCGACCTTCGCCAGCAGCCCGGGCACGCCCCGCATCAGCCGGGTGTCGTCGGCCTGGGTGCCGCCCACCAGCTCCGGGAACGCGCGCATCGCGTCCGCGACGGTCCGCTCCACGGTGCCCGGCTCGGCGGAGACCAGCCGCAGGTACGCCCGCGCCAGCCCGGTCAGCGACACGGCGAGCACGGGTGCGCCGCAGCCGTCCACCCCGACGGCCGCCGCCGGCTCGGCGGTGAACTCCTCGATCGCGGCGGTCAGCCGCTGCTGGAGCGGATGCTCGGGCCGCCAGTAGCCGTTCAGTGGCCACCCGGCGGCCAGGCAGGTCAGCAGCATCCCGCTGTGCTTGCCGGAGCAGTTCATCTGGATCCGCCGCGCCCCGCCCCCGGACCGCAGCACCGCCTCCCGCGCCGCCTCCCCGACCGGCAGGTCCGGCGGGCAGTGCAGGGCCTCCTCGCCGAGTCCGCCCCGGCGCAGCAGGGCGACGACCCGCTCCACGTGGAACTCCTCGCCGGCGTGGCTGGCCGAGACCAGCGCCACGTCGGCCGGGTCGGTCAGCGGTAGGCCGGCCCGGAGCATCCCGATCGCCTGCATCGGCTTGCTGGACGACCGGGGGAAGATCGGGGAAGCCACGTCCCCCGCCCCGGCCACCGGCGCACCGGCGGCGTCGAGCACCACCACGGAACCCCGGTGCAGGCCCTCCACGAACCCGGACCGGACCACCTCGGCGAGCGGCACGCCGCCCTCGTACGTCTTTCCCACGGAGTGGACGGTACCGAGGGGTCCGGGGGGCCCGGCACCGGGGTGACCAGCGGCGGCGGCCGGAGCCGTACAGGGGCGCCGGGCGGGCCGCCGCTTACAGGCCGAGCAGCGCCCGGGCCTCGGTGGTGGTCAGCGGCGGGCGCTGGGCGAGCTGGGCGAAGCCGACCGCGCGGGCGACCAGCTGCATGTTGGACTCCACCGGCCGACCCTTGGCGTAGGTGACCGTGTCCTCCATGCCGACCCGGAGGTGGCCGCCGGCCGACAGGGACGCCAGCAGCACCGGGATGGTGCTGCGGCCGACCCCGGTGGCCGAGAAGGTGGTGCCCTCGGGCAGGTCGCGCAGCATCTGCTGGGCGGCGACCAGGGTGGCGGTGGTGCCCGGCATGCCGCCGGGGACACCCATCACGAAGTCGACGTGCACGTGGCCGCCGTGCGGCAGGCCGTACCTGCCGAGCAGGCGTTGCAGGGCGGTGAGGTGGCCGAGGTCGAAGATCTCGTACTCGGGGACGACGCCCTTCTCCTGCATCCGGGTGTGCAGGTCGACGATGAACTCCCAGCGGTTCATGAAGACGTCGTCGCCGAAGTTGACCGTGCCCATGGTGCAGGAGGCCATGTCCGGGCCGGCGTCCAGCACGGCCAGCCGAGCGGCCTCCGGGTCGGTCACCGCGCCGCCGGAGGAGAGCTGCACGATCAGGTCGGTGCTCTCCCGCAGCGCGGCCACGGTCTCCCGCAGCCGGCCCTGGTCGAGGGTGGGCTTCGCCTCGTCGTCCCGGATGTGGACGTGGATCACGGCGGCGCCGAGCGCCTCGCACTCCTTGGCGGCCAGCAGCAGCTCGTCGAGGGTCACCGGCAGCGCCGGCACCTCCGCCTTGGCCGACTCCGCGCCGGTGGGGGCAACCGTGATCAACGTCCCTGTCGTCATGTCGGGATCCTAGACCGGAGGGCTTCCCGACGGAAGAATCATGGGCTCTGGCACTCTGGAGCGGAAAACTTCCCGCCGCCGGCCCGCTACGCCGGATCGATCGCGGCGGCCGTCTCCCCGACCATCAGCCGGGCGTCGTCGGCGACGTTGCGCTTGACCACGGCGAGGGCGATCTGACCCAGCTCGTAGTGGTGCACCGCGGTGCCCACGAAGCCGACCGCGCGGCCGTCCAGGGTCACCGGCGTGCCGGCGACCGGCGGCTGGTCGGTGGTCACCCCGTCCAGGTGCAACAGGACCAGGCGGCGCGGCGGCTTGCCCAGGTTGTGCACCCGGGCCACCGTCTCCTGACCCCGGTAGCAACCCTTGTCGAGGTGCACGGCCGGGGCGATCAGGTCCACCTCGGCCGGGATCGTCCGGTGGTCGGTGTCCACTCCGGCCCGGGCGCGCCGGGCGGCCACCCGGACCGCCTCGTACGCCCACAGCCCGGCCACCGGCACCCCGGCGCCGCGCAACTCGTCCACCACCCCAGCCATCGCCGGGCGAGGCACCAGCAGGTCCACGCCGAGCGCCACCCGACGGGCCCAGCCGCCGACCGGCAGCGGCTTCACGTCGTACACCACGGTGGGCCGGGACGGCAGCTCGCCGGAGCGGAACTTCGGACCCGGCACCGCGACCACGTCGGGCGCCGCCAGCCCGGTGACCCCGAGCGTGTCGAGCGCGCCGGTGGCCTCCGGCCCGACCAGCGAGAGCACGGCGTGGTCGGCGGTGGCGTCGCGCGGCTCCACCCTGCTGAAGAACCGCATCTTCTCCAGGTACGACAGCAGGCCGGCGGTCATCCCCGGCTCGGTGTCCAGCCAGGTGGTCTCGCCGTCCTCGACCACCATGGCGTGCTGCTCCACGTGCCCGTGCGGGGAGAGGACCAGCAGCTCGGTGCCCTGCCACGGGCTCAACGCGGCGAGGTGTTGGCTGGTCAGGGTGTGCAGCCAGCTCATCCGCTCCTCGCCGGGCACCGCCACCACGCCCCGGTGCGAGCGGTCCACCAGACCGACCCCGGTGGCGAGCGTGCGCTGCTCGCGCATCGGGTCGCCGTAGTGTGCGGCGACCGGACCGACCCCGGCCGCCCGGTGGACCGGCTCGGGCTGGTCCCGGGTCTCCTCGTCGATCGCCTCGGTGGCCACCGCGCCCGCGATGTCGATCATTTACGTCCCCCGTCCTCGCACTGGCCGCAGACGCCGAAGAGCGCCACGTGCCCGATGTCGACCTGGAACCCCCGCTGCGCGGCCAACTGGTCGGCCAGCGGGCGGAGCAGCTCGGGCTCGATCTCGTCGATCGCGCCGCACTCCCGGCAGACCAGGTGCACGTGCTGGTGCTCGCCCGCCGCGTGGTAGGTCGGCGAGCCGTGCGACAGGTGGGTGTGGGTCACCAACCCGAGCCGCTCCAGCAGCTCCAGCGTCCGGTAGATGGTGGTGATGTTGACCCCGGCGGCCACCTCGCGGACCGCCGTGTGCACCTGCTCCGGCGTGGCGTGCCCCAGCTCCATGACCGCTTGGAGGACCAGCTGTCGCTGCGCCGTCAGCCGCAGCCCACGGGAGCGGAGCAGTTCCGCGAGGGAGGATTCGGACACCGTCCGATCATAGTTCGGCCGCCGCGTCGGACCGGCCGCCGAGGGGTACGCGGCTACCCTCGGCGGTCGTGGTGGCATCGCGGGTGGCCGTGCTGGGCCGGGGCGTCGTACCGGCCGGGGAGCCGGTGCTGCGCGGCGACGACCGGGGCGTGCTGCACGGGGACGGCCTCTTCGAGACCATGCACCTGCGCGGCGGCCGGCCGTGGCTGCGCGACGCGCACCTGGCCCGGCTGCGGGCCGGCGCGGCGGCGGTCGAGCTGGACCTGCCGCCCGCCGATGCGCTGATCGACCTGCTCGACACGGTCCGCGCCGGATGGCCCCCGGAGGTGGAGGGGGCGCTGCGGCTGGTCTGCACCCGGGGTCCGGAGGGCGGCGGACCGCCGACCGTCTACGCCACCCTGGCCGAGGTGCCGGCGGCGGCGCGGCGGGCCCGGCGGGACGGCGTGACGGCGGCCACCCTGCCGCTCGGGGTCGCCGCCCGGGCCCGCCCCGAGCTGGGCTGGCTCCCGGTGGGCGTGAAATCCACCTCGTACGGGGCGAGCACCGCGGCCCGGCGCTGGGCGGCCCGGACCGGCGTGGACGACGTGCTCTGGGTCTCCACCGACGGGTACGTGCTGGAGGGGCCGAGCGCCAACGTCGTCTGGCTCAGCGGCGCGACGCTGTGCACGGTGCCGGCGGCGGCCACCGGGGTGCTCCCCGGGGTGACCGCGCGCTGGTTGCTCGACCACGCGCCCGGGCTGGGCCTGCGGGCCGAGGAACGCCTGGTCACCCCGGCGGACCTGCATCGCGCGGACGGGATCTGGCTCACCTCGTCCCTCCGGGGCCTCGCCGAGGTCCGCTCCCTGGACGGCGTACCCCGTCCCTCCTCCCCCCTGACCCCGACCCTCCGCACCCTTTCCGGCTTCCCCGTCCGTTGATCATGAAGTTAGCGGTGGCCGGTGCCCGATTTGTCGCCGCTAACTTCATGATCGCCGGGGCGGGGACGGTGGGGACGGGAGGGGGTGGGGGTCAGCCGGCTACGCGGGTGAGGCGGGCGGAGAGGTGAGGGCTCAGGGCGTGGCCCATGGCGGCCATCTCCTGGGCGTAGAGCAGGGCACCCTCGACGATGCCGAACAGGCGGGCACCGGCGGTGACCTCCTTGGCGGTGGCCGTCCGGACCACGGCGTCGGTGGCGAACTCGATCTGGGTGCCCTTGCGCTTACCGATGTGCAGCTCCATCACGCCGGTCGGCGTGCTCATCAGCGCTTCCAGCTCGTCGGTGACCCGGTCGCCGTCCATCACCGGGCGCCACCAGCCCACCTCACGCCCGGCCGGCCGGACCGGACGGCTCTCCTCGTCCAGGATCCAGGCCCGGGACTCGTAGAACAGGAACGGTCGGCCGTCGTGGCTGATCCGGATCTCCTGCGCGTAGTCGAAGTCCTCGATGGTGGGGAAGCCACCCCGCCCGCGCCCGCGCCACACCCCGATGTACGGCAGCAGCCCGTCCAGGCTCCGGTGCAGCTTCGGGCCGACGCGCAGGTCGTGACTCTCCTCGTAGGGGTACGGGTCGACCGGCGGCGCGTTCAGCCACGGGGGCTGCAGCGGGTTATCACTCACCACTTACCTCTCGAAATGCGAACAGCGAGATAGACCAGGCCACCGGCGAGCGCGCCGAGGCCGGCGACCAGCAGGCTCACGAACCCGATCTCGGTAACCATCCCGGCCATCCTATGCTGGGCGGCATGGCCCGCACTCTCGTCGTCAAGGCCACCGCCGGCGCCGACGCCCCGGAGCGTTGCGCGCAGGCCTTCACCGTCGCCGCCACCGCGGCCGCCGCCGGGGTCGACGTGTCGCTCTGGCTGACCGGGGAGTCGACCTGGTTCGCGCTGCCCGGGCGGGCACAGGACTTCGAGCTGCCGCACTCCGCGCCGCTGGCCGAGCTGCTGCACGTGATCCTGGCCACCGGCAGGGTGACCGCCTGCACCCAGTGCGCGGCCCGCCGGGACATCGGCCAGGATGATGTCATCCCCGGCGTACGCATCGCCGGCGCGGCGGTCTTCGTCGAGGAGGCGATGGCCGAGGGGGCACAGGCGCTGGTCTACTGAGGCCACTCCGCCCCCGCCCGACATGTTCGCTCCGGGCGGACCGCCGATATTGACCCGACATTTCCGACTGCTGCCTACGATTCGGATGTGGGCGAGGCGATCGAGCGGTTCTTCGCGTCACTGCCGGCGCGTGCGCCGGCGGTGCTGCGCGGCCCGACCAGCGGCCTACTCCAGGTCGACCTGACCGACGGCAACCGCACCGAACACTGGTACGTGGAGCTGGGGCCCGGCACGGCCCGGGCGAGCCGGGAGCGGGAGCACCCGGCCGACGCCACCTTCACGGTCAGCGCCGAACTGTTCGAGGAACTGACCACCGGCCGCGAGGCCGGCATGGCGGCCGTGCTGCGCAACGAGGCCACGTTCAGCGGCAACGTGGTGCTGTTCCTGATCTTCCGCCGGTTCTTCCCCGACCCGCCCGGCACCCGGGATCCCCGGGAGACCGCCCGCGAGCAGGTCGGACGGTCGGGATGAAGGAGCAGGTCAGCATCCTGGACGGCAACACCTTCCTGGTCAGCGACCGGCGCGGCAACATCGAGCCGTCCTTCGACTTCCCCACCGGGCTCTTCTCCTTCGACACCCGGTTCATCTCCACCTGGATCCTCACCCTCAACGGGGAGAAGCTGCACGCTCTCTCCATCGACGACTCGCAGTCCTACCGGACGCGCTTCTTCATGGTTCCGGGCGAGCCGACGCACTACCTGGACGCCAAGGCCTCGGTGATCCGCAGCCGGTCGATCGGCGGCAGCTTCGACGAGGAGTTGACCCTGCTCAACCACGCGGAGCAGGAGGTCGAGTTCACCTTGCGGCTCGATGTCGGCTCCGACTTCGCCGACCTGTTCGAGATCAAGCACAAGCGGCAGAAGAGGGGGCGGACCACGCCGACGGTCGGGGAGAACGAACTCCGGCTCACCTACCGCCGGGAGGGGTTCCATCGGGCGGCGGTGATCACCACGACCACGCCCGCCGACATCGACGAGAGCGGCATGACCTTCCGGATCCGGGTGGGGCCGCACGGCGAGTGGACCACCCGGTTGCACATCGCCACGATCATCTACGGCGCCCGGGGCGAGGACATCCGGACCAACCTCCCGCTGGGCGGGCACCGCTCGGTCGCGGCAATCCACGCCGAGCAGAACGAGCTGATCGCTCGGGCCCCGAAGCTCGGCTGCGACTGCCAGCCGCTGGCCGGGGCGTACCGGCGGAGCCTCAACGACCTGGCCGCACTCCGGTACGAGTCGATCGCGCTCGGGGTACGGCTGCTCGCCGCCGGGCTGCCCTGGTTCATGACCCTGTTCGGGCGGGACAGCATCTTCACCTCGCTCCAGGTGCTGCCGTTCCTGCCCGAGATGGTGCCGCCGACGATCCTCATGCTGGCCGCACTGCAGGGCAGCCGGTTGGACGACTTCCGGGACGAGGAGCCGGGCAAGATCCTGCACGAGCTGCGCTACGGCGAGACCGCCGGCTTCGGGGAGCAGCCGCACTCCCCGTACTTCGGCTCGGCCGACACGACCGCGCTCTTCGTGATCCTGCTCGACGAGTACGAGCGGTGGACCGGCGACTCGAAGCTGGTCCGGATGCTGGAGCACGAGACCCGGGCGGCGCTGGCCTGGATCGACAGCTACGGGGACCTGCTGGGCACCGGCTACGTCTGGTACATGACCCGCAACCCGGAGACCGGGCTGCAGAACCAGTGCTGGAAGGACTCCTGGGACTCGATCTCCTACTCCGACGGCCGGCTGCCCCAGTTCCCGCGGGCCACATGCGAGCTCCAGGGGTACGCGTACGACGCCAAGCTGCGCGGCGCCCGGCTGGCCCGGACCTTCTGGAACGACCCCGCGTACGCCGACCGGCTGGAACGCGAGGCGGCGGCGCTGAAGGAGCGGTTCAACCGGGACTTCTGGATCCCGGACCGGGAGTACTACGCGCTGGCCCTGGACCCGGACGGGCGGCCCGTCGACGCCCTCTCCTCGAACATCGGCCACCTGCTGTGGAGCGGCATCGTCGACGAGTCACGGGCATCGACCGTCGCCCGGCACCTGCTCGGGCCGCGGCTCTTCTCCGGCTGGGGGGTGCGGACCCTCGGCGACGACCAGGGGCGGTACAACCCCGTCGGCTACCACGTCGGCACGGTCTGGCCGTTCGACAACTCGATCATCGCCTGGGGCCTGTGGAAGTACGGCTTCCGGAAGGAGGCCGGGCGGATCTGCGAGGCGATGCTCAGCGCGTCCCGCTACTTCCAGGGGCGGCTGCCCGAGGCGTTCGCCGGCTACGAACGCGACCTCACCGACTACCCGGTGCAGTACCCGACCGCGTGCAGCCCGCAGGCCTGGTCCGCCGGCACCCCGCTGCTGCTGCTCCGGGTGATGCTCGGCCTGGAGCCGCAGGGCGAACACCTGATCATCGATCCCGCCGTGCCGGACGGGATGGGCCGGGTGGAGCTGCTCGACATTCCCGGCCGCTGGGGCCGGGTGGACGCCCTGGGCCGCAGCCGCGGCCCGCACGACCACGAGCACGGGGGCTGACCCGCCGAGCCGGCGGAGGGCGTGGCCGAACCCGGTCAGCGGCTGCAGCCGGTGGAGGCGGCCAGGCGGAGCTGGTCGCCGGTGGCGTCGGCCAGCACGACGACCGAGCCGCTGCGGTAGGCGTACAACTCGGGGCGGTCGACCACTGCGGCGCCGAGCGGCCGGAGCGCGGCCAGCGAGGCGGGCCGGGTGCCGGCCGTGACGCTGACCGTCCGGGCGAGCCCGCCGGCCGGGCAGGGGGCCATGACCTGCGCGGCGTCCGGGGGCGGCGGCTGACCCAGCGCGCGGAGCGCCGCGGTCAGCTCCGGCCCGGTGGAGTACTTGGGCAGCAGCTCGACGAGTTCGGCGTCGGCCGGGCGGCAGCCGGTATCGGCGGAGAGGCGGACCAGGCCGTCGGCCACGATCCGCCCGTCGATCGCGATGAACTCCCCCGCGTCGGCCCGCAGGCGGGGGCGACCGGCCTCGGTGGCGACCCCGGCCCGCCAGTCGGCGGGCAACCGCTGCGCCACCCGGTCCAGCAGCGCACGCTCGCTCCCGGCGGGCACCGCCACGTCCAGCCCTCGGGTCAGCGCTGTGCCGTCGGACAGCGGGGTGACCCGGCAGCCCTGTTCCACCCGCGCCGGGGTCAGCGCCCAGGCGTCGTCACCGAGCGCGGTCACCAGCCGGCCCATCGCCCGGTTCACCACCGGCGCCGCCTCGCCGAGGGTGCGCTGCTCCTTCACCGTCGGCGGGTCGTGGCGTACCGACCACCAGGTCAGCCCGGCGAGCAGCACCGCCCACGCCACCGTCGCCGGCACCAGCCAGCGCAGCCAACGCCGGCCGGGCGCCGGCTGGTCGGGACGGAGCGGCGGGGCGTACCCCGCCTGGACGGGACCACTCACCCGGCCATCGTGTCACGCCCCCTACGCACCGCCACCCTCGGCCGGCAGGGCGGGACAGGCGGTGGGGACGGCCGTGGCCCGCCGCCCCGGGTGGGGCGACGGGCCACGGGCATCAGAGCGTGGGTCAGGCGGCGACCGTGACGGTCACCTCGTTGATCCCGCGGGCGGCAGTGACGGCGGTGTCGCCGTTGCCGTGCCGGGAGAGCGCCCGCAGGGTCCAGTCGCCCGGCGCGGCGAAGAACCGGAACTGACCGGCCGGAGAGGTCACCACCTCGGCGGTGAACTCGCCGGTGGAGTCGAGCAACCGGACGTACGCACCGGGGACGGCCTCCCCGGACTCGGCCGTGACCAGGCCGGTGATCACGGTCTCCTTCTCCAGGTCCAGGCTGGCCGGCAGCGGGGCGGCCTGGTCGGGAGCGGCGCAACCGGCGGCGGTAGGAGCAGTCATGGTGATCAGGCCTCCCCGCGCTCGTCGCCGAGCGCCACCGGCACGCCGACCAGCGAGCCGTACTCGGTCCAGGATCCGTCGTAGTTCTTCACGTTCCGGTGGCCGAGCAGCTCCTGGAGGACGAACCAGGTGTGCGAGGAGCGCTCGCCGATCCGGCAGTACGCGATGGTCTCCTTGCCGTCGTCCAGCCCGGCGTCGGCGTAGATCTTGCGCAGCTCGTCGTCGGACTTGAAGGTGCCGTCCTCGTTGGCCGCCTTCGACCACGGGACGCTGATCGCGGTCGGCACGTGGCCGGCCCGCTGGGCCTGCTCCTGCGGCAGGTGGGCAGGGGCGAGCAGCCGGCCGGCGTACTCGTCGGGGCTACGCACGTCGACCAGGTTCCGGGTGCCGATCGCGGCGACCACCTCGTCGCGGAAGGCGCGGATCGAGGTGTCCGGCTCCTGCGCGACGTACTGCGTCGCCGGGCGGGTCACCGCGTCCTTGACCAGCGGACGGGCGTCCAGCTCCCACTTCTTGCGGCCGCCGTCGAGCAGCTTCACGTCGCGGTGCCCGTAGAGCTTGAAGTACCAGTACGCGTACGCGGCGAACCAGTTGTTGTTGCCGCCGTAGAGGATCACGGTGTCGTCGTTGGCGATGCCCCGCCCGGAGAGCAGCGCCTCGAACTGGGCCTTGTTGACGAAGTCCCGGCGGACCGGGTCCTGCAGGTCGGTCCGCCAGTCCAGCTTGATGGCACCGGCGATGTGGCCGGTGTCGTAGGCCGAGGTGTCCTCGTCGACCTCGACGAAGACGACGCCCGGGGCGTCGATGTTCTTCTCGGCCCATTCGGCCGAGACGAGTGCGGTGTCGCGACTCATCAGATCACTCCCTGGTGAGGATGGATGGTGAGCCTGCGCGCGGAGATCGAAGTCGATGATTGTCGCACCACGCGCGGGACCCAGAGCTAGAAACGGATCACGGGTACGTGCGACGGCGCCGCTGCCGGGCGATCAGGGGAAACCGGAGGGTACGCGGACCCTGCGTGCCGGTGGCCGCCTAGGCGGCCGAGGACAGCCCCGCCGTCAGATGACGGGGCGACACAGGCAGGTGGCCACGCGGCACAGGTCGACCGCGCGCCGTTTGGTGAGGAGCGTCCCCATGAGGTGGGAGACTACCAGCCGCTCCGGCCGAAGCCACCGGGCCGACCAGCATCCGGGACGCCCGGCCGGGCCGGAGAACGCCGACGGCCCGGCCGATGGCCGGGCCGTGAGCAGGGCTTACCTCAGCCGACCGAATTGATCGGCACGTTCTTCGCGTCGGCGGTGACGACCAGCCCCTCCGGCTTCGGTTCCACCTTGCGGACGTTGAGCTGGAACGGCAGCTCCGGCAGGGGCACGTCGATCGAGATCCCCTTGGCGTAGTTGGTCAGCACCTGTCGGGCCAGCGGCAGGTTGGGCAGGCCCTCCGCGGTCAGGTCGTTGAAGCGCAGCGCGACCTTGCCGTTGGCGACCGTCACGTCGGCGGTGCCGTTCACGGTGAGCTTGACGCCCAGGACGTCCACCGGCGCGGTGACCGTCAGCTTGCCGTTCTGCTCGCCCAGCTTCAGCCCCGGCCGGTCGAGCAGCTTGGCCAGGCTGTCGTAGGTGACCGTGCCGCGACCGTCGACGGTCTCAGCGGTCACCTCCCCCTGCCGGGTGCGGAGGGTGTCCAGCGACGCCTTCACGTTGCGGGCGTCCACGTCGAGCCGCGGCACGTCGACCGCGTCGCCCTGCACCTTGCCCTTCACGTCCGTCAGCACGATCGAGATGTGCTGGTACTTCCCGGCCAGCACCTGGGTGAGGAACGGGAAGCCGGCCACATCGACCTTGGGCGGAGCCGAGCTCGCGTCCTGCTTGGCGACCTCCTGCTTGACCTGGTCGGCGATGGCCCGCTCGGCCGCCCCGGCCGCGAGCCGGTCGGCGACCACCAGCAGCCCCGCCAGGACCAGCAGCAGGACCACGAAACCGGTCAGCACCCTGCGGCCACGTCGCCGGGGCCGCTCCTCGTACGCCGGGGCCTCTGCCACGCCGCCTCCTGTCCTCCTGTCGGGCGCCGCGGCGCGGCGCACGGTCCTCACGGTCGGGCCGCCGTCGGGCGCCCGGGCCCGGTGGCCCGTCGCCGTCCGGCGGCGCAACGGTACTTACCCGAGGCGCCGATTCCCCAACCGCGCGCCGGGGCCGTGTCCTAGAGGAAGAGCACGCACATGACGTACGCGGCCGGCGCGGCGAGCGCGAACCCGCCCAGCGGGCCCTGCATGTGCCGGGCGATCCACATGGTCGGCGGCTCGCCGGCCATCAGCCGGCCCGCCTCGGCGTACCCCACGGCGAGGTCGGCCAGCACGGCGGTGGCGGCGGTGACCAGGCCGACCAGGGCGGCGCTGGTCGGGGTGAAGCCGACCAGGTAGCTGCCGAGGACCGCGCTGGTCAGCGTGCCGAGCATGGCGCCGACGACCACCCCGGCGGCGCCCCGCGGCACCTGCGGGGCGAGCCGGGGCCACGGCGCCACCGCGTCGGTGAGCCGGGCCACCAGCAGGGCGACGCCGGTGGCGGTGAGGCAGACGGTGATCGCCTGGGTGCCCTTCGGGATCCGGCTCAGCACGATCAGCGTGGCGAACGCGACCACGCCCACCACGATCAGCAGGGTGCTGCCGAGCGAGTCGGTCACCCGGACCCGGTCCACCCGGCGGACGAGCTGGCCGAGCACGCCGAGCACGAAGCCGGCCGCCGCCGCGTACCCGAGGGGGGCCAGCCCGGCGATCTCGGACCGCACCGCGGCGGCGTCCGCGATCCCGGCGACACTGCCGCTGACCAGCGCGACCACCAGCAGCGCGGGCGGGCGCATGGCCATCGTCCAGGCGAGCACGAAGAGCAGCTGGACGCCGAAGATGATGAACGCGAACGGCAGCCGGTGGCCCGGGCCGGCGGTCTGCGCGCCGAGCACCAGGCCGACGCCGAGCAGCGCGGCAAAACCGGCGACGGTGAGGGCCAGCGATCGGCGTACCGGGACCGGCGGCACCTCCTCCTCGGGCGCCTCGTCGGTCTCGTCGTCCGGACGTCGCCCCGGGCCGCCCTTGCGGAGCCGGCGCGGACCCTTCCGCTCGGGCCGCTCCCCGCCGTCGTCGGCCGGGCCGGTACGCGGGCCCGGCGGGTAGCCGTGGGAGGGGCCGGCCGGCCCCGGGCGGGCGTCGTCGGCCCACGGGTCGCGGCCGGTCTCGGGCGAGGTCGAGGGATACACGCCCCGATCGTGCCAGACCAGGCCGCCCGGACGGAGGTCACGGTTTCGGCAACGTTAAAACCTGTGCCGCGATCGGGGGCAGATCCGACAAACAGGAAACGGCACGAAGGTGAAGGCCGGGCGATCGGTTACGCTCAAGCCGTTACCCGCCCGTCAGCGACGCCGGGACCCACGCAAGTGCTCAGCGCCACCCCTGCCAGGAGTGCCGCTGGTCGCGCGCGGCCGACTGGCCGCCGGGACGGAGGTGATCGTGGAGATCCTGCTGCTGGTGACCGCGCGCGCAGGTGAACCATCGGCGGTGCTGCCGGCACTCGACCTGCTGCCGCACTCGGTCCGCACCGCGCCACGCGACGTGCGCACGCTGGTCTCCGGCCCGAGCCCGGACGCCGTCCTGGTGGACGCCCGCTCGGAGCTGAGCGAGGCCCGCGCGACCTGCCGGATGCTGCACGCCACCGGGCTCGGCGTACCGCTGGTCGCGGTGGTCACCGAGGCCGGCCTGATCGCGCTGAACGCGGACTGGGGCGTGGACGACGTCATCCTGGCGGGAGCGGGGCCGGCCGAGGTGGAGGCCCGGCTGCGGCTCGCGGTCGGCCGGTTGAGCAACGCCACCGCCGGCGCCGGCGGCTCGATCCGGGCCGGAGAGCTCACCATCGACCCGGACACCTACGCGGCCAAGCTCAAGGGTCGCCCGCTCGACCTCACCTACAAGGAGTTCGAGCTGCTGAAGTTCCTGGCCCAGCACCCGGGCCGGGTGTTCACCCGGGACCAGCTGCTCCGCGAGGTCTGGGGGTACGACTACTTCGGCGGCACCCGCACCGTGGACGTGCACGTCCGGCGGCTGCGGGCCAAGCTCGGCTCGGAGTACGAGTCGATGATCGGCACCGTGCGCCAGGTCGGCTACAAGTTCGTCGTGCCGCCGTCCCGCTCGCTGCCGGAGTCGGAGCCCGCCCCGCTGCCGGTCTGACCGGAATCCACGCCTCACCCCCACTCTCGGGGGACCACTCCCCAATTGCCCTTTTTGCCTCAGTAGTCGGACCTATTCTGACTGCCGGATTGGTTCGGGGCAGAGGGGGCGACGATGCGTGCGGTGACCACGGGGGCGACGACGGTCGCGTGCCCCGATCCGGACGGGCAGGACCGCTGATGTCGCGGCCGACCCTGCGCGCGGCCGGACTGGTGACGCTGGTGGTCGCCGCGCTGCTCGGCTCGGCGTACGCACTGGGGCGGAGCCTGGTTCCCGAGCAGCAGCCGCACCGCAGCACCGGGGTCACGGCCAGCGTGAACAGCCCGCACTACGCCGACCAGCCGCCCAGCCAGGACTTCCCCGCACCGGCTCCGGACACCCCCGACCCCTCGGAGAGCGCCTCGGCGCAGCCGGCCGGCGACGGCGCGGGCCCGTACGGCAGCCGCATCTCCACCGGCTCGTCGCGGATCGCGCTCACCTTCGACGACGGCCCGGACCCGCAGTACACCCCGCAGGTGCTCGCCCTGCTCAAGGAGTACGGCGTCAAGGCCACCTTCTGCGTGGTCGGGGAGAACGCCCAGAACCACCCGGACCTGATCCAGGCGATCGTGGCCGACGGCCACACCCTCTGCAACCACTCCTGGAACCATGACGTCAACCTGGGCAAGCGCTCGCCGGACGCGATCCGGGCCGACCTGTTGCGCACCAGCGACGCGATCCACGCCGCCGCGCCGGCCGCGCGGATCGAGTACTTCCGGCAGCCCGGCGGGAACTGGACGTACCCGGTGGTGTCGACCTGCGAGGAGTTGGGCATGACGCCGCTGCACTGGGCGGTCGACCCGTCGGACTGGACGGCCCCGGGCGCCCCGAAGATCATCAACGCCGTCATGACCCAGGTCGGACCCGGCTCGATCGTGCTGATGCACGACGCCGGCGGCAACCGCTCGGGAACGGTGCAGGCGCTGCAGTACCTACTGCCCGAGCTGCTGGACCGCTACCAGCTGGAGGCGCTGCCGGTCGGCACCACGTGACCACCGCCACCGCACCGTCCCCGCGTCCGGCATGATCGGCGGCTCGCCGGCCGCTACGGTGACGGGATGAGCAGCAGCGAGCCGACGAGTCGTCACACCGCCGACCGCGTCGCCCGCGCCGACCGGCTGGCGCCGGTCGAGGTGGCCGAGGTGCTCGCGCTGGCCCGTACCGCCGGGGACGCGGACGGCGCCGACCCGCTCGACGAGCACGTGCTGCTGCGGCTGCGGGACCCGGAGGCGCCAGCCGTGCACCTCACGGCCCGCGCCACCGACAACACCCTCACCGGGTACGCCCACCTGGACACCACCGACGCGGCGAACGGCATCGGGGTGGAGCTGGTGGTGCACCCCGCGTACCGGCGGCGGGGCACCGGACGGACGCTGGCGCGTGGCGTGCTGGCCGCGGCCTCCGGCCCGCTGCGCGCCTGGGCGCACGGCGACCATCCGTCGGCCGCCGCGCTCGCGGTCGACCTGGGCCTCACCCGGGCCCGGGTGCTCTGGCAGCTGCGCCGGCCGCTGACCGCCGCCCTTCCCGAGCCGACCCCGCCCGAGGGCGTGGAGCTGCGCGCCTTCCGCCCCGGCGAGGACGACGAGGCGTGGCTCGCGGTCAACAACGCGGCCTTCGCCGCACATTCGGAGCAGGGCCGGTGGACCCTCGCCGACCTGCGGGTACGCCTCGCCGAGCCGTGGTTCGACCCGGCCGGCTTCCTGCTCGCGGTGGACTCGGCGACCGGCCGGCTGCTCGGCTTCCACTGGACCAAGGTGCACGAGCGACCCGGCTCGGCCCGGATCGGCGAGGTCTACGTGCTCGGGGTGGACCCGGCCGCACACCGGGGCGGGCTCGGCCGGGTGCTCACCACCGCCGGACTGGCGTACCTGCGCGACGGGCGCGGGCTGGACCGGGTGATGCTCTACGTCGACGAGTCCAACGCGCCGGCGGTGGCGCTCTACGAGCGGCTCGGCTTCGCCCGCTGGTCCGCCCACGTCAACTACCAGCTCGGCTGACCCGCCACGACCCGACGGCATCCGTGCCCACGGGTGCCCACGGCATCCCGTGCAGCGGTCACGGCGGTGTCACGCGGTGGACTCGGCCGGATAACGGCTGTCCGGGAAAATCGTATTAATAGCGATAGCAGGCCGCGAGTTCACGTAACGGACAACCCTTCCTCAGTCCATGGCCACCCCGCCGGCCGCACCTGTTCATCTCCCGTTCACTTCCGACCGGCGAACCGTCTACCTGGCACTTCTAACTTTCGTGTCAGCCGGTCAGCGCCGGCACCCGGGCCCCGACCCGGACGACCTGACCAAAGACGTGAAGGGAAACCCCTCAGGTGAAGCTCCAGCGGCACGGCGCCATCGCCTGCCTCGCTCTTACTGCGGTGCTCGGTCTCAGCGCGTGCGGCTCGGACAACGAGCCGACCGGCACCTCCGCCTCCGGCTCCGCCGCCGCCGTCGACTGCGGCAAGGGCACGCTGAACGCGCAGGGCTCCTCCGCGCAGAAGAACGCGATGGCCGAGTGGATCAAGGCCTACCAGCAGCAGTGCGCCGGCACCACGATCAACTACGAGCCCACCGGCTCGGGCGCCGGTATCCAGGCGTTCATCGCCGGCACCGCCGACTTCGCCGGCTCGGACTCGGCCCTCAAGCCGGAGGAGCAGCCGCAGGCGGACGCCAAGTGCGCCGGCGGCCAGGCTCTCAACCTGCCGATGGTGATCGGCCCGGTGGCGGTCGTCTACAACGTCAGCGGCGCGGACAACCTCCAGTTCAGCCCGGCCACCCTGGCGAAGATCTTCGCCGGCACGGTGACCAAGTGGGACGACGCGGCGATCAAGGCCGACAACCCCGACGCCAAGCTGCCGTCGACCGCCATCCAGGCGGTGCACCGCTCCGACGAGTCGGGCACCACCGACAACTTCACCAAGTACCTGTCCAAGACCGCCGAGACCGACTGGACCTTCGGCAACGCCAAGGCCTGGAAGGCCCCGGGCGGGGTCGGCGCGGCCAAGTCCGACGGCGTGGCCAGCAAGGTCAAGAGCACCGACGGCACCATCAGTTACGTCGAGTGGTCGTACGCCGAGAACGCCGGCCTGAAGAAGGCCAAGGTCAAGAACGGCAACGGCGAGTTCACCGAGCTGACCGCCGAGTCGGCCGGCAAGACCATCGCCGGGGCCAAGATCGAGGGCCAGGGCAACGACCTCAAGATGTCGATCGACTACAACACCAAGGAGGCCGGGGCGTACCCGATCGTCCTGGCGACCTACGAGATCGTCTGCAGCAAGGGCCTCGCCGCCGACAAGCTGCCGCTGGTCAAGGGCCTGCTCGGCCACGCCGCCAGCGCCGAGGGCCAGCAGGACCTGGTCGAGCTGGGCTACGCCCCGCTGCCCGAGACCGTCCGCACCAAGGTCGAGACCGCGGTCAAGAGCCTCTCCTGACGCCCTGACCGACACCACCTCCTCTATGCGAAGCGAGCGAGCAGATGGGTGACACCCCTCAGCGCTCGGCGCACGCCGGCACCGGCGGGACCACCGTGGCCACGAGCCACGAGTGGCCCGCCGGTGCCTCGGCGCGTGTGGCCGAGCCCTCCGGTAACCCTGGTACGCCCGGTCTCGGCGGCGGCGGCGCGCTGCCCCGGGCGAAGGCCTTCGGGGCGGAACGCGCGTTCCGTGGCCTGACCCTGGCCGCCGGCACCTTCGTGCTGGTGGTCATCGCGGCGATCGCGATCTTCCTGATCGCCAAGGCCGTCCCGGCACTGCAGGCGAACACCGAGTCCTTCTGGACCTTCGAGGGCTGGTTCCCGAACGACAACCCGCCGAAGTTCGGCATCGGCGCGCTCGCCTTCGGCACCGTGCTCACGGCGCTGCTGGCCCTGCTGATGGCAGTGCCGGTCGCGCTGGGCATCGCCCTCTACCTGTCCCACTACGCCCCGCGCCGGCTGGGCAACGCCCTCGGGTTCCTGATCGACCTGCTGGCCGCCGTGCCCAGCGTGGTCTTCGGGCTCTGGGGCCGGGACTACTTCGCCCAACCGGTCGCCGACCTGTCGGCCTGGCTGAACAAGTACTTCGGCTGGATCCCGATCTTCGGCGACGGCCCGTACGGGAACTCGATCCTGCTCGGGTCCGTGGTCCTGGCGATCATGGTGCTGCCGATCGTCACCTCGCTCTCCCGCGAGGTGTTCCGGCAGACCCCGAACGCCAACGAGGAGGCCGCCCTCGCGCTGGGCGCCACCCGCTGGGAGATGGTCCGCACCGCGGTGCTGCCGTACGGCCGCCCCGGCGTCATCGCCGCGGTGATGCTCGGCCTGGGCCGCGCGCTCGGCGAGACCATCGCCCTGGCGCTCACCCTCGGCTCGACCTACGCCATCTCGTTCAACATCCTGCAGAGCGGCGGTAACACCATCGCCGCGAACATCGCGAACCGGTTCGCCGAGGCGAACGACACCGGGCGGGGCGCCCTGATCGCCTCCGGCCTGGTGCTCTTCGCGATCACGCTGATCGTCAACATCACCGCCCGGGCGATCATCTACCGCCGCCGCGAGTTCACGGAGTCGGCCGCATGACCACCACCGTCACCACCCACCGCCCGCGGCCGCCGGCACAGCCGGCCAGCCTGCGGGCCAAGCGACTTCCGGGGTACGCCGCGCCGGCCATCGCCGTCGGAGCGCTCCTCGCGTCGGCCGGCATCGTGTACGGCGCCGGCATCGGCGGCCCGGTCCTGGTCGTGGTCGTCGGGGCGTTGCTCTACCTCGCCGGCCTCTTCCTCGCCGCGAACGCGGTGGAGGGCCGCCGGTCCGCCCGCAACCGGACCTGGAGCGCGCTGATCCATTCCGCCTTCGTACTGGCGGTGCTGCCGCTGGCCTCGGTGGTCTGGACCCTGGTCAGCAAGGGCTCCGCCCGGCTCGACGGCGACTTCTTCGGCACCTCGATGAACAACATCGGGGCCCGGGACGCCAACGGCGGCGCGTACCACGCCATCGTGGGCACGCTGGAGCAGGTCGGCATCGCCACCCTGATCACCGTCCCGCTCGGCGTGCTCTGCGCGATCTACGTGGTCGAGTACGGCCGGGGCCGGTTCGCCTTCACCATCCGCTTCTTCGTGGACGTGATGACCGGCATCCCGTCGATCGTCACCGGCCTGTTCGTACTGGCCTTCTGGGTGCTGATCGTCTCGCCCGTGTTCAACGACGGGCGGCCGGGCTTCTCCGGCTTCGCCGCCGCGCTGGCGCTGAGCGTGCTGATGCTGCCCACCGTGGTCCGCTCCACCGAGGAGATGCTCCGCCTCGTCCCGGCGCCGCTGCGCGAGGGGGCGTACGCCCTCGGCGTGCCGAAGTGGAAGACCATCCTGCGGGTCGTGCTGCCGACCGCGCTGCCCGGCATCGTCACCGGCGTCATGCTCGCCATCGCGCGGGCCGCCGGCGAGACCGCGCCGGTGCTGCTCGTCGCCGGCGGCGGCGCGGCGATCAACTTCAACCCGTTCGAGAACAACCAGTCGTCGCTGGCCCTCTTCGTCTACCAGCAGGCCGGCGAGGCCTCGAAGTATTCGCCGGCGCGGGCGTGGACCGCGGCGCTGACCCTGGTCGCCCTCGTCCTCGTCCTGACCGTCGCGGCGAAGTTGCTGGCCCGTCGTAACCGGCTCGGCCGATGAACCCCGGAGGTACCGCCACCATGGCGAAGCGCATCGAAGCCACCAACGTCACCGCGTACTACGGCGGTTTCAAGGCGATCGAGAACATCAACCTGACCGTCGAGCCCAAGACGGTGACCGCCCTGATCGGCCCGTCGGGCTGCGGCAAGTCCACCTTCCTGCGGTCGATCAACCGGATGCACGAGGTGCTCCCCGGCGCCCGGGTCGAGGGCAGCCTGACCATCGACGACCAGGACATCTACCACCGGGACGTGGACGTCACCGCGGTCCGCCGGATGATCGGCATGGTCTTCCAGCGGCCCAACCCGTTCCCCACCATGAGCATCTTCGAGAACGTGGTGGCCGGCCTGCGGCTGAACGGCGTCCGGAGGAAGTCCATCCTGGAGGAGGCGGCCGAGAAGGCGCTCCGCTCGGCGAACCTGTGGGACGAGGTGAAGGACCGGCTCGGCAAGCCCGGCGCCGGACTCTCCGGCGGCCAGCAGCAGCGACTCTGCATCGCCCGGACCATCGCGGTCGAGCCGCAGGTGGTGCTGATGGACGAGCCCTGCTCCGCGCTGGACCCGATCTCCACGCTGGCCATCGAGGACCTGATGTTCCAGCTCAAGGACAAGTTCACCATCATCATCGTCACCCACAACATGCAGCAGGCCGCCCGGGTGTCGGACCGGACCGCCTTCTTCTCCATCGAGAAGACCGGCGACCCGGGCCGGCTGATCGAGTACGACAACACCCAGAAGATCTTCAGCAACCCGAGCCAGAAGAAGACCGAGGACTACATCACCGGCCGCTTCGGCTGAGCCGCTGGTTCCCGGTCCGCGAGGGGCGTCGGTCGGAGTCGACCGACGCCCCTCGGCGTGTCCGCGCCCCGGCTCCGCTCAGCGCAGCCCGGCGAAGAACTGCCGGAGGTCGGCCACCAGCAGGTCGGGCGCGTCGTGCGCGGCGAAGTGGCTGCCCCGGTCGTACGCGTGCCAGGACACGATGTTCTTGTGGTCCCGCTCGGCGAGGGTACGGATCGACTGGAAGTCCCAGGCGAAGTTGGCCAGCCCCAGCGGCACGGTGGTCGGCTCCAGCGGCTCGGTGCCCCGGCCACCTGCCTTCTGCGTCGGGTGCACGGCCGCCGCGTCCTCGTAGTAGAACCGGGCGGCCGAGGCGGCGGTGTTGGTCAGCCAGTAGATCATCACGTTGGTCAGCACGTAGTCCGGGTCGAGGAACTCCCCGAGCAGCTGGGCGCTCCAGCCGAGCTGGCCCACCGGGGAGTCGGCCAGCGCGTGCGCCAGGTTCTGCGGCTCGGTGGACTGGAGCCGGTCGTACGCGCCGCGGTTGTTGACGAACCATTCGGCGAAGGCAAGCTTGCCCCGCTCCTCCTCGGTCAGCGCCGCCAGCTCGTCCGGGTCGCCGGAGGGGAACGAGAAGACCTGGGTGACGTGCACGCCGATGACGTGCTGCGGGTCGACCCGGCCGACCTCGGGCGAGACGAACGAGCCGCCGTCATTGCCGGCCGCGCCGTAGCGGTCGTAGCCGAGGCGGCGCATCAGCTCGGCCCAGGCGTGGGCCACCCGGAACCGGTTCCAGCCGCGTTCCCGGGTCGGTCCGGAGAAGCCGAACCCGGGGACCGACGGGATGACCAGGTGGAACGCGTCGGCCGGGTCGCCGCCGTGGGCCCGGGGGTCGGTGAGCGGGCCGATCACGTCCAGCCACTCGACCACGGTGGTCGGCCAGCCGTGGGTGAGGATCAGCGGGGTGGCGTCCGGCTCGGGCGAGCGGACGTGCAGGAAGTGCACGGTCTGCCCGTCGATCTCGGTGGTGAACTGCGGGTACGCGTTGAGCTTCGCCTCCCATGCCCGCCAGTCGTACGTCGTCCGCCAGCGCTCGACCAGCCGCCGCACGTAGCCGGCCGGGACGCCGTACTCCCAGCCGGGCGGGACCGGGCCGGCCGGGGCGGCGCCGGGCTCGGCGGGCAGCTCCTCGGCCCAGCGGGTCCGGGCCAGCCGGTCGGCGAGGTCGTCCAGCTCGGCCTGCGGGACGTCGATACGGAAGGGAACGATCGCGGTGTTGTCTGCCATGCCCTCGACAGTAGAGATCAATTAGGAACACTTCGTTCCTAATAGCAGGGCAGAATTCGGGGAATGTTGGAGACCTCGGCGCGGCTGCTGCGCCTGCTGTCGCTGTTGCAGACCCCCCGCGAGTGGACCGGCACCGAGCTGGCCGACCGGCTCTCGGTGAGCACCCGGACCGTCCGCAACGACGTGGAGCGGCTCCGCGCCCTCGGCTATCCGGTGCACGGCACCCGGGGCGCGATCGGCGGCTACCGGCTCGGCGCGGGCGCCAGCCTGCCCCCGCTGCTCCTCGACGACGAGGAGGCCGTGGCGGTGGCGGTCGGGCTGCGCACCGCTGCCGGTGGCGGCGTCGCCGGCATCGAGGAGACCTCGCTCCGCGCGCTCGCCAAGCTGGAACAGGTGCTCCCGCACCGGCTGCGCCGCCGGGTCACCGCGCTGCACACCCACACCGTCCGGGTGCCGCACGACCAGCCGGGCCCGACCGTGGACGCGGAGACGCTCAGCATGCTCGGCGCAGCCTGCCGCGACCGGGAACGGCTGCGCTTCGACTACGTCCGGCACGACGGTACTGCGGACCGGCGGGAGGTCGAGCCGTACCGGCTGGTCAGCTGGGGGCGCCGCTGGTACCTGGTGGCCTTCGACCCGGCACGGGACGACTGGCGCACCTTCCGGGTGGACCGGATCAGCCCGCGTACCCCGACCGGCCCCCGCTTCGCGCCGCGCGAGCTGCCCGAGGACGTGGTGGACCGGGTCCGGCGCGGGGTCTCGTCGGCCGCCTGGCGGCACCGGGCCAGGATCCGCATGCACGGCCCGGCCGAGGTGGTGGCCGAGCGGATCACCCCGGCGGTCGGGACCGTCGAGCCGCTGGACGCGGAGACCTGCCTCCTGCACACCGGCGCCGACCGGCTGGAGACCATCGCGGTCTGGGTGGGCCTCCTCGACCTGGACTTCACCGTCGAGGACCCGCCCGAGCTGGCCGAGGCCCTCCGCACCCTCGCCGCCCGCTACCTCCGCGCCACCGGCTGACCCGCGCCGTCCCGGCCCCCGGCGATGATCGACTTGTTGTGCGGCAAGTCGGGGCATCCGGGCGGCTGGACACCCCGGTTCGCCGCAAGACAAGCGGCCGCCCCGCGGGAGGGCGGGATCAGCGCAGGTGGAAGCGGGCCTCCCCGTCGGCGGACAGCTCGAGACGCGGAGTGACCGGGCTGGCGGCGTCCCGGGTCGCCGCGGCGCGGGCCACGCCGGCCAGGTCGCCGGCGGCGACGATCTCGGCCAGGTTCACCAGCGTGGGTGGAAGCATGGTCAGCTCGCCGGCCTCCGCCCGGGCCAGGGCGTCCGCCGGGCGGATCCAGAGCGTGTGGTCGGCCTCCCCGGAGACGTGCCGGGTCCGCTGCCCCTCCGGCAGCAGCGCCACGAAGAAGTACGTGTCGAAGCGGCGCGGCTCGAACTCGGGGGTGATCCACCGGCTCCACGGCAGCAGCAGGTCGGACCGGAGAGTGAGCCCGCGGCCGGCCAGCAGATCGGCGAAGCCGGTACGGCGGGCCTCCAGGTCCTGCCGGGCGGTCTCCCAGTCGTCGCCGCTCACGTCGCCCACCACGGTCGCCGCGTCCGGGCCGGCCAGCAGCACCCCGGCCTCCTCGAAGACCTCCCGGGCGGCGGCGCAGACCACCGCCTGGGCGGCGTCCGGGGCCAGACCGAGGCGCTCGCCCCACGCGGCCGGCTCAGGGCCGCCCCAGCCCAGGTGCGCCTGCGAGTCGGAGGGGTCCACCCCGCCGCCGGGGAAGGCGTACATCCCGCCGAAGGCCATCGCGGCGACCCGGCGGATCAGGTACACCTCGAAGTCGGCGCCGGACGGGCGGAGCAGCAGCACGGTGGCGGCGACCCGGGGCACGGCCGGGACGCTGCCCTCGGCGCGGAACCGGCGGGCGTGCTCCACCAGGGCGGGGGGTGCGGCGAAGCCGTCGTTGGTCATGCCGGCAGCCTAGGGCCTACTCCACGGGGCCGCCCGAGCGAGCCGAGGCCCCGGCGGAGCCGCACGACGCGAGCCCTGCTTCCCGACGGGTGGATCATCCGCCCGGCCGCCGGGTGGCAGGGGATAGCGTGCCCGGCATGACGCGTTGGGGAATTCTGGCCACCGGACACATCGCCGGCCGTTTCGCCGAGGACCTGCGCCTGGTGCCGGGGGCCGAGCTGGTCGCGGTCGGCTCGCGGACCCGGGAGAGCGCCGAGCTGTTCGCCGCCCGGCACGACGTGCCTCGGGCGTACGCCTCATGGGCGGAACTGGCCGCGGACCCGGACCTCGACGTCATCTACGTGGCCACCCCGCACGCCGCGCACCACGAGGCGACCATGACCTGCCTGGCCGGCGACAAGGCCGTGCTGGTGGAGAAGCCGTGCACCCTCGACCTGGCCACCACCACCGAGCTGGTCGAGACCGCCCGCCGCCGTGGCCTCTTCCTCATGGAGGCCATGTGGATGCGGACCAACCCGCTGATCCTGCAGGTGCTGGAGCTGATCCGGGACGGCGCGATCGGCGAGGTGACCCACGTACGGGCGGACTTCGGCGCCGCCGGACCGTTCCCGCCCGAGCACCGGATGCGGGCCCGGATGCTGGGCGGCGGCGCGCTGCTCGACCTGGGCGTCTATCCGGTCAGCCTGGCCCACCTGCTGCTCGGGGTGCCGCAGCACGTGCAGGCCTGGGCGCAACTGAGCCCCGAGGGCGTGGACGAGAACACCGGTCTGGTGTTCGGCTGGGACTCGGGCGCGGTGGCCACGCTGAGCTGCGGGATGGTCGGCGCCACCGCGATCACCGCGGCGATCACCGGCACCACCGGCCGGATCGACCTGCCCGAGCCGTTCTACCGGCCCGGCGCGGCGGTGCTGCACCGGCTCGGTGCCGAGCCGGAGACCATCCCGGCGGACTCCACCGGCGGCGGCTACCAGTACGAGGCGATCGAGGTGCAGCGCTGCCTGGCCGCCGGGCTGACCGAGAGTCCGCTGGTGCCGCACTCCACCACCCTCGAGGTGATGGCGTTGCTCGACGACATCAAGGCCCGGATCGGCGTCTCCTACGACTGAGGGCCTCCTGCCGACGGCAGGAGGCCCCCGGGCGTCATCCTCAGAACAGCGGGCGGACCAGCAGGTACGCCAGGCAGGCGATGGCCGCCGCCGCCGGGAAGGTGATGATCCAGGCGATCACGATGTTGCCGGCCACGTTCCAGCGGACCGCGGAGAGCCGCTTGGTCGCACCCACACCCATGATCGCCGAGGTGATCGTGTGCGTGGTGGAGATCGGGGCCTTCAGCACCAGGGCGTTGAAGTAGAGCACCGCGCTGGCCACCGTCTCGGCCGCGAAGCCCTCCGGCGGGCCCAGGTCGATGATCTTCCGACCGAGGGTACGGATGATCCGCCAGCCGCCCGCGTAGGTGCCGGCCGCCAGCATCGCCGCCGAGGTCCAGAACACCCACTGCGGGATGTGCGTCTTGTCGTGCTGATAGCCGCCCGTGTAGAGGGCCAGCACGATGATGCCCATGGTCTTGGCGGCATCCTGCATGCCGTGACCGACCGACATGGCGGCGGCGGAGAGGGTCTGGGCCCAGCGGAAGCCCCGGTTCAGCTTGCCCGGCTGCCCCTTCCGGAACAGCCAGAGGATCGCCAGCATCACCAGGAAGCCGAGGATCAGGCCGACCACCGGCGAGAGCACCATCGGGATGATGACCTTGTCGATGATGTTGCCCCACTGCACGACGCCGTCGGCGGCGAAGAGGGTCGCCCCGACCAGGCCGCCGAAGAGGGCGTGCGAGGAGGACGACGGCAGGCCGAAGTACCAGGTGATCAGGTTCCAGGCGATCGCACCGAGCACGCCGGCGAAGACCACGCCGAGGCTGGCCACCCCGGTGGGCAGGGTGACCAGGCCGTCACCGACCGTCTTGGCCACCCCGGCGCCGAAGTGCGCGCCGACGAAGTTGCCGACGGCGGCCAGCGCGAGGGCGACCCGGGGGGTCAGCGCCCGGGTGGAGACGCTGGTGGCGATCGCGTTGGCCGCGTCATGGAAGCCGTTCGTGTAGTCGAACGCCATGGCGGCCACGATCACCGCCAGCACGGCGATGAGTTCGGGACTCACGGGATCAGGACTCCTTGACCGCGATGGTCTCGACGGTGTTCGCCACGTGCTCAAAGGCGTCGCAGGCGGCCTCCAACTCGTCGGCCACCTCCTTCATCTTCAGCACCGTGAGCGCGTCGTACTCACCGGAGAAGAGCCGGACCAGCAGCATCCGGTACGCCTGGTCACCGTCGTTCTCGAGGCGGTTGCACTCGATCCAGTAGGGCTCGAGGTTCTTCATCGAGCGCAGCTGGGGCATGGCGTCGGCGGTCAGCTTGGCCTGCTGGTCGAGGACGTTCACCAGCTCGTGCATCTCCCGGGGCAGGGACGGCAGCTTGGTGAGGCCGTACAGGTAGAGCAGGTTGCCGACCGCCTCCAGGTGGTCCATCACGTCGTCGAGCAGGGAGCCCAGACGGTAGATGTCCTCCCGGTCGAACGGGGTGATGAAGGTGGAGTTGATCTTCTTGTACAGGTCGTGGGTGATCTGGTCGCTGTCGTGCTCGACCTCGGTGAGCCGTTCGCTCACCGACTGGACCTCGACCCCCGGCAGAGCCAGCTCGTTGAGCAGCTCGGTTCCCTTCACCAGGTTCTGCGCGGCCCTGGTGAAGAGCTCGTAGAAGGCGCCCTCGGTGGGACGGAAGGAAAACTTCACAGCACGGACCTCGTCGTGTCGGTGGAAGGGTGGCCGTCGCCCCGAAGGGCGTCTGCTCTGGGCATGCTAGGTACCCCACGGAACCGGGCAACCGCCGGCCCACCCCTGGTCAGGCCCGATTCACCGCTCGTTCACCCGCCGTTCACCTTCGCCCTCTCGCCCTCGGTCCGCAACCGGTGGCGCTCGCGCTCGATGTCGAAATCGGCAGGCGGATACCCCAGATCAAGGGTGTCGAACGTCTCCCGGAGCAGGTGGGCCACCGCCCAGTCCCGGTACCACTTGCGGTCCGCCGGCACCACGAACCAGGGCGCGGCGTCCGTGCCGCACCGGGCCAGGGCATCGGCGTACGCGGCCTGGTAGTCGTCCCAGCGGGCCCGGGTGTCCAGATCGCTGGGGTTGTACTTCCAGTACCTGGTCGGGTCGGTGAGCCGCTCCATCAGCCGCTCGCCCTGCTCGGCGTACGAGATGTGCAGCATCACCTTCACCAGGGTGACCGAGTTCTGGGTCAGCTCCCGCTCGAAGTCGTTGATCAGGTCGTACCGGGCCCGCCAGGTGGGCTCGTCGACCAACGACTCGACCCGGGCGACCAGCACGTCCTCGTAGTGCGAGCGGTTGAAGATCCCCACGTACCCGGGCGGCGGCAGGGCCCGCCGGATCCGCCACAGGAAATCGTGCCGCCGCTCCTCCTCCGTGGGCGGGCCGAACGAGCGGATGTGCAGCCCCAGCGGGTTCATCGCGCCGGCCACCCGCTTGATCGTGCCGTCCTTGCCACCGCAGTCCATCGCCTGGAGCACCAGCAGCACCCGGCGCGGGCGGCCACCGTCCAGGTGGGCGTCGGCCTGGCTGGGCGCGCTGGCCGGGGCCGCCGGCCCGGCGGCGCCCTTCGCGGCCGCGTACAGCATCTCCTGCTGCCGGCCGAGCTCCGCGCCGAGCAGCTCCACCTGCGTCCGCGCCCACTCCTTGCGGCCCTTCCCGCCCCCGGCCGCCGCCGGCAGGCCCGGGGTCGACCGGGGATCGACCGCCGCCAGGCCCACCGCGTCCGGGGCCGCCCGCAACAGCTCCCGCATCGACCCGCCCGCCGGCCGCACGACCTCGTCCACACCGCTCATGCCCCGATCCTCACCCACCCCGCCCACCCCCGCCTCCCGAGCGCCCCCTCCCTCGCCCCCTCGCTCGCCCTCTCCCTCGCCTCGGTCAGGGGGCCACTTTCACGGAAAGAGTGGCCTTGGCGGCTCGTGAGGCAACTCTTTCCGTGGATATGCGCGGATCTTGGAGCGAGGCGGCGAGGCGGCGAGGCGCGCGGGAGGCGGAGGACGGGAGGCGGGAGGGACGGGAGGCGAGAGAGACGGGAGGCGGGGGCGGGAGGGGGGGCGGGAGGGGGGCGTATCGCGTTGTGGGGGGCGGCGGGACGTCCCGTGGGACGGGGAGAATGTGGGCGTGGGGAGAGAGCGGGGGGTCGTGGGCGATCTGGCGGCGGAGTTCGAGGCGGAGCGAGGGCGCCTGCTGGCGGTCGCGTACCGGATGCTGGGCAGCCGGAGCGAGGCCGAGGACGCGGTGCAGGAAACCTGGCTGCGGTACGCGGGCGCGCTCGCCGATCCGGCCGCCCGCGCCCAGGTGCAGCAGCTCCGCGCCTGGCTCACCACCACCTGCTCGCGGATCTGCCTCGACGTGCTCCGCTCCGCCCGGGTCCGCCGGGAGGCGTACCCGGGCCAGTGGCTGCCGGAGCCGGTGGTGCGCGACGTGCCGACGGCGGACGGGTTCGCGCCCGACCCGGCCGAGCGGGCGGTCCGGGCCGATCAGCTCGGCACCGCGCTGCTGGTGGTGCTGGAGCGGCTGAGCCCGGAGCAGCGGGTGGCGTTCGTCCTGCACGACGTCTTCGCCGTGCCGTTCGTCACGGTCGCCGAGGTGCTGGGCACCACACCGGCCGCGGCCCGGCAGCTCGCCTCGCGCGGCCGGCGGGCGGTCACCGCCCCCGACGCGCCCCGGCACACCGCCGACCTGGCCGAGCAGCGGCGGGTGCTGGCCGCCTTCACCGCCGCCGTGGAGTCCGGCGAGCTGGACCGGCTGGTGAAGGTGCTCGCTCCGGACGTGGTGCTGATCGGCGACGGCGGCGGGCACCTGCCGGCGGGCCGCCGGCCGATTCTCGGCGCCGACACCGTGGGCCGCTTCATCCTCGGCATCTACCGCCAGGTCGGCCGGTACGGTGACCGGCTGCGGGCCCGGCCGGTGCTGGTCGACGGCGCCCTCGGCTGGCAGTTGGAGACGCCTTACCGGGAGGACCAGACGCTGCGCATGGTCAGCGCGTACGCGGTGCACGAGGGGCGGATCACCGGCGTGTTCCACCAGCTCAACCCGGAGAAACTGACCCGCCTGCCGGAGCTCGGGCCGGACGACGTCTGGCCGCTGCGGTGGTGAGGCCGGCTCAGACCACCAGGGCCAGCCACTTCCGGTACGACGTGGCGAACGGCTCGGTGCCGTCGCCGAGCGCGCCGAACAGCCAGCGGGCCGCCGCCTCGGCCTCGGCCACCACCTCGTCGGGGTAGCCCCAGCGCGCCCGATGCTCGGCGAACTCGTCCTCGTCCCGCAGCTCGACCACGCCGGTCTCCCGGCGGCGCACCACGTCGAGGTCGAGGTCGACCAGGTGGACCGTCTCCTCCCCCTCCCACCGGGCCGGGGTGGCGATGTCGCAGTAGACCTCGCTGGTCCGGGGCGGCGGGTTGAACATGCCGGTCCACCAGCCGTGCCGGGGCACCAGCAGGACGAACGGGATCTGCTCGACCGAGGGCCGGCCATGGTAGACCGACTCCGTGCCGGCCGGCACGCCGAGCCACACACCGAGGTCGTCCTCGGCGAGCCGGCGGGCCGGGTAGTCGCGGTGCGCGCTGCCGTCGTACTTGCGGTAGATCACGCGGACCACGTCGCTCGGCATGACTGGCACCCTAACCGATTCCGGCCACGCGACGCGATCGGCAGGTAACCGGACGCGACCTGCCAACCACGCCACGCGGTGGCGGCACGCGGGCGGTGTCGGGGCGGGCGGGTACGGTCGCACGGTGACCCCGTCTCGCACCGCCACCGGTTCCGCCGTGCCCAAAAAGCGTCGGGGCGCCCGGCCCAGCGGAGGCGAGCTGCTGGCCGCGGCGGTCGGCGCGGTCCCCGGCGGCGCGGCCCGGCCGGGCCAGCAGCAGATGGCCGAGGCGATCGAGCGGAGCGTCACGTCCGGCGAGCACCTGCTGGTGCAGGCCGGCACGGGCACCGGCAAGTCGCTGGCGTACCTGGCACCGGCGCTGACCGTGGACGGGCCGGTGGTGGTCTCCACCGCGACCCTGGCGCTGCAGTCCCAGCTGGTCGACCACGACCTGCCCCGGCTGGCCGACGCCGTGGAGCCGCTGCTCCGTCGCCGCCCCACCTTCGCGGTGCTGAAAGGGCGGCACCACTACCTCTGCCTGGCCCGGCTGGACAGCTCGACCGAGGAGGAGCCGGACGACACCCTCTTCGACGCCCCTCGGCCCGGCGGCGGCACCAAGTGGCTCGGCGAGGCGGGCCGGCTGGGCAAGCAGATGCAGCGGCTGCGCGACTGGGCGGAGGAGACCGCCACCGGCGACCGGGACGAGCTGGACCCGGGCGTCGACGACCAGATCTGGCGGACCGTCTCGATGCCGGCGCGGGAGTGCGTGGGCGCGACCCGCTGCCCGTTCGGGCAGGAGTGCTTCGCGGAGGCCTCGCGGGCCCGGGCCCGTGAGGCGGACATCGTGGTCACCAACCACAGCCTGCTCGCCGTCGACATGCTCGCCGGCCGGCACATCGTGCCGCCGCACAAGCTGCTCATCGTCGACGAGGCGCACGAGCTGGCCGACCGGGTCTCCTCGGCGGCGCAGGCCGAGCTGGTCCCCGAGCTGATCGACCGGTCCGCCCGCCGGGCCCGGCCGCTGCTCCGGCCGGAGGTCGCCGAACGGCTCACCGAGGCGGGTGACGCCCTGGCGGTGGGGCTGGCCGAGGCGCCGGCCGGGCGGCTCACCGCCGGCCTGCCGCCCGCGCTGCGCGAGGCGTGCACCCTGCTCGACGCGGCGACCCGGGCCGCGCTGGAGGCGATCGGCGAGGTCAAGGCGGACGACCCGGACCCGGTCCGCAAGCAGCAGGCCAAGGCGGTGCTGGACGAGCTCTCCACCACCGCCCAGCGCCTGCTGGAGGAGGCCGACCACGACGTGGCCTGGGTGGAGAAGCCGGAGAACGGCAGCCGCCGGGCGCTGGTGGTCGCGCCGCTCTCGGTCGCCGGCACCCTCGCCACCCACCTGTACGACGAGCGCACCGTGGTCGCCACCTCGGCCACCCTGGCGCTGGGCGGCCGCTTCGACACGGTGGCCCGGGCGCTGGGGCTGGAGGCGCCACCGCCCGCCCCGCCGTCCCCGGCCGCCGCCGCGCTGGCCACCGCGGCCGCCGCCGGCCGCGCCACCACCCCCGCCCCGGTGGCCAGCACCGAGGGCAGCCGGGCCGCGGTCGGCACGGTCCCGGCCACCGAGGGGCCGGGCTGGCGGTCGCTCGACGTCGGCTCGCCCTTCGACTACGCCCGGCAGGGCATCCTGTACGTCGCCGCGCAGCTGCCCCGCCCCAGCGTCTCGGGGCTGCCCGCGGCGGCCGGCGAGGAGCTGCTGGGGCTGGTGGAGGCGCTCGGTGGGCGTACCCTCGGACTCTTCTCCTCGCGCCGGGCCGCGCAGCAGGCGGCGGAGCTGCTCCGCGCGCGGACCGACCTGCCGGTGCTGCTTCAGGGCGAGGAGGCGCTGCCGCTGCTGGTCCGCCGCTTCCGGGAGGAGCGGGAGAGCTGCCTGTTCGGCGTGATGTCGCTCTGGCAGGGGGTGGACGTGCCAGGTGACGCCTGCCAACTCGTGGTGATCGACCGGCTGCCCTTCCCCCGGCCGGACGAGCCCCTCGCGGCGGCCCGGGCGGCGGCGGTGGACGCCGGCGGTGGCTCCGGGTTCGCCGCGGTCAGCGTGCCGATCGCGGCGGTCCGGTTGGCCCAGGGTGTCGGCCGGCTGATCCGGGCCACCGGTGACCGGGGCGTGGTGGCGGTACTCGACTCCCGGCTGGAGACCGCCCGCGGGTACGGGCCGTTCCTGCGGCGCTCGCTGCCGCCGTTCTGGTACACCACCCGTCCCGACGTTGCTCGGGGCGCCCTGGAACGCCTCGCCAAGACCTGAACCGCCCGACCCGGCGTGGCCCGGCCGGCGGCAAAGCCCGGGATGCGGCGAAACGCGACGGGCCCGGCGCGGAGCCGGGCCCGGTCGGTGGTACGGCGGTCAGGGCGCCTGGGCGGCGACCACCACGGCGTCCGGCGGGGTGTCCGGCACGGTACGCGCGGCGAGCCGGCGGACGGCGGTGTTGAGCACCGCGATCAGCGGCACCGCGACCAGCGCGCCGGCGATCCCGGCGAGCACCACCCCGGCGGCGATGCCGATGATCACGGCGAGCGGGTGGATGGCCACCGCCCGCCCCATGATCAGCGGTTGGAGCACGTGCCCCTCGACCTGCTGCACCCCGATCACCGCGCCCAGGATGATCAACGCGGTCACCGGCCCGCTGTCGACCAGCGCCACCAGCACCGCCACCACGCCCGAGAGGGCCGCCCCGACGATCGGGATGAACGCGCCCAGGAAGACCAGCGCGGCCAGCGGGAAGGCGAACGGGACGTGGAAGATGACCAGGAAGATCCCGATGCCGACCGCGTCGATGAAGGCGACCAGCACGGTGGCCCGGACGTATGCGCCGAGCGTCGCCCAGGAGGCGCGGCCCGCGTCGTCCACCTTCCAGCGGGCGGCCACCGGCAGCAGCCGGACCAGGAAGCGCCAGATCTTGTTGCCGTCCCGGAGGAAGAAGAAGGTCGCGAAGAGCACCAGGACGGTGCCGGTGAGCACTTCGGCCAGGGTCGCCGCGGTGGAGAGGGCACCGCTGGTGAACTTCGAGGTGTTGCCGTTGATCCAGCCCTGGGCCTCGTCGATGTAGCGGTTGAGCTGGCTGTCGGACAGGTGCAGTGGGCCGGTCTTGAGCCAGTTCTGGATCTGCCGGACGCCCTGCGAAGTCTTCTCGCTCAGCTCCGGCACGCCCTGGATGAACTCGTTCACCACCAGCGTCAGGGTGGCGATCACCGCCGCCAGGCCGCCGACCAGCACCACCCCGGTGGCCAGCGACCGGGGGAGGCGGGCCCTGAGCAGCCAGCCGACCGCCGGGGCGAGCAGCGCGGAGAGCAGCAGCGCCACCGTCAGCGGGATGATCACGATACGGATGGTGCCGATGATGTTGAGCAGCGCCCAGGCCACGACGCCGACCACGATGAGCCGCCAGGACCAGGCCGCGGCGATCCGCAGCGCGTGCGGCACCTCCGTGTCGTCCCGGCTGGACGTCGTGGCGTGCAGCGCGGCCGGCGGTTCCGCGCCGACCACGGTCGCCGCCGCCGGGGCCGCCGGGCCCGGCGAGGACGGTGAGGCCACGCCCGACTCCTCCGGCGCGTCGTCCGGGTCGACCCGGCCGGCCCGCGCCGACTCCCGGCCCGACTCGTACGCGCGGCGGAGCCGTCCGCGCAGCGCCTCGAAGCGGCTCAAGCGCACCTCCCGCAAACTTGGCCCGCCCACGTCACAGGGGGGACAGGATACGTCTGTCCGCCCCACCCTAGGGCGGCTCCGCCACACATTGCCCCTCCCCCGTCGCACCCAACCACCGGAGGATCGACCGTGGCGCACGCGGTAGCGTCTTCGCGTGACCGCCGACCAGAACCTCGACACCGGCGTGCCGATCCGTCTGCTGCACGACCGCGTGCTGGTGCGTACGGAGAACGGCGAGGGTGAGCGCCGATCCACCGCCGGCATCGTGATCCCCGCGACCGCGGCGGTGGGCAAGCGGTTGGCCTGGGCCACCGCGGTGGGCGTGGGCCCGCACGTGCGCTCCATCGTCGCCGGCGACCGGGTGCTCTTCGACCCCGACGACCGTTCCGAGGTCGAACTGCACGGCCGGGCGTACGTGCTGCTGCGCGAGCGGGACGTGCACGCCGTCGCCGCCGAGCGGGTGGATCGCGAGTCGACCGGCTCGACCGGCCTCTACCTCTAGAACCCCCCGCCCGCCCCCGGGCGCCGTTTGCACCGCTGTCCGGCGGGAAGCCCAGGCACCTCAGCGCCCTGGGGAGGGACCATGCCGGTACTCGTGAAGAAGATACTGACCTGGGGATTCGTCATATTCCTGATCTACTTCATGGCGTTCCGGCCGGACGGTGCCGCGCAGCTCTTCAAGGGGATCGGGGCAGCCCTGATGGCGATCTTCCAAGGCTTCGGCGACTTCCTCACCGGCCTGATGAGCTGACCCCGGCGGGGGCCGTCAGGCGCCGGGGGGCCAGGGGGCGGCCGGGCGCGGGCCGTACCAGCCGGGCGGGCCGTAGCCGGTGGGATAGGCCGGGGGCGGGGGTGGCGCGAGCACCACCGGGATCGGCACCACCGGCTCGTCCGGCGCCTCGACCGGCCGCTGCGACCCGTCCGGGAACCGCAGGTGGTAGCGCTGCCCGTCCCAGACCCCGACCGGCGCCTGCGGGTCCCGCCCCACGAAGAACGACCGGTATGCGGCGATCGCGTCCAGCAACTCCCGTTCCTCCCGGACCGTCCGTTCCCGCTCGGCCGGCTTGCGGTCCAGTCCCCGGCGCATGCCGTCGCGCAGCAGCGCCAGCCGGGTGGCCGCGAACTGGTAGCCGCGCATCGCCTTCACCCCGCCGTCGCCGGCCACCCGCCGCGCCCAGGTACGCGCGGCGTGCCGCCGCCCCAGGCTGCCCAGCGCGGCCACCTCCGGCGGGGTGAGCCAGCCGGCCCGGACGTAGTCCGGCAGGGTCCGCTCGGTGAGCCGCCCCTCCCACGCGCGCAGCCAGATCGCCAGCCCCACCATGCCGAAGAAGATCGGCACCATCACGCCGATGTAGCCGTACAGGGCGATCAGCGGCTGGCCGGTGGCGGCGGCGAGCGAGGGCAGCAGGTTCCAGGTGCCGTGCAGCATCATCGCGAGCAGCAGGCCGGCGATCGGGGCGAGGACGCGTACCCGCCGGTCGGCGGTGCGGGCGGCGACCCCGAGGCCCACCCCGGTCATCGAGGTGAACAGCGGGTGGGCGAAGCCGAAGAGCAGGATCCGGACGATGAAGATGGCGATCACCTGCTGGGCGCCGGTCGCCGGGCCGTACTCCTCGACGCCGGTGCGGTAGCCGTACCCGCCCAGGTAGAGGATGTTCTCCACCATGGCGAAGCCGATGGCGGAGAGCCCACAGTAGACCAGCGCGTCGGTGATCCCGGAAAACTCCCGGCGCCGGAAGATCAGCAGCAGGATCGGCCCGGCCGCCTTGGTCAGCTCCTCGATGAACGGCGCGACCAGCACGGCGGTCAGCGCGGTGGGCAGGCCCGCGTTCTTGAACACCCCGGCGAAGAACTCGTTGACGTTGATCGCGATCGACGTCGAGACGAACGCGCCCCAGGCGAAGCAGAAGATCAGATACTTCAGCGGCTCCGGCTCGTACCGGTCCAGCCAGAGGAAGCAGGAGACCAGCACCGGCACCGGCAGGATCGCCGCGATCACGCCGACCAGCAGGGCCTGCGCGCCCAGGCTCTCGCCGAGGGTGAAGACCATGAACACCGCGCCGGCCGCGATCAGCAGCACCACCCCGGCGAGCGCCAGGATCCGTCCCCAGGCGCGCCGGCGCGGCGGCATCCGGGGCGTCGACGACACCGGCGGCGGGGCGGCGGGCGCGGTCGGCGGCGGCAGGGCTCCGCCGGGCGGGGTGTCGGCCATGCGGTCAGCGTAGTCATCCCCGGCCCTCTTCTCCGGCCGCATTCCGCCCGCTATGCTCCGGGGCAGGTCACGAGTGCCAGCGTCAAGCCCCGGCTTGCTGGCCGGCAACCCTCGTCGAGTTCGCGGTGGGGTGCCCCGGGTGATGACCGGGCCCAGCCCGAACCGCGTGCTGGGCAAGCGCGGACCCCGTCCCGGTGCCCATACCCCGGGGTCCCCTGGACCCGGGAGGCTCCGGCATGACCATCACCCTCGTACCCTCGCTGCCCACGCTGTCCACCCCGCCGGCGCCGACCCGGCCGGATCCGCTCGGCGTGCTCGGCGTACCAGGGGAGATCAACCTGGACCACGCCGCCAGCGCGCCGTGCGCGCGGGCCGCGGCCGACGCGGTGGCCGAGCTGCTGCCCTGGTACGCGAGCGTGCACCGCGGCGCCGGGGCGCTCTCCCGGCGGTGCACCCTGGCCTACGAGCGGGCCCGGCAGACGGTCGGCGACTTCGTCGGCGCCCGCCCCGAGGATCACGTGATCTTCACCCGGAACACCACCGACGCGGTCAACCTGCTGGCCCGGGCGCTCCCCGCCGGCACCACCGTGGTCACCTTCGCCGGCGAGCACCACGCCAACCTGCTGCCCTGGCCGCGCGGCTCGGTCCGGCTGCCGGTGCCGACCACCCCCGCCGGGGCGGTACGCGCGCTCGCCGCCGCCCTCGGCGAGCTGTCCCGCGACGCCCGGCCGGGCCTGCCGGTGCTGGTCGCGGTGACCGGGGCGAGCAACGTGACCGGGGAGCGCTGGCCGGTGGCCGAGCTGGCCCGGGTCGCCCGGCGGTACGGCGCCCGCATCCTGGTGGACGCCGCCCAGCTCGCCCCGCACGCCCCGGTGGACCTGGCCGCGCTGGACGTGGACTACCTGGCGCTCTCCGGCCACAAGCTGTACGCCCCGTTCGGCGCGGGCGTGCTCGTCGGGCGGGGCGACTGGCTGGACGCGGCCCCGCCGTACCTGGCCGGCGGCGGGGCCACCAGCCACGTCGGCGCGGCCACCCACGAGGTGCGCTGGGCGACCGGGCCGGCCCGGCACGAGGCCGGCACCCCGAACCTGCTCGGCGCGGTGGCGCTGGCGGCGGTCTGCGCCGCGCTCGCCGACGCGGACCGGGACGCCCTGCACGCCCGGGAGCAGGCGCTGCTGGCCCGGCTGCGGGACGGAATGGCCACCCTGCCGCACGTGGTGGAGCTGCGCACCTTCGATCCGGACGCGCCCCGGGTGGGCATCGTCTCCTTCGTGGTCGCCGGGCGGGACTCCGCCGACGTCGCCGCCCACCTGGCCCGGGTGCACCGGATCGGGGTGCGGGACGGGCTGTTCTGCGCCCATCCCCTGGCCCGGCGGCTGCTGTCCGAGGCGGCCGCCCGCACCGAACGGACCGACCTGCCCCCCACCGCGCTACGCGCCAGCCTCGGCCTCGGCACCACCGAAGCCGACGTCGACGCCCTCCTCTCCGCCCTGGCCACCCTCCCCTGACCCGCACCCCACCCACCCCCTTCAAGATCCGCGCTGATTCAGGGAAAGAGTGGCCATGAGGCGCTGAATGGGCATCCTTTCCGGGAATCAGCGCCCACGCGGACCGACGGGGAAGTCAGCCGACGGGGGGTGCGGTGGGGGGTTTGGGGGCGGGGCTCTGCTCGGTGGTCTCGCCGGTGCGCTCCTCCTTTTCGCCGAACGCCTGCCGGATCAGCCGGTTCGCCTCCTCCTGGTCGATGCCGGAGGCCACCATCAGGTCGCTGGCGGTGGTACGCACCTGGGCGATCACCACGCTGCCGGAGAAGCCCACGCCCTCGGCGTACGCCCGACCGGCCTCGCTGACCGCGCGCAGTGACCGCTCCCGGGCCTTCTCCGGTTCCTCCCCGGCGGCGAACTCGTGCCGGAGCAGACGCACCGACTCGGCGAGGTGCGCGATGGAGTCGGGCATCGGTTCCGGGATCTGCTCCTCGTCCTCGATCATGGTGACCGAGCGGCGGATCAGCGTGCCGCTGTTGCGCATCGCCCGGTCGATCGGCTCGGCCGCCTCCGCGTAGTGGGTCAGCTCGCTGCGCCGGTGCCAGCGGGCCGGCGAGATGGTGATGGTCTCCTTGGCGCCCTCGATCGCCTCGGAGAGCGCCGCCAACTCCTCCTTGTTCTCCCGGAGCCGGTACAGCGCCTGCTGCGCCGCGTTCCGGTCCCGTCTTCGCAGCGCCTCCGCGCACACGTCGAGCTGGACGGCGAGCAGGTCCAACGCCGGCCGGGCGGCCCGGTTGATCACCCGGAGCGGGTTGAGCGGCAGCAGGATCGCGGTCACCACCAGCGCGATGCCACCGCCGATGAACGCGTCGACGAAGCGCGGGAACTCCAGGTTCTGGGTGGACGGGCTGAGCGTCACGATCAGCACCGCGGTGGCCGCCGCCTGGATCACGATGGCCACGCTGGCCCCGGCGAAGATGGTGAGCAGGATCGCCGAGGTCACCACCAGGCCGAGCTGCCAGGCGCCGGTGCCGAGGAGGTAGATCAGGGCATCGCCGACCGCGACCCCGACCGCGACCCCGATGATCAGCTCGACGGTCCGGCGGAACCGCTGACCGACGGAGGCCGCCAGGGTGCCGACCGCGGAGATCGGCGCGAACACCGGTTGCGGGTTGCCGAGTAGGCGGTGGGAGACCAGGTAGGCCAGCCCGGCGGCCAGGCCGGCCTGCACGGCCAGCCCGGCGGCGGTACGCACCCGGTGCAACCGGTCGTGCAGGGTGGCCTTGCTGCGGTTCCGCAGCTCGTCCATCGCCTCGGCGATGCGCGGCCCGTCCAGGTCGACCAGCCCTTCCCGGAGCGGGGTACGGCGCAGGAACGGAAATCGTCGTCGCTCCCGGGCCTCGGCCATGGCCGGGACTACCCGCCCCGCACCCGGTGAATCCTCGCGTTTCCACCTGGTGCGGCAGACTGCACCCGGTGGAGAAGCTGATCGAGCGCTGGCGGGACGCGGCCCGCGCGGCGGGCGCGTCCGACCCGGCCGGTGTCGAGCACGCCGGCGCCCGGTTGCTCGCCGCCTGGCGGGAGCCGCACCGGCACTACCACGGCGTGGCGCACCTGCGGGCGGTGCTGGACGTGGCCGACGCGTACGCCGGGTCGGCCCGCCGCCCGGACCTGGTCCGGCTGGCGGCCTGGTGTCACGACGCGGTCTACGACCCCCGGGCCGGCGGAGACGCCAACGAGCGGGCGAGCGCGGAGCTGGCCGGCCACCTGCTCGCCGAGGCCGGGCTGCCGGCGGCGGCGGTGACCGAGGTACGCCGGCTGGTGCTGCTCACCGCCGGGCACGCGGTGCCGCCCGAGGACCCGGACGGCGCCCTGCTCTGCGACGCCGACCTGGCGATCCTGGCCGCCCCGCCCGCCGCCTACGACCGCTACGCCGCCGCCGTCCGCCGCGAGTACGCCCACGTCCCCGACCGGGCCTTCCGCGCCGGCCGCGCGACGGTGCTGGAAGCCCTGCTGGCCCTCCCCACCCTCTACCGCCTCCCCGAGACACACGCCCGCTGGGAGACCCCCGCCCGCGCCAACCTCACCCGCGAACTCGCCACCCTGCGCACCTGACCGCCCCACGCCAGCCGAGGAGACAGATCACGCGGGTTGGTCAGCCATGCGTGGCGACGGGACCGGCGGGCGGTGGAGGTGTTTGGGACGGCGGAGGCCGGACGTGTGGAGGAGGCGGACGAGCTCGCGGGAGGGGACGACCCGGGCGCCGAGCCACACGGCCATCGGGAAGCGCTCGGCCGGCAGGTCGTAGTGGTCGCGGTCGAAGGCCCGGCGGGGCGCGCCCAGCGCCTCGGCGAAGGCGTGCAGCTCGGCGTACGACACGTCGCTGACCAGGTGCGACCAGAGCCGACCCCGCGAGGGCACCGCGGGCCGGTCGACGTACAACATGGCGACCAACGGTACGCCCGGTTGATGATCACGCCGACCCGACCTAGCCTTCCCGGCATGGCCGCCAATCCCCTCCTCGACGAGCTGCGGGCCGCCCTCGGTGACGCCGCCGTGCTGACCGACCCGGACCTGCTACGCACCCACGAGCGGGACGAGGCCGACCTCTGCGACGCGGGTACGCCGCTGGTGGTGGTGCGCCCGCGCAGCACCGAGGAGGTCGTGGCGGTGGTCCGGGCGGCGGGCCGGCACGGCGTACCGGTGGTGCCGCAGGGGGCGCGGACCGGGCTGGCCGGCGCGGCGAACGCGGTCGACGGCGCGGTGCTGCTGAGCACCATGGCGATGGACCGGATCCTGGAGATCGACCCGGTGAGCCGGATCGCGCTGGTGCAGCCCGGCGTGGTGAACGCGACGCTGGCCGGCGCGGTCCGGAAGCACCACCTCTGGTATCCGCCGGACCCGGGCTCCTGGGAGTCCTCCACCATCGGCGGCAACGTCGCCACCAACGCCGGCGGGATGTGCTGCGTCAAGTACGGCGTGACCACCGAGTACGTGCTCGGCCTGGAGGTGGTGCTCGCCTCCGGCGAGGTGCTGCGCACCGGCCGGCGGACCGCCAAGGGCGTCGCCGGGTACGACCTGACCCGGCTCTTCGTCGGCTCCGAGGGCACCCTCGGCGTGATCACCGAGGTGACCGTCTCGCTGCGACCGGTGCCGGAGGAGTCGCTGACCCTGGTCGCGGTCTTCCCCACCACCGCCGCGGCCGGCACGGCGGTCGCCGGGATCGCCGAGCGCGGGCTCACCCCGAGCCTGCTGGAACTGTTGGACCGGACCCACCTGCGGGCCATCGAGGCGTACCGGCCGATGGGGCTGCGCACCGACGCGGAGGCGCTGCTGCTGGCGGCCGTGGACACCGGCGCCCGGGCGGCGGACGACCTGGCCCGGCTCGCCGAGGTGTGCGAGGCGGCCGGCGCCGACGAGGTGTACGCGGCCACCGACGCGGCCGAGGCCGCCGCCCTGCTCCAGGCCCGGCGGCTGGCCCATCCCGCGATGGAGAAGTTCGCCGCCGACACCTTCCCGGCCGGCAACGGCGGTCTGGTCATCGACGACGTGGCGGTGCCGCGCGGCGCGCTCGCCGCGCTGCTCGACGGGGTGGCCCGGATCGCCGAGGAGTGCGCCGTGCCGATCGGCGTGGTCGGGCACGCCGGCGACGGCAACATGCACCCGAACATCGTGGTCGACCGCACCGACCCGGCCAGCGTGGCGCGCGGCCGGCGGGCCTTCGACGAGATCATGCGGCTCGGCCTGGAACTCGGCGGCACCTGCACCGGCGAGCACGGCGTCGGGCTGCTCAAGCGGGACTGGCTGGCCCGCGAGATCGGCCCGGTGGGGGTCCGGGTGCACCAGGCGATCAGGGCGGCGCTCGACCCGGCGGGGCTGTTCAACCCCGGCAAGGTGTGCTGACCGTCAGCCCTTGTCCTCGGCCGGCGTGGTCTGGGTGAGCAGCAGCAGGATCTGGTAGGCCACCGGCGGCTTCGGCTCGCCCGGGCAGTCCTGGGTGGTGACGGTCAGCCCCGGCGGGATCAGCAGGCTGGAGGTCAACGCGTCGATGCAGCCCTGCTTGTACTGGCGGGCCTCGTCGGTCTCCTTCGCCAGGGCCGGATCGGCGAGCATCCGCTGCAACCGCTGGGTCTGCTCCGGGTTGAGCTGGCCGGTCGAGTCGACCCCGTCGCCGGCGCAGTCCCGGCACTGCCACCGGCCGCTCGGGTCCACGTCGAGTGTCCGGACCGGACCGTCCGTGCCCAGCTTCTGCACCAGCGAGACCCGGCGCCCCGCCGCCGCGGTCGGGTCTCCGCCCGGCCGCCCGGGTGTGGTGGCACCCTCGGCCCGGCCGAACACCGAACAGCCGGTCAGGATGATCGCCAGCAGAACGCCGGCGGACGGAGCGAGGACGCGCGACCAGGATGGGCGAACCACGCACGGCAACCTACACTTCCGTAGGTAGCGCCCGGTACCCTCCGTACCGACGTTACCCGCCGGTCACCGGGAAGACGGCAGCTCGGCGCTGTCCCCGTCGACACCCCGATCGGCCGCGAAACCGCGGACGTCCGGCGCGCCCAGCCGGGCCGCGTCGGCGGCCACGTCGTCCGGCATCTCCTGCGACAGCCGCTCCGCCTCGACCCGGGCCCGATAGTGGGCGACCTCGCGGGCGCGGGTGACCTCGTCCCAGCCGAGCACCGCGCCCATCAGCTCCGCGGCGTGCTCCGCCGACTCCAGGCCGCGGTGGCTGGTCTCGAAGGAGATCCGGGTACGCCGGGTCAGCACGTCCTCCAGGTGCAGCGCCCCCTCGGCGCGGGCCGCGTACGTCACCTCGGCGGCCAGGTATTCGGGGGCGCCGGCCAGCGGGGAACCCAGCAGCGGGTCGGCGTCGACCAGGGCGAGCAGGTCCCGGGTGAGCGTGCCGTACCGCTCCAGCAGATGCTCGACCACGCCGACCGGCATGCCGTGCCGGCGGGCCAGGTCGGCCCGGTCCCGCCACATCGCCGCGTACCCGTCGGCGCCGAGCAGCGGCAGGTCGGCGGTGCGCGACGGCCGGGTCCAGCCGAGCCGGTGCACCGCCCGGTCGACCACGTCGGAGGCCATCACCCGGTACGTCGTGTACTTGCCGCCGGCCACCAGCAGCAGCCCGAGCATCGGCTCGACCACCGCGTGCTCCCGGGAGAGCTTGGAGGTGGAGTCGGCCTCGCCGGCCAGCAGCGGGCGCAGCCCGGCGTAGACGCCCTCGATGTCGGCGGTGGTCAGCGGCCGGTCGAGCATCGTGTTGACCTGCTCCAGCAGGTAGTCGATGTCCCTGGCGGTGGCCGCCGGATGGGACCGGTCCAGCCGCCAGTCGGTGTCGGTGGTGCCGATGATCCAGTGTCCGCCCCACGGGATGACGAAGAGCACACTGGTGGCCGTCCGCAGGATCAGGCCGGTCTCGCCGGTGATCGCCGAGCGGGGCACCACCAGGTGCACGCCCTTCGAGGCCCGGACCCGTACGCCGGGGCGCAGCCCGACGTCGTTCAGCATCCGGGACATGTCGTCGCTCCACACGCCGGTCGCGGCGATCACCGTGCGGGCGCGTACCTCGAACTCGGCGTCCGGCGAGCCGGCGGGCGCCTCCAGGTCGCGGACCCGGACCCCGGTCACCTCGCGGGCCTGCCGGATCAGCCCGGCCGCCCGAGCACTGGTCACCACGGTCGCGCCGAGGCTGGCCGCGGTGCGGGCCAGGGTCACCACCAGGCGGGCGTCGTCGACCTGACCGTCGTAGTAGCGGATCGCGCCGGCCACCTTGTCGGCCCGCAGGCTCGGGAAGATCCGGCGGGTGCCCTCGCGGCTGAGGTGCCGGTGCAGCGGCATGCCGCGCCCGCCGCCGAACACCCCGGCGAAGGCGTCGTAGGCGGCCACGCCGGCGCCGTAGTAGGAGCGGCGGAAGAACCGCCGGGGCAGGTCGCGCAGGCCGCCCTCGGCGGGCAGCGGGACCATGATCGGCACCGGGCGCACCAGGTGCGGCGCGAGCCGGGTGGCGAGCAGCCCGCGCTCGGTGAGCGCTTCGTGGACCAGGTGGAACTCCAACTGCTCCAGGTAGCGCAGGCCGCCGTGGATGAGCTTGCTGGACCGGCTGGAGGTGCCGGCGGCGTAGTCGCGCGCCTCCACCAGGGCCACCTTGAGCCCGCGGGACGCGGCGTCGAGCGCCGCCCCGGCGCCGGTCACCCCGCCGCCGATGACCAGCACGTCGAATCGCTCGGCACGGAGTCGGCGCAGGTCGTCGGCGCGGCGCTCGACGGAGAGCTGACCGGCCACGGATCGGGACACGTTGGGGTCGCGCACCCGTCCACCGTAACCGTCCGGGCGCTCCGGCGACATCTACCGGCCGAGCCGTACCGTGTGGGTCATGATGCCCGGTCCGCTCGCCGCTCCACCTCCGCCGCCGGCTCCCGGGCCCCGCGAGGGCGGGCCGTGGCCGGTGGTCGCCGCCGTTTTCACCGGCGCCTGGGCGGTGCTGGTCGCCGTGGTCGGCCAGTTGGCCGGCTGGGTGTTCGACCAGGCGGTGCTGACCGCCGGCCGGGACCGGGTGGTGCTGCTCTGGCCGGTGATCGCCCTGGTCACCGTGCTGCTGGTGGGCGCACCGACGCTGGCGCTCGCGCTGCTTCCCCGCTCCCCGGCCGTCCGGGCCACCGGCCGGGTCTGGCTGGTCGGCAGCCTCGCGCTCGGCGCGACGACCCTGCTCCGCGCGCTGCCGCCGGTGCACCAGGAGGCGTACCTGGCCGCGCTGGCCGCCGTCGCCGCCCTGCTCGCCCTGGTGGTCACCCGGGTCGGCCCGGACCCGGCCGCCGTCGGACCGGCCCGGTCGCGCCGGTTCGACGCGGTGACCCTGCTGGCGGTGGCCGCCGGGCTGGCGGTGCTGCTGCCCTGGGCCTGGGTGGGCGCGCTCGGCGGTTTCCTGGAGACGGTGCTCGCCGGGCTCGCCGCCGCCGCGCTCGGCGCGCTCGCCGGGATGCTGCTCGACGCGCGGTTCTGGGGCCGGTTCGCGGTCGGCGAGCCGCCCCGGCCGGCCCGGCTGGTGCTGGTCGGCGGCCTGGTCGCCGGGGTGGCCATGGTGCTGCTGGCCGCCGGGGCCGGGCAGTCCGGGGCGCAACTGCCGGCGCTGTTCCTGCTGCCGCCGCTCGGCTTCGTGCTGGGCGCCCTGGACGCCGCGGCCCGGCACGCCGGCCGGCCGGCCGGGCGCGCCCCCGTCCGCTGGCTGGTCGGGCTCGCGCTGCTCGGGCCGCTGGCATTCACCGACCCGGAGGAGCTCACCCTCCTGTTGGCGACCAGCCGCGACGTGCCGTTCTGGGCGGCGGTCGCGACCGGCGCGGCGCTCGCCGTCGCGGTGCTGCTCGCCGTCGGGTACGGCGGCCTGCTGGCCCGCCGCCGCGCCCGCGCGCCCCGGCGCGGGGCGGCCGGGCTGGTCGCGGCCGGCCTGCTCGCCGCCGTGGCCGTGGTGTACGTCGTCCCCGGCCAGCCCGGCCTGTACGGGGAACGGCTGCTGGTGGTGTTGCGCGAGCAGGCCGACCTGACCGGGATCCCGGCCGGGGCGCCCGGGCGCACCGGGCGGGACGCCCGCGCGGCCGAGGTCTACCGGCGGCTGGTGGGCACCGCCGACCGGACCCAGGGCGACCTGCGCCGCGAGCTGACCCGGCTGCGCCTGCACCCGACGCCGTACTACCTGGTCAACGCCATCGAGACGGACGGCGGGCCGGAGGTGCGGGCCTGGCTGTCCGGCCGGCCGGAGGTGGCCCGGGTACTGGTCAGCCAGCGACTGCGTCCGCTGCCGGCGGCCCCGCCCCGGGCCCGCGGCGACCAGCCGGCGCCGAGCGGCCCGGCCTGGAACGTCTCGCTGATCGGCGCGGACCGGGTCTGGTCCGAGTTGGGTGTCACCGGCGCGGGCGTGGTGGTCGGCAGCTCCGACTCCGGGGTGGACGGTCGGCACCCGGCGCTGGCGGCCGGCTTCCGGGGCGGCGCCGACTCCTGGTACGACCCGTGGGAGCACACCCGGACGCCGGGTGACCGGGGCGGGCACGGCACCCACACGGTGGGCAGCGCGGTGGGCCGGAACGGCATCGGGGTGGCGCCCGGGGCGCAGTGGGTCGGCTGCGTCAACCTGGAGCGCAACCTGGGCAGCCCGGCCCACTACCTGGACTGCCTGCAGTTCATGCTGGCCCCGTTCCCCGCCGGCGGGAATCCGTTCACCGACGGCCGGCCGCAGCGCGCCCCGGACGTGCTGACCAACTCGTGGGGCTGCCCGCCGATCGAGGGCTGCGACCCGGGGGCGCTGCGGCCGGCCACCGCCGCGCTGGCCGCGGCCGGGATCCTCGTGGTGGCCGCCGCCGGCAACACCGGCCCGTACTGCGGCTCGGTGGCCGACCCGCCGGCCCCGTACCCGGACGTGCTGACGGTCGGTGCGGTGGACCGGACGCGGCAGCTCACCCGCTTCTCCAGCCGGGGCCCGGCGGCCGGGAGCCGTGCCAAGCCGGACCTGGTGGCGCCCGGGGCGGGCGTGCCGTCCGCGTTCCCCGGGGGCGGTTACGCCACCCTGGACGGCACCTCGATGGCGACGCCGCAGGTGGCGGGGGTGGTGGCGCTGATGTGGTCGGCGAACCCGGCGCTCGTCGGCGATCTGGCCCGGACCCGGCGCATCCTGCTCGACACCGCCGCCCCGGCCGGCGTACCGCCGGGCGCGGACCGGTGCGCCGGCGACCGGGACCTGGTGGGCGCGGGGCTGGTCGACGCGTACGCGGCGGTGCGGGCCGCCCGGGCCGAACGGTGAACTTCCGCTGTTAGGAACCCTGCCCGATGGCCTAGGGTCGGCGACCATGGACGCGGAGATCATCGAGCTGGACCCCGACCGCCTGCCTGCGGTCGTCGACCTCTGCCGGCGGGCCCTCGACCTGCCCGAGGACGCCGCCGAGGCGCCGGCGATCGTGGACACCCTGGCCGTCCGCGCGGCGGCCGACCGCCCGGTGCTGCGGCTCGGCGCGGTACGCGCCGGCGAGCTGGTCGGGGCGCTGGTCGGCTCGGTCTCGGCGCGGGATTCCCGGCACGGGCACGTCGACCTGCTGGCGGTGGACCCCGCCGAGCGGCGGCGGGGGGTCGGACGGGCCCTGCTCGCCGAGGCGGAACGGCGGCTCGCCGGGCTCGGCGCGACGGAGCTGCTGCTGGCCGGGAACCCGCCGTACTACGCCTGGCCGGGCATCGACGTGCGGTACACCCCGGCGGTCTGCGTCGCGCTGCGCCTCGGCTACCGGCAGGACCGTACCGCCTGGAACATGACGGCTGACCTGGCGGCCGGATCACCGGCGCTGCGCTCGACGGAGGCCGCCGAGCGCCGGCTGGCCGACGGCGGCGTCACGGTACGCCGGGCCGAACCGGCGGACCTGCCGACGCTGGCCGCGTTCGCCCGGGACACCTTCGGCGGGGCGTGGGACGGCGAGCTGGCCGGCTCGGTGGGCCGACCGGACGCTGGCGCGCACCTGGCCGAACGGAACGGCGAGTTTCTCGGCTTCGCCGCGTACGGCTCGTCCCGGCCGAGCTGGTTCGGTCCGATGGGAACGGCCCCGGCGGCGGAGGGTTCGGGGATCGGCGGCGTGCTGCTGCGCCGCTGCCTGCGCGACCAGGCGGCGGCCGGGATCGGCGCGGCGCAGATCGGCTGGGTGGGCCCGGTGCCGTTCTACTCGGGCGCGGCGGGCGCCCGGATCGAGCGGGTCTTCTTCCTGTACCGCAAGGCACTTAACGGACATAAGTAACGTAACGCCATTCGGCCTCGCCGGCCATCGACCGCCGCCTACCGTCGGTCGTAGAGGAGGCAGCCATGACCATGGAAGACGAACGCACCGACGACCCGGCGGCGAGCTGGCGTCCGGTCGACGAACTCCCCGGGCAACTGCCGTTCGACCGGCTCGACCACGGGGACGCCGAGCAGCTCGCGGAGATGACCGGCGGCGAACCGTCCACCGAGGAAACGCGGCAACCGGTGGACGAACCAATCCGCATCCCGCCGCCGTACGACCGGGCGCACAAGCGACGCAACCAGCGGCGACTGCCGATGTGAGAGATACGGAAGGGGGCGGACCGCTGACGCGGCCCGCCCCCTTCGGCGTACTGGTGGAGCTGGACTCAGAAGTCCATCTCCCCGCCACCCGGGCCAGCCGGGGCGGCCGGGGTCTTCTCCGGCTTGTCCGCCACGACGGCCTCGGTGGTGAGGAACAGCGCGGCGATCGACGAGGCGTTCTGCAGCGCGGAACGGGTCACCTTGGCCGGGTCGAGGATGCCCGCGGCCATCAGGTCGACGTACTCGCCGTTGGCGGCGTTGAGGCCGTGACCCGGCTCGAGGTTGCGGACGTGCTCGACGACGACGCCACCCTCGAGGCCGGCGTTGACGGCGATCTGCCGCAGCGGGGCGTCCAGCGCGATCTTGACGATCTGCGCGCCGGTCGCCTCGTCGCCGGTCAGGTCCAGCTTGTCGAAGGCGGTCTTGCCGGCCTGCACCAGCGCGACGCCACCACCCGGGACGATGCCCTCCTCGACGGCGGCCTTCGCGTTGCGGACGGCGTCCTCGATGCGGTGCTTGCGCTCCTTGAGCTCGACCTCGGTGGCCGCGCCGACCTTGATCACCGCAACACCGCCAGCCAGCTTGGCCAGGCGCTCCTGCAGCTTCTCGCGGTCGTAGTCGGAGTCGCTCTTGTCGATCTCGGCCCGGATCTGGTTGACCCGGCCCTGGATCTGCTCGGCGTCGCCGGCACCGTCGACGATGGTGGTCTCGTCCTTGGTCACCACGACCTTGCGGGCGCGGCCCAGCATGTCGAGGCCGACGGCGTCCAGCTTGAGGCCGACCTCCTCGCTGATGACCTGGCCACCGGTGAGGATGGCGATGTCGGTCAGCATGGCCTTGCGGCGGTCACCGAAGCCCGGCGCCTTGACGGCGACCGACTTGAAGGTGCCGCGGACCTTGTTGACCACCAGGGTGGCCAGGGCCTCGCCCTCGAGGTCCTCGGCGATGATCAGCAGCGGCTTGCCCGACTGCATGACCTTCTCCAGGATCGGGAGCAGGTCCTTCACCGACGAGATCTTGCTGTTCGCGATCAGGATGTACGGGTCGTCGAAGACGGCCTCCATACGCTCCGGGTCGGTCATGAAGTAGGCGGAGATGTAGCCCTTGTCGAAGCGCATACCCTCGGTGAGCTCGAGCTCCAGGCCGAAGGTGTTGCTCTCCTCGACGGTGATGACGCCTTCCTTGCCGACCTTGTCCATCGCCTCGGCGATGATCTCGCCGACGGTGTTGTCACCGGCCGAGATGGAGGCGGTGGAGGCGATCTGCTCCTTGGTCTCCACGTCCTTGGCGAGCTTGAGCAGCTCCTCCGAGACGCTGGCCACAGCGGCCTCGATGCCCCGCTTCAGGGCCATCGGGTTGGCGCCGGCGGCCACGTTGCGCAGGCCCTCGCGGACCAGGGCCTGGGCCAGGACGGTCGCCGTCGTCGTGCCGTCACCGGCCACGTCGTCGGTCTTCTTCGCGACCTCCTTGACCAGCTCAGCGCCGATCTTCTCGTACGGGTCCTCGAGCTCGATCTCCTTGGCGATGCTCACACCATCGTTGGTGATGGTGGGGGCACCCCACTTCTTCTCGAGCACGACGTTGCGGCCCTTGGGGCCGAGGGTCACCTTGACGGCGTCAGCGAGCTGGTTCATGCCCCGCTCGAGGCCGCGGCGCGCCTCTTCGTCGAACGCGATCATCTTGGCCATACGGCGTTGTCCTCCTGGACACTCACGGTCCACCCGGGGATCCCCGGATGGGCCGTCTGGTGTACGCACCTTGGGGACGTCGCCACCTGGCGACGGCGACGTCACCTCGGTCGGGCCGGACAGCCCGCGACGACCGGCCCCGTGCCGCTCCGGTGCCATCGAGACACCGGCGCGGCCGTTGCCCTACCGCCCCGACCATTGGCACTCACCGCACGCGAGTGCCAATGACTTGTTTAGCACTCTCCCTAGCCGAGTGCAAGCACGATGCCGCCGCTCAGCCGAGTTCCGCCACCAGTCGGGCGACGTTCACCGGGCCGTACTGCGCCCGCTGCTCGGCGTACGTGACGACCAGCCCGACGAGCTGGGCCAGATAGGCCGGCGTGGCCAGCACGGCGCTCAGCACGGCCACCAGGACCGCGCCCACCGCGGTGCCCGGGGCGCTCATCGGGTCCACGCCGAACGCGAGTTGGCTGACCGCCTGCAGCACGACGTTGACGATCGCCGCGACCACCAGCGCGGCCACGACCAGCGCGACCCGGCCCAGCACCATGCCGAACCGCTTGTGCAGCATCCCGAACGAGCGGCCGATCGGGTCCTGCCGCTCGAACAGGTAGACCGGGCCGAACAGGGCGACCGCGAACATCACGTAGATGCCGGGGAGGACGCAGGCGCAGACCCCCACCATGATCAGCAGCGAGGCGACGATGGTCCAGCCCCACAGGCCGATGGCCCGGCGCCAGCCGTACCGGAAGGCGGCGCCGACGGTGACCGACTCGCCGGCCGCCTGCCGGGTGACCAGCCAGGTGCCGGCGGCCCAGCCCGCGGCCTGGAGCGGGCCGAAGAGCAGGGCGGCGCTCAGCACCGCGCCGTAGAACGTGAAGACGTCCCCGAAGTACCCCTCCGGCAGCACCGGGTTGCCCGCCGGCCCGGTGACCGGCTGGCCCGCAGGGGCGAGGCCGACGGAGAGGATCGCGATCACCGCAGCCGGCACGGCCTGGGTGAGCAGCATGATCGGCAGCAGCTGACGCCAGCTGCGACGGAGGGCGCCGGCGCACCGGGCGAACCAGCCGCCGATCCCCGCGTACGGGGGCGAGACCAGCGGGTCGCCCGGGTCCACGCCCGGATACCCGCCGTATGGCTGGCCAGGCAGCGGGGGCTGGCCGGGGTACGTCCCGCCCGGCAGCGGACCGGCCGGCGACGGCCAGGACCAGCCGTGCGGCTGGCCCGCCGGATCACCCTGGTACGCCTCCCAGGGCTGCCCGCCCGGCGGGGTCGGGTGTCCCGGCTGTCCGGGCACCGTGAATCCTGGCTGGCCGGGCGGGGAGAACCCGGGCGGCGTCGAACCGGCCGGGGTACCGGACGACGCCGGGGGCACCGGCTCGGTGGAGCCCGACGGGGGCTGGTCGGACATGAACCCTCCTCAGCGACGATGGCTGGAACGGCTCACGATCTTCCCTGGTGCGCGCCCGCACCGCAGCCCCTGATCGGGGTGGAAATCCGCCGGCGGGCGGGGACGGGTCAGGCGATGACGCGGACGCGCTCGGCCTGCGGACCCTTCTGGCCCTGGGCGATCTCGAACTCGACCCGCTGGCCGTCGTCCAGCGCCTTGTAGCCGTCCATCTCGATCGCGGAGAAGTGGACGAAGACGTCCTGCCCGCCATCGACGGCGATGAAGCCGTAGCCCTTTTCGGAGTTGAACCACTTGACGGTGCCCTGTGCCACGGTGCACTTCCTCACTCTGCGCAGCGTTCCACAACCCGGAGACCGGCGGACCGGCACCGGCGGACCACCGCTTCAGCGATCGGCGACGACCACTGAATCGGTGACCGAAATCGCACGCTACACGAGGCGTGACGACACCGCACGACCACAAATCGGGCATATTCCGGCCAGCATCGGCCCCGGATGAGTGCGATCCACCGGCACTCCGGTATGCATTGCCACATGACCAGCGCGCCCACCATGACCGCGGCCGGCGCCGCGACCGTCCGCCGGGTCCGTCCGGAGGACGCCGCCCGGATGCGCGCACTCCGGCTGGAGATGCTCGCCGACTCGCCGCTGGCCTTCCTGGAGACCGTGGCGGAGGCGGCCGCCCGCCCGCACGCCGACTACGCGGCCCGGATCGCCGCAGTCTCGCACGGCAGCGGGAGCGCCCAGTTCGTCGCTGATCCGGGCGGCCGCTTCGTCGGGCACGCCGGCGGCATCGCCAGCCCGGACGAACCCGGGCTGACCATCGTCTACGCGGTCTACCTCACCCCGGCCTGGCGGGGCAGCGGGCTGCTCGACGCCCTCGTGGACCAGGTGGCCGCCTGGTCCCGGGCCTGCGGCCGGCCCGAGCTGATGATGGAGGTGGTGGTCGGCAACGACCGCGCCTACCGGGCGTACCAGCGGCTCGGCTTCGTCGACACCGGCGTCCGCGTCCCCCACCCCCGGATCCCCACCCTCAAGGAACTCCAGATGCGAAGGCCAGCCTGACCCCCCGCCGATCGGGGACCCTTCCCAGGGCAGTCACCCCTGAGATCGCCACCCCCTTGCCCGGCGGCGGCCCCAGGGAGGGCAACCCGGACGGATTTCCGGGGCAGGCGACCTCGCGGAATGAGCGAGGTGGTCTGCCCCGGAAACCCCAACAGCAAGATCAGACGTGCCGGCGCGACTGCACGATCCGGAACCGGTTAGAGACGTACGCCCCGTCAGTCAGCGCCGAATTGGCCGCCGGGTTCGCCCCCGACCCGTGGAAGTCGGAGAACGCCGCCGACTGGTTGACGAACACCCCGCCGGTGAGGTTGCAGGACAGGTGCACCCCGGCGTCGATCGCCGCCGCCTCGGCCGCGTCGAGCACCGCCTCGTCGGTGGAGTAGACGCCCGCCGTGAGCGCGCCCTTCTCCCCCACCGTCTCGCGCAGGACGCGGAGGCTGTGCGCGGTCGAGTCGGTGGCGATGGCGAACGAGATCGGCCCGAACCACTCCCGCGAGTAGGTCGCGGTGTCCGCCGCGTCCAGCTTCACGATGGTCGGGGTACGCACCACCGCGCCCGGGAAGGACGGGTGCTCGACGGTCCGCGACTCCAGCACCGGCTCGCCGACCTTGGTGACCTCCTCCAGCCGCTCCAGCACGCCGTCGTTGACGATCGCGCCGGTCAGCTCGACGCCCCGGGCCGGGTCGGCGGTGAGCTTGCCGACGGCCGCCGCGATGCCGGCGGCCACCTCGTCGAAGCTCTTGTGCCCTTGGTCGGTCTCGATGCCGTCCCGCGGGATGAGCAGGTTCTGCGAGGTGGTGCACATCTGCCCGCTGTACAGGGTGAGCGTGAAGCCCAGGTTGCGGCACAGGCCGGCGAAGTCGTCGGTGGAGTCGATCACCACCGTGTTCAGGCCGGCCTTCTCGGTGTAGACGGAGGCCTGCCGGGCGTTGGTCTCCAGCCAGTCGCCGTACTCGGTGGAGCCGGTGAAGTCGACGATCTTCACGGCCGGGTGCAGGGCCAGGGTCGAGGCGAGCTTCTCGTCCGCCGCCTCCGGGGCGAGCTGCACCAGGTTCGGGTCGAAGCCGGCCTCGGCGAGCACCTGGCGGGCGTACTTCACGGTGATCGCCAGCGGCAGCACCGCGCGGGGGTGCGGCTTGACGATCACCGGGTTGCCGGTGGCCAGCGAGGCGAAGAGCCCCGGGTACGAGTTCCAGGTCGGGAAGGTGTTGCAGCCGATCACCAGGGCCACCCCGCGCGGCACCACGTGGAACGTCTTGCTCATCCGCAGCGGCTCGCCCTTGCCGGCGGCCTTCTCCCAGCCGGCGGTCCCCGGGTGGCGGGTCATCTCGGCGTACGCGTAGGCGATCGCCTCCAGCGCCCGGTCCAGCGCGTGCGCGCCGCCGGCCTGGAAGGCCATCACGAACGCCTGGCCGCTGGTGAACTGCACCGCGTTGGCCAGCTCGAAGACGTTCTTGTGCAGTCGGTCGAGGATCTCCAGGCAGACGCCCGCCCGGGCCTGCGGGCCGGCGTCGCGCCAGGCCGGCAGCGCGGCGGTGGCGGCGGCCACCAGCTGGTCGGCGCCGGCGTGCGGGTAGCGCACGTTCAGCTCCAGGCCGAACGGGCTGACCTCGGTGGCGACGGTCCCGCCGTCACTCGCCCGGTCGAGGGGGAAGTCGGCGTTCAGGTACGCCTCGAAGGCGGCCTTGCCGTCCGCGGCGGCGGTCTCGCCGTACACCCGGGGGCTGGGCGACTCGGGATAGGCGGACCAGTACCCGCGCTCCGTGATCGCGGTCAGCGCCCGGTTCAGGGTGTCGGCGTGCCTGTCGTACAGGGGGTGCGGGGTCTCCGTCATGCCCGCCATCATGCAACAGGAAGCCACCAGATCAGTAGGGGCGTGTCACAAGTTCGATCGTCGCCCGCCGCAGGGCCGAGCTGCCCGGCCGTGCCGGGAATGACCGCACGGGCGCCGGGTAACCGCGCGGCCGACGACCAGGAGAGGACGGCGGCGGGTGCGGACGACCGAGATCCGGGTGCACGGCGTCGCCGACAAGGGGCCGGAGGCGATGCTGGACCGGCCGGTGGTCGTCCGGGTGGCGGGTGACCGGGACGCCGGCTTCTACCGGGTACGCCCGGGCTTCGGCGAGCCGGCCGGACCGGGTGGTCCGGACCTGGAGGCGTACCGGTGGAGCGGCCTCACCGGCGGCACCGCCATCCGGACCTTCTCGCTGGTGCTGCTCCTGCCCTTCATGCTGGCCAACATCGCCATCTGGATGCTTCCGCCGGGTCGGGCCTCGGCTACGCCCGGGCGGGCGCTGTGCCGGCTGCTCGGCGCCAGCCTCACCGCGATGTACGTGCTGTCGGCCGTCGGGGTGGCGCTCGACCTGATCGGCTGGCAGTGCGCGGAGTTTCCGCGCTGCCTGGAGGGACGGCGGGAGATCTCGTGGCTCGGCGGGGTACCCCCGGGGCAGCGGCTGGCCGTCCTGGCGCTGCTGCCGATCCTCGCCATCGCGCTGGTCCGCCGGACCAGCAACCGCACCTGGCAGCTCCCCGAGGACGCGGCGACGAGGCCGCAGGGGGCGGGCGCCGACCGGCTGGACACCCCGTACTTCTGGGACAACCGGGCGCTGCTGCGCCGGCTGCGCCGGTTGCATCTGGCCGTCGCCCTCTGCGTGCTCGACCTGGCGCTGCTGCTGGTGCTCGTCCCGCACGACCGGAGCCTGCCCGGGTACCTGCTCCTCGTGGCGACCGTCGGGCTGCTGGTGGCCGCCCTGGCGCTGCTCTGCCTGCCGCACCTGGACCACAGGGGCACCGGGCCCTGGCTGCGGCAGGTCACCCGCGGGGCACGGTGGGCGGCGGTCACCCTCACCGCGCTCACCGTGGGGTACGCGGCCACCCCCCGGTCGCCCTGGTCGGCCACCGGCGGGATGCCCGGGTACGACGTCCTCGTGGCCGCCGTCTTCGCCACCCAGATGGGAATGCTGCTCCTGCTCGCCGGCGTGGTGCTGGCGGGACCGGCCGCGACGCGGGCGTCCGCGGTGCTGGGTGGCCTGGGTGCGCCGGTCCTGGTCTCCGCCGCGATCGGCCTCGCCGTGGCCTATTCGTCCGGGCTGAGCTACGGGGTGGCCGAGTACCTGGACCGGGGTTCCAGCCCCACTCCGGCCCGGCCACTGCCGCCGGACGCCCCACCGCTCGCCCCGCCGGCGGCGTACCGGTGGGCCACCCTCGGCTTCTCGATCGCCGTGGTGCTGGCCGCCGTGGTGGCCGTCGCCGGCCGCCGCTGGCACCGCTCCTGCCACCGCCGGTCCGCCGAGGAGCAGATCCGGCGGGACTTCCCCGAGGCGGCCGAGGTGCCGCCGGAGCGGGTCCGGGCGCTCCGGGACCGGCTCGTCCGGGCCCGGGTCGCCGGCCGCCTCGGGCCGCTGCTCCCAGCCGCGTACGCGCTGCTGGCCGTGCTGACCCTCGGTGCGGCGGGGCTGTCCGTCGTCCACCAGGGGCCGGAGGCGCTGGCCAACCGGGTCGGTGGGACGACGCTCGCCGAACCGGTGATCTTCGCGACGGACCTGGGCGGCCTGTTGATCGGCCTGTTCGCCGTGGTGCTGGCCGGTGCCGGGCTGTTCGCCTACCGGTCGCCCGCCATCCGGGGGGTCGGGGTGCTGTGGGAACTGGCCACCTTCTGGCCCCGGGCCACGCACCCGCTGGCCGCGCCCTGCTACACCGAGCGGGCACTGCCCGACCTGACCCGCCGGATCGCCCACCTGACCGCGGGCGGCGGCGGCATCGTGCTCTCCGGCCAGAGCCACGGCAGCGTGCTGGCCGCGGCGGCCGTGCTGCAACTACCCGCGTCCTGCCGCGCCCGGGTGGCCCTGCTGACCTACGCGACGCCACTCGGCCGGCTCTACAGCCGGGTCTTTCCCGCCTACTTCGGCCCGCAGGTGCTTCGGGAGATCGGCGAGCGGCTGGACTGGCGATGGATCAGCCTGTGGCGGCTCACCGATCCGATCGGGGGACGGGTCTTCCCGGCGGACGCCCCGCCCGACGATCCCGCCGCCGGGGTGGACCGCCGGGTCCGCGACCCGAAGACGCTGCTCATCCCGGCCGGGGACACGGTCCCCCCGCCGATCGGCAGGCACCGGTTCCACCCCGACGAGGACTTCCACCGGGCGGTCCGGGACCTGGCCGGCCGGCTCGGACCACCCGACCGGAAGGTCACAGGCTGAGCTGCCAGTCGGTCGAGCCGGCCGCCGGCCGGAACCCGAGCTGCTCGTTGATCGCAATCATGTGCGTGTTCTCCGCCGCGTTGTAGGTGTCGATCACGCCCAGCTCCGGTTCGTGGGACAGGGCGTGCGTCAGGTTCTCGGCCTTGCAGAGCAGGCCGAGCCGGTGGCCACGGTGCGCCGGATCGACGATGGTGATCTGCTGCCAGGCGTGCTCGACGGTGCTCGCGTCGAGGCTGAGCTGGCTCCAGGCGACCAGCCGGCCGGACGCCTCGTGCACCGCGCCGACGTTGTACCGGCGGACGCCCCGGGCGTCCAGCGCCCGCTCCACGCCCCGGATCCGCTCCGCGTCCATCCGCTCCTGCTCCCACGCCAACTCCCCGAGCGGCGCGTCGAGCAGCAGCCGGCCCTCCAGGTAGGCGGCGTCGGTGACGTGCGCCACCGGGACGTGATCGCCCCAGCGGACCGTGCGGTAGCCGGCGGCGGCCGCGCGGGCACCGGCCAGCAGGGCCGCCAGCCGGGACCGGTCGAGCGTGGTGACGTCGAGCCGGCGGCGGACATCGGCGAGCGCCGGCCGCGCGCCGACGGCGGCGGCGAAGGCGGCACCGGGCAGCTCCCGGCCCTCCTCGCCGGGCAGCGGGGTGACGGTCGCACCCACCATCCGCTTGCCGCCGTGCTCCCGCAGCAGGGTCAGGCCGTACTCGTGCAGCCCGCGCCCCGCCCCGCGCCGCCGGTACGCCGGGTCCACCACCAGCTCGACGCTGGCGTTCTCGGTGTTGTCCAGCGTGTGCAGGTACAGCCGGAGCCAGCCGACGGGCGCCCCGTCGAGGCGGGCGACGGCCCAGCGCGTGTCGATGCCGGGCATCGGGTGCCGCAACGGCGCCTCGAACCGGCGCCGGCACGGCGGGGGAAGGTCCGGTTCGTCCGCAGCCTGGGCCGCCAGCGCGATCCGGTAGAGCGCGTCGACGGTCGGCTGGTCGCTCGGGTCGAGCAGGGTGACGGAGAGGCCCATGCCGGTGAGCGTGCGCCCGGGACAGCGAAGGGGCCAGCGGTTTTCCGCCGGCCCCTTCGAACGTTGGTCGGGAGGGACGTCCGCACAACGCCTCCGGCGCTGGGTCGTAAGAACTTAAAAAGTCTTCGGCGGATGCCCTCCCGCACCGAGCATCTTGCGCCGTCCGGTTCCTGCCGTCAAGTCCTTGTCGGCGGGTTTTCCGTACTCACAGCAAATCGCCAGTTACCCACCGGATCCCCCCGATCCCCCGGTCGGGCGATCCGCCCCTCCTCCGCCCGCATGAGTTGACCAAGAAGCTCGCGTCGTGGAGCGGCCCTTCCGGTGACGCAAACCTCTTGATCAACGACCTGGGGCGGGGGGTGGGGTGGGTGGGTCAGGAGAGGAGGCCGGCGTCGCGAGCGGCGCGCAGGCTCGGCTTGATGCGGTGGGTGGGGCCGACCTGGGGGGCCACCGCGTCGATGGTCTTGAGGCCCTCGCCGGTGTTGAAGACGACGGTCTCCGCGGTGGGGTCCAGGCGGCCCGACTCGACGAGCTTGCGCAGCACCGCGACCGTGACGCCGCCGGCGGTCTCGGCGAAGACCCCGGTGGTCCGGGCGAGCAGCCGGATCCCGGCGCGGATCTCCTCGTCGTCGGCGTAGTCCATCCAGCCACCGGTACGGCGCACCGCCTCCAGCGCGTACAGGCCGGCGGCGGGGTCACCGATGTTCAGCGACTTGGCGATGCCGGTCGGCTTGACCGGGGCGATGGTGTCGCTGTCGCCGTGCAGCGCGGTGGCGATCGGGTTGCAGCCGGCGGACTGCGCGCCGAACACCTTCCAGCCGCCGGCCGGCGCCTCGACCAGGCCGATCTCGACCAGCTCGGAGAACGCCTTGTCGATCTTCGTGAGCAGCTCGCCGCTGGCCATCGGGATGACCACCTGGGCGGGAATCCGCCAGCCGAGCTGCTCGGCCACCTCGTAGCCGAGGGTCTTCGAGCCCTCCGCGTAGTAGGGCCGGACGTTGACGTTGACGAAGGCGGTGTCCTCGAACTCGTCCGTCTCCACCAGCTCGCCACAGAGCCGGTTCACGTCGTCGTACGAGCCGTCGATGGCGACCAGGTCACCGCCGTAGACGGCGGTGGTGACCACCTTGCCCTGCTCCAGGTCGCTGGGGATGAAGACCACCGAGGGCGCCCCGGCCCGGGCCGCGTGCGCGGCCACCGAGTTGGCCAGGTTGCCGGTGGAGGCGCAGGCGTACCGGGTGAAGCCGAGCGCGCGGGCGGCGGTCAGCGCCACCGAGACCACCCGGTCCTTGAACGAGTGGGTCGGGTTGCCACTGTCGTCCTTGACCCAGAGGGGCGCGGTGAAGCCCAGCTCGGCGCCGAGGTGCGGGGCCGCGACCAACGGGGTCAGCCCGGGGTCGAGGGTCACCCGGGTGGCCGGGTCCTGGCCGGCGGGGAGGAGGGCGGCGTACCGCCAGATGCTGTTCGGGCCGGCCTCGATCTGCTCGCGGGTGACGGTGGCCAGGGCCGCGGCGTCGTAGTCGACCTCCAGCGGGCCGAAGCACTCGTAGCAGGCGTGCTGCGCGGCGAGCGGGTAGCGCGCGGAACAGGCGCGACAGATCAGGGCGCGGGCCGGGCTGAGGGTGGTGTCGATGCCGGACGTGGCGGGAAGCGTCGACGTCATGTCGAGGAGTTCCTCTCATCTTTCCCCGCATCGCCTCGTGCGGCGGGGACGGAATTGGCACCTGCCCGGCGTCGCTCGTCGTCGAGCGCGCGGGTGGTTGCCGGGGCGTCATCGGGCCGTATCCCTCAGCCCCTCTGGATGAGGTATGCAGTTGTGCCGCCGAGTCTATGCGCAGTCCCCGCGACCACCACGTCGGGTTCCCACGCTGTGAGCCACCCAGCCCCGCCCCAAGATCCGCCCTCATTCACGGAAAGAGTGGCCTCCGAGCTCCGGATGACCACTCTTTCCGTGCATCTGCGCCGTGCGCCGGGCGGGTCAGCGGGCGACGACGGCGACGGGGTCGATCACCGCGGGGCGGTCGATCACGGCGGCGGGCGCGGGGGTGGTCGGCGCGGTCTTTCGGGTACGGGTGGCCAGGTTGGCGGCGATCAGGGCGGCGATGGTGAGGGCCGCGCCGAACAGTTCCACCGCGCCGGGGCGGTAGCCGCGCAGGGTCTGCACCGCGAAGGTGGTCACCGGGACCAGGTTCATGAACAGCGCGGCGTCCGCCGCGCCGAGCCGCCGTACCCCGGTGTTCCAGGCCAGGACCGCGAGGACCGCGGCGACCACCACGGCGTACGCCAGCTGTGGGGCGACCGCGACGAGGTCGGCGGCGGCCGGCGCGTGCTGGAGCCCGGTGAGGTCCGCGACGGCGCTGGCGGCGAGCATGGCGAGCGTGCCGGCGACGGCGGTCAGCGTGGTGTAGCGCAGCGGGGAGTACGCGGGGAAGCGGCCGGCCCCATGGGTGTAGATCGCCCAGCTGACCACCGCGCCGATCATGAGCAGCCCGCCGAGGCCGAACTGGCCCAGCCCGTCGAGCCGGCCCCGGGTGATCACCAGGCCGACGCCGACCAGGGCGACCAGCGAGAGGCCGAGCAGCGCCGGCTGGGGGCGTACGCCGTCCCGCGCCCACCGGACGAGCTGGGTGACCAGCGGGGTGGTGGCGGCGAAGAGGGCGATCTGCTGCGGCGCGGCGTGCCCGAGGGCGAGGTTGGTCAGCACGTTGAAGCCGGCGAAGCCGACCACGCCGAGCAGCACCACCTCGGTGCCGCGCCCGTCCGCTCGAAGGGCACCAAGCCCCTCCCGGGCCAGCAGCAGGGCAAGCAGGACGGCAGCGGCGAGCACGTACCGGGCGGTGGTCAGGTTGAGCGCGTCCACCCGGGTGAGCGCGCTGGCCAGGACGGGGAACATGATCCCCCAGCTCAGCACGGCGAAGAGCGGGAAGGCGGCGGACCGAGAGCGCATCGCAGCTCCAATGTTCGAGTATCGTCGAACCAACGACACCGACCATAGGAGGTTGTTCGACGAATGTCGAACATGGGTTACCCTGGTCACATGGAGCTGCACGAACCCGAACTGCGGGAGATACCGGTCACCGCCGTGCTGGCGGCCCTGGCCGACGACGTACGGCTGCAGATCGTCCGGGCCCTCGCCGAGGGCGGGGAGTACGCGTGCGGCACCTTCGAGTTCGGGGTCTCCAAGGCGACCCGCAGCCACCACCTCAAAGTGCTGCGGGAGGCCGGCCTGACCCGCACCCGGGTCGCCGGCACCAGCCGGTACGTGCGGCTGCGCCGGGACGAGCTGGACCGCCTCTACCCGGGGCTGCTCGACGCGGTCCTCACCGCGCGCACCCCGTCCTGACCCCGTCCGCCGAGGGCGGCCACGGGCGGCCGAGCGGCCGATGATCCGGGTGGCGCGGGCTCAGTACGGTGCGGGCACCTTCCCCGAGAGAGGACAACGCCCGCCCATGCGCCGGACCCTGCCGAGCCTCGCAACCCTCGCCCTGCTCGGTTTCCTGACCGCCTGCGGAGGTGACTCCGCAGCGGTCTCCTCGGCGACCAGCACGGTCACCTCGTCCGCCGAGGCCCCGACCGCTCCGGCCGCCTCGACGCCCGCCGCGGTCGCCCCCAGCGCCACCCCGAAGACCGCGCCGACGACCAAGCCGGTCGTCGCGCCCAAGCCGGCCCCGCCCAAGGCGCCGGCGCTCACCTGCAAGCAGCTCGGCGCTGCCCAGCTGGGCAGCGCCAAGGTGCCGTTCAACGGCTACCCGGACTACATCCCCCTGCTCGACGGCATCTGGAGCGGCGAGGACGGCGCGACCGTCGAGCTGCAGAAGCCGTGCGGGATCGGCGACCTGGACGGCGACGGCGCGGCCGACGCCGTCGGCGCGGTGCTGCTGCGTACGGGCGGGATCGGGCAGTTCTGGAGCGTCGCCTTCTGGCACAACTCGGCCGGCAAGCCGGCCTACCGCAGCCTGGTCGACCTGGGCGACCGGAACCCGGTCACCTCGATCAGCGTCTCCGGCCAGCAGGCCACCGTGGTGTGGCTGACCCGCTCGGACGGCAAGAGCATGGCCGAACTGGACATCAAGCGCACCACCGTCTACAAGCTCTCCGGCACCACCGTCACCGAGATCAAGCACACCGACGCGCCGTACACCGCCTGATCAGGGACCGCTCGGCACCATGTCGCTCGACGTGGCGGTGTCCGGTCTGAACGGACACCGCCACGTCCCCGACCTGCCTCAGCTGGTGACGTCCTTGCGGGTGAACCGCCAGAACGCCAGGCTCCAGAACAGGGTGGCGTAGACGACCGCCGAGACGGCGCCGCGTACCACGTCGTCGGTCTGCGCCGGCGTGGACAGCAGCCCCAGCCAGGCGCTGCTGTAGTGGGTGGGCAGCAGCGCGCGCAGCCCACCCAGCGCGGTGATCTGGTCCAGGATGCTGGAGAGGATCCAGAGCAGCACCGCGCCGCCGACCGCGCCGAGCGCGGCGTCCGTGGTCACCGAGAGCAGGAACGCCAGGCCGGCGACCACCAGCAGCACCACCGCCAGGTAGCCGAGCACCGCGAACAGGCGGACCAGCCCGTCGCCCGGGGCCAGTTCGGCGGCGACCTGGCTGCGCAGCGGGGACCAGCCGTAGCGGAGGGTGCCGGCGAGCAGTGCGGTGCCGAAGAGCAGCAGCAGCGCCAGCGCCGAGTACGCGAGCGCCACCAGCAGCTTCACCGCCAGCAGCCGGGCCCGGGGCACCGGGATCGCCAGCAGGTAGCGCAGGCTGCCCCAGCTCGCCTCGCTGGCCACCGTGTCCCCGCAGAACAGCGCCACCACCACGACCAGCAGGAAGGACGAGGAGACGAAGAGCGAGAAGAGCGCGAAGTTCAGCCCGCCCCCGGTGGCCAGGTCCACCAGGCTGCCGAACTCGTTGTTCCGGTTCCGGTCCGCGTCGCCCGAGTTGAACTCGAACGCGACCAGGATGATCAGCGGCAGCAGCACCATGAACCCCAGCGCGAGCTGGGTGCGCCGCCGGGACGCCTGCCGGCGGAACTCGGCCAGGAAGGGCAGGGTCGCGGACGGCCGGTAACCCGCCGCCGCGCCGGCCCGATCCACCAGGCGCACCGAGGTCGACTCCCCCATCACCGGTCCCCGCTTCCCCGAGAGTTCTCGCCGACCAGGGCGAGGAACGCGTCCTCCAGCCGGCGCCGGGGCACCACCCGGTCCACCCCGATCCCGGCCCGGACCAGCTCGGCCACCACCTCGCTGCGGGCCGTGCCGTTGGTGTCCACCACCAGCCCGCCGTCGCCGTCGGGCAGCACCCGTACGCCGCTCAGCCGGTCGAGCACGGTCCGGGCGGCGTCCGGGTCGCTCACGTCGAAGAGCACGCTCGGCGACTCGCCGACGATCTCCTCGACCGGGCCCGAGGCGACGATCCGCCCCTTGTTCACCACCACCGCGTGGGTGCAGGTCTGCTCCACCTCGGCCAGCAGGTGGCTGGAGACCAGCACCGCCCGGCCGTCGGTGGCGTACCGCTGGAGCACCCGGCGCATCTCGGCGATCTGCGGCGGGTCCAGGCCGTCCGTCGGCTCGTCGAGCACCAGCAGCTCGGGCAGGCCGAGCATGGCCTGCGCGATGGCCAGCCGCTGCCGCATGCCGTGGCTGTAGTTCTTCGTCCGCCGGTGCACGGACGAGCCCAGCCCGGCGATCTCCAGCGCCTCGTCGAAGTGCGCGTCCGCCCACGGCCGCCCGGTCGCCCGCCAGTACGCCTTCAGGTTGTCCAGTCCGGACAGGTGCGGCAGGAAGCCGGGCCCCTCCACCAGCGCGCCGATCCGGGAGAGCACCGGCGAGCCGGGCACCAGCCGGTGCCCGAACACGTAGATCTCGCCGGCGGTGGGCTGGGTCAGCCCCATCAGCACCCGCAGCGTGGTGGTCTTGCCGGCGCCGTTCGGCCCGAGCAGGCCGACCACCTGGCCGGGGTGCACCTCGAAGTCCACGTTGGAGACGGCGACGAAGCCGTCCGCGTACTCCTTGCGCAGCTGGCGGACGGCGAGCGGGACGTCCGCGTACTCCGAATGGACGGAACTGTCCTGGCGGCGGTGCCGGCGGCGGACGACCAGGACGACCACCGCGAGCCCGACCGCGATGGCCGCGAGCAGGCCGACCAGCACCCAACGCCAGATCGCGGCCGAGGTCGGGATCGGCTGGGCGTCGACGGTGGGCACCGTCAGCGGCCCGTCGCCGAGGGCCACCTGGTAGACGGCCGGCTCGGCCGGGGTGGCGTACGCCTGGTCGGAGGTGGCGACCACGACCCGCAGCCGGTGCCCGGCCTCGACCCGGCGGACGATCGCCGGCAGGGTGACCGTGACCGGCCGGGCGGCGTCGACGGTCCGCGGCAGGCCGGTCAGCCGGACCGGGGCGACCAGGCCGTCGGGGAGGGTGGCCGCACCCTTCGGGTCGACGTCGTAGAGCTTGACGAAGAGCACCGCCTCGCCGGTGGGCGAGGCCGCCCGGATCCGCACGGTCGGCGCGCCGACCACGTCGACGGGCTCGGCCAGCGGAGCGGACTCGAACCGGGCGTGCTGGCCGGGGATGTCGCCCGCCACCCCGCTCACCAGGGAGCCGAGCGCCCCGGCGAACGGCACCGCGGAGATCGCCGCCGGGTTCCCGTTGGGCGGGTTGGCGACCGTCTGGGGCGGGCCGGCCAGGGTGACGTCCCGGCGGCCCTGCCCGGTCACCCCCGGATAGTCGGTGATCCGGTAGCCGGTGGCCACCAGGCCGCGGTCGAGCGCGTCGAAGCCGGCGATCCGGGAGAAGGTGAAGCCCTGGCCGGGTGCCGCGCCCTCGCCCTTGACGTAGTGGTCGAGCCACTGCGCGGTCAGGAACTTCACCCGGTCCGAGTCGGACGTGGGTCCCTCCCCGCCGTCGTGGCCGCCGGTGAACCAGGCGACCCGGACGGGGGTGCCGGCGGCCGCGATGCCGCGCGCGTTGGCGTCCGCCTCGGTGAGCGGGAAGAGGGTGTCCGCCTCCCCCTGCACCAGCAGGGTGGGCGCCTTGATCCGGTCCAGCACCCCGGCCGGGGACGAGCGCCGGAGCAGGTCCACCGCCGCCTGGTCGGCCCGGCCGGCGGTGGCGATCCGCAGGTACGCGGCGCAGACGTCGGCGGCGAACCGGCCGCAGGCCGGATCGGCGGCGCCGCCGGGGGCCCGGCCCGGGCCGGTGCCGGGTCCCGCGCCGGGCTGCGGGCTGGGCGCGCCGGCCGACGCGGGGGCGCCCTCGGGCTGGCCGGCGCTGCTGCCGGAGACGCCGGACGGGCCGGAGCCGGCGTTCCCCCCGCCGCCGAAGAAGATGCCGGCCCAGCCCTTCTTGAACACGCCCTCGGTGGGCGCCCTGCCGGTGCTCTCCGGCAGGAACGCCCGGGACAGGTCGTTCCAGGTGATCATCGGGACGATCGCGTCGACCCGGCGGTCCTGGGCGGCCAGCAGCAGCGCCAGGCCGCCGCCGTACGAGCCGCCGACCACGCCCACCCGGGGGTCACCGGCGGCGTCGAGGCGGATGTCCGGGCGGGCGGCGAGCCGGTCGAGCAGGCGCTGGGCGTCCCGTACCTCGTAGTCCGGGCTGTCCAGGTGGATCTCGCCGCCGCTGCGGCCGAACCCGCGGGCGGTCCAGGTGAGCACCGCGTACCCCCGGGCGACCAGGTCCTCGGCGTCGGTGCGGACCGACTCCTTGGTGCCGCCGAAGCCGTGCGCCAGCAGCACGGCCGGCACCCGGTGCCGGGACGAGGCGTCCCGGGGCAGGTAGAGCGTGGTGTCCAGGTCGACGGGCTGGTTCCCGTCCGGTCCGGAGCGGACGGACACCTGGGCCGACTCGGTCCGGAAGTCGGGTCGCTGCGGCCGGGCCGCCCAGGCCACGGCGGCGGCCACCAGGACCACCACCACCGTCGCGGCGACCACCCGGCGACGGCGGCCGGCCAGGGCGCGCCGGATCCGGGCAGCGTCCAGCGGTGATCTCATGCGGCACACGGTACGGCCCGGAAGCTGAGCGTCGCCTGAGATCCGCCGTACGTCCGTCCGGTTGGACCGTTCGGTGCCGGAGGTCCATCGACCGCCGAAGGGAAAGAGGTATCTCAGCGGGATGAATTCGAATCCCGCGAATTCACATCTACGCTCGCGAATCACCGCCGATCCGGGCATCCCGACGACCACCCGGGACGCTACGTGTCGCGACGATCAACGAGACGTGACGCGATCGGAAGTGACGTGAAGCTGACTCGGCGACGACGGTCATACCCGTCCGCGGGTCGACTACTTTCCGGTCCGGTGAACGGGACTGCGTACGGCGACCCCCCGCCACCGCAGCGTCACCCGCCGTCGCCCGAGGAGACAGACCATGACCGTCCCCGCGCCGCGGGTCCGTCGGCGGCCCTCCGTGGCGGGCCGTGCCCTGCCCCTGCTCCTGGTGCTGGCCCTGCTGGCCCCGCTGGGGCTGCTCTTCGCCCAGACCGACCGGCACACCGGCGACGACCGCGACCTGGCGGCGCGGGAACGGCTCGGCGTGCGCTACCTGCGCGCCCTCGGTCCGGTGACCGACGCGCTGGTGGAGGCCCAGTCCGACGCGGTCGCCGGGCGGCCGGTCTCCCGGGCGGCGCTCGCCAGCGCGGTCGAGCGGGCGGCCGAGGTGGACAGCGCGGTCGGCGACGAGCTGCGCAGCCACGAACGCTGGAGCGGGCTCCGGGCCAAACTGGAGGCGTTGCCGGACCGCGGGCTCACCGACCCCGAGGCGGCCTACCTGGCGTACGGGGAGGTCAGTGACCTGCTGCTGGCCCTGCACCGGAAGGTACGGGAGAGCTCGGGGCTGATCCGCGACCCCCGGTCGGACTCGTTCTTCCTCCAGGACGCCATCGGCGGCGACCTGCCCGAGGCGATGGTCGCCGCCGGCCGGCTCGCCGACCTGGCCACCCTGGCGGCCCGGCGGCCCGCCGCCGACCGGGCGAAGAGCGCCGTCGAGCTGGCCGGGCTCCGGGTCGCCGCGCTGGCCCCCGCCACCGACCTGGTCGCCGACCTGCGGACGGCGGTGGACGGCTCGGAGAGCGCCGACCTCGGCCCCACCGTGCTCACCCCGCTGGACACCTACCAGCGGTCCGTCGAGGCGCTCGCCGCGTACTCGGCGCCGGACCCGCGCACGGGCGGCGGACCGGCCGACCCGAGCCGGCTCACCGCCGCCCGGCTCACCGCCCACACGGCCGCCAAGCAGCTCCAGCCGGTCATCCTCGACCAGCTCGACGCGCTGCTGAAGAAGCGGCTCGACCAGCTCGACCGGGACCGCCGGCTGGCCGTGGCCGCGGTCGGGGCGGCCGCCGTGCTGCTCGTCGTACTCGCCGTGACGTTGCTCGCCGCACTGCGCCGGGCCCGCCGCCGGGCGGCCGAGGAGGAGCGCCGATCGGACCTGCCCACCACGACGCCGGAACCCACCCGGCCGGGCCAGGCCCGGGACGGGCAGCTCGAACCGGTCGGAGCGGGCCGGAGCGGCGAACCCGAGCGGTGGAGGCCCTTCGATGCTGCTCGGTAGGCTCCGGATCCGGGGCAAGCTCGCCCTGCTGGTGATCATCCCGCTGCTCAGCATGGTCGGGCTGGCCGTGCCGGTGGTCCTGGACCGGGTGGCGGCGGCCCAGCGGGCCGCGGACACGGCGCACACCGTCCGGACGGCCAGCCGGATCGGCAGCCTGGTGCAGGACCTTCAGCAGGAACGGCTGCTCTCGGTGGGGTTGCTGCTCGGCCGGGTGACCCGGACCGAGCTGATCCAGAAGTCCACCGCGGTGGACGACCGGGTCGCCGACCTCCGGGCCGAGTCGCTGCCCGGCCCGGTCGCCACCGCCCTCGACGGGGTACGCGAGCTGGCCGAACTGCGTACCGCCGTGCTGGCCGGCCGGGCCACGCCGGCCCGGATCCTGGAGGCGTTCAGCGCGATCGACATGGCGCTGATCGAGGCGCTGCGCCTGCCGTTCCAGGTGGACACCAACACCCCGGCCGGGCGGCAGGTGCTGGCGCTGGACGCGTTGCTGCGCGCGGACGAGGGACTGGGCGCCTGTGCCACGCTGATCGTGCTGGTCAAGGCGACCGGCGACGCCAAGGTGGCCGCCACGTACATCGCCTGCATGGCCGCGTTGCAGGTGGACAACCAGCGGTTCCGGAAGCTGATCACGCCGGAGCAGTACCAACTGGCCCTGCTGGACGACGCGGCGGTGGCGGCCCGGACCAGCCCGACCTTCCTCACGGACAGCGTGAAGGACCCGGTCGCGGCGATCGCGGCGGTGCCGCTGGACGCGCTCTTCCCCTCGGTCCGCTCGATGATCACGCTCGGCCAGTTCGTGGAGAAGAAGATCGTCGCGGACGTGATCGCCGAGACCACCACCGACCAGCGGAAGGCACTCACCGCCGCCTGGCTGGTCGGCGCGGCGGCCGCGCTGATCCTGCTCATCGTGGTGCTGCTCAGCATGGCGGTGGCCCGGACGGTGGCCCGGCCGCTGACCCGGCTCACCCGCTCCGCCGACCGGGTGGCCCGGGTCGCCGAGGCCGAGCTGACCCGGGTGGTCGACGACGAGGCCGAGTTGGCGCAGCCGGTCCGCCTCGACCCGGTCGACGTTCGGGCCCGGGACGAGATCGGCGACCTGGCCCGCGCCTTCCAGCGGGTGCAGCGCACCGCGGCCCGGCTGGTCGAACGGCAGGTGGCCGGGCGGCGCAACGTGGCGCAGATGTTCGGCCACGTCGGCCGCCGTACGCAGAACCTGGTCGGCCGGCAGATCGCCCTGATCGACCGGCTGGAACGACAGGAGACCGACCCGGGCCGGCTGGAGCACCTGTACCGGCTGGACCACATCTCCAGCCGGCTGCGCCGCAACGCCGGCAGCCTGGTGGTGCTCTCCGGCGCCACCGGCACCGACGGGCACGTCGCGCCGGTGCCGCTCGCCGACGCGGTCCGTCTCGCGCTCGGTGAGATCGAGGACTACACCCGGGTCGACGTGCAGGTCCCGCCCGGCGTGTCGGCCGCGCCGGCCATCGCGGGCGACCTGGTGCTGGCGCTGGCCGAGCTGATGGAGAACGCCACCGTGTTCTCCCCGCCGCACACCCGGGTGGTGGTGGCCGGCGAGCTGACCGACGGCGGCGCCCGGCTCTCGGTGGTGGACCGGGGCATCGGCATGACCGAGGACCGCCTCGCCGAGGAGAACGCCCGGCTCACCCACCGGGAACGGCTCGACCTGGCCCCGACCGAGGTGCTCGGGCTCTTCGTGGTGGGCCGGCTGGCCCGCCGGCACGGCTGGACCGTCGACCTCGCGCCGACCGCCGGCGGCGGGGTGAGCGCGCGCCTGGAGATCCCCGCCGCCCTGCTGGTGATCCGCCGGCCCGACCGGGCCGGCGTCACCGTCGCGCGGGCCACCGTGCCGTCCCGGGACCGGCGGTCCCTCCCCGAGCCGCTCCGCACCCCGGCTGCCCCGGCCACCCCGGCCAGCCCGGTCGCCGCGGCGGCCCCGGTGGCCTCGGCCGGCCCGGTCATCGACGGGAGCCCGCCGTTCGACCCGGCGCTGCTGAGCCGGGCGACCCGCAGCATCGAGGCCGGGCAGTCCTGGGACGCCTTCGGCGCCGCGGCGGAGCCGGCGTCCGCCGAGGGCAGCGCCGCGGTCGCACCACCGCACGCCGGACCACCGCCCGCCGGACCACCGCCCGCCTGGCCGCCCGCCGCCGCACCGGCGGGCGGGACGGCCACGCCGCCGCCGGGCGGGACAGGCCCGGCCGCCGCCCGAGCCGGCACCCCGCCGTCCGGGCTACGGCCGCTCGTCCGGCAACGGGTGCCGGGGGCGAGCCTGCCCCCGAGCGGGCCGGCCGCCGGGCCGGTGGACGCCACCACCGCCGACCCGGCCGAGGTCCGTGCGCTGGTCGAGGCGTTCCAGGACGGCGTACGCCGGGCCGAGGGCGACACCGGGCCGGCCACGCCCACCCCCGGCCGGCCCCGGCTCAGCCAGCGCGTGCCGGGGGCGAACCTGGCCGTCTCCCCGTTCCAGGCCGCGCCCCCCGCCAGCCCGCACCCGGGAGACCCGGCCGAGGTCCGCAACCTCATCACCGAGTTCGAGGCGGGCGTCGCCCGCGCTCTGCGCGAAGTCAGTCCAGACCGCCGTTACGAAGAGGACCCATCACGGTGACCAGCCCCTTCCTGCACGACAACGTCGACCAGAACACCGCCGGGGAGCTCAGCCCGGAGGCGCGCACGTTCAACTGGCTGCTCGACTCGTTCACCTCCAGCACCGCCGGGGTCATGGAGGCGATCGCGGTCTCCTCCGACGGGCTGCTGATGGCCATGTCCGCCATCAAAGACCGGTCCAACGCGGAGCGGCTCGCCGCGGTGGTCTCCGGCATGACCAGCCTCGCCGGGGGTGCCGCGAGCTGGTACGCGCTGGGCGGCCTCAACCGGGTGATCGTGGACATGGCCGAGGGCTACCTGCTGATCAGCGCGATCAGCAGTGGTTCGGTGCTCGGGGTGGTCGCCGACCGCTCGGCGAACCTCGGCACCGTGGCGTACGAGATGACGCTCTTCGCCGGCCGGGCCGGCGGGGCGCTGAGCCCCAAGCTGATCGCCGAGCTGAAGAACGCCGTCCAGCAATGACCCCGGAGCTGGCCGGCGAGGATCCGGACCCGGAACCCGGGGTCCGGATCCGCCCGTACCTGCGCTCGTCCTCCCCCAACGGGGAGGCGGACGAGAGCGGCGCGGAACCGCCCGGCCCGCGCCCGTTCGTGCTGACCGCCGGTCGGGTGGGCGGCGACCCGGCGATCGGCCTGGAGACGCAGGTGACCGCCCGGCCGGAGAGCGGCTCGTGGGCGGTCCTCGCCCGACTCGCGCCGGAGCTCCAGGCCATCGTCGCGCTCTGCGCCGACCCGATCTCGGTGGCGGAGCTCTCCGCCCGGACCCGGATGCACTTCGGCGTGACCCGCGTGCTGGTCGGCGACCTGCGGGCCGCCGGTCACCTGGACGTGCACGTCGGGGACGTCGACGACGCCCTCGATGCCGACATCATCCTGCGAGTGATTGATGGACTTCGTGCGATCTCCTGAATGGCCGGCCGCCGCCGCGGGCGGTGCGGCCGCGAACAGCGCCGCCGCCCGGTACGGCGGTCCGGCCGCACCGCCACCCGCCGCCGCCCGGCCCGCCCCGCCGCCGTACCGGCCGCCGGTGGTCGCCGCGCCGACCGTCACCCGGCGGTCGGTCACCAGCCCGCCGATCCCGGTGAAGATCCTCATCGCCGGCGGCTTCGGGGTCGGCAAGACCACCACGGTGGGCTCGATCTCCGAGATCGCCCCGCTCACCACCGAGGCGGAGATGACCAGCGCCGGCATCGGCGTGGACGACCCGGGCGACGGCTCGGCGAAGACCACCACCACGGTGGCCATGGACTTCGGCTGCGTGACCATCGACCGCAGCCTCAAGCTCTACCTCTTCGGCACGCCCGGGCAGGCCCGCTTCGGCTTCATGTGGGACGACCTGGCCCGGGGCGCGCTCGGCGCGCTGGTGGTGGTGGACAGCGCGCGGCTCGACGACTGCTATCCGGCGATCGACTTCTTCGAGCGGGCCGGGCGGCCCTTCGCGGTCGGGGTGAACGCCTTCGACGGCCGGTTGGCGCTCGACCTGCCCTCGATCCGCTGGGCGTTGGCGATCGGCGAGCACGTGCCGCTGGTGCAGTTCGACGCCCGGGACCGGCTCTCCGTACGGGACGCGCTGCTGGTCGTCCTGGACCGGGCGCTGGACCGGGCGACCCGGGACCGGGGGGCCTGAACCGGTCGTCGACGGGATCCGTTTCACGGAAGGGGTGCACGTGATGAGAGGGGATCTGGACGAGACACTGGCCCGGCTGGCGCGCCGCGACGAGGCGTTGCGCCGCCGGGGGACGGTGCCCGGGGAGGAGCCGGACCGCGCGGAGGACGACGCCCGGACGGCGCCGGCCGGGCGGGACGGGCACGGGGCGTACCGGCTGCGCGGGGGGATCCGGTCGGAGCCGCGGGACCCGGTCGAGGAGATCGCCGAGGCGGTCCGCCGGGTGGTCGCCGAGCACCCCGGGCTGGCCGTGACCCTGCGGGTGGAGCAGGGCGGGCACGCGTACCCGCTGCGGGTCTCCTGGTCGGGCCCGGACGTGACGGTCGGTCCGGCGCCCGCGCCGGCGCCGCCGCCGGCCTGGCCGATGTCGGTGAAGACCGTGCCGGCGCCCGGGCAGGACGGGATGGCCGGCGACCCGGCCGCCCGACTGGCCGAGATGATCCGGCGCGACCCGTCGTTGCTGGAGGACACCGGGCCGCGCTGACCCGGCGGGCCGCGCCGCAGGCACGGCGTGGTGCCGGCGGCTACTGTCGGGCGGGTGGCGGAACCCGACCTGACCCTCACCGCGAGCCTGCGGCCGGCCGCGCTGGATGCCCGGCGCGGCGTCGTCCGCCTGCACCCGGAGGTGCTGACCGCGCTGGCGCTGCGCCCCGGCGACCCGGTCCGGCTGGCCGGCCGCCGGGTGACCGCCGGCGTGGTGGCCCCAGCCGAACCGACCGCGAGCACCGCCCTGCTCTACGCCGACGACCTGCTCCTGGGCAACCTCGGCATCCGGGACGGCGGGCAGGTGACGGTGAGCCCGTTGCCGGTCGTCCCGGCCCGCCGGGTGACGCTGGCCGGGCCGGTCGCGGTGGTCGCCGCGGTCTCCCCGGAGATGCTCCGCCTCGCCCTGCTCGGCAAGGTGGTCACCGCCGGGGACGACGTCTCGCTGCTGCCCCAGGACGTGCTCCCCGACGCCGCGGTCCGCGGCCTGGTCGAGGCCGCTCGGCGCAGCCTCGCCAACTCCGTCGGGTACGCCTGGACCAGCACCCTGCTCACCGTGGTCGCGGCCGAGCCGGAGACGGCTGCGCTGGTCACCATGGACACGGTGGTCGGCTGGGAACACGGGGCGGCAACCCGCGGCTCCGGCCCGGTCGGGCAGGACGCGGCGGGCCGGCTGACCGGAGAGGAGCCGGTCTCGCCGGCCTGGGCCGCCGGCCCGAGCGGCGGGGCGGCCGCCCCGACCGCCGGCACGCGCCCGACCGGCCCTGGAACGCCGGCCGGCCGGCCGAGCGGAGCAGAGTCCAGCCTGGTCGGTCCCGAGGACGCGCCGGACGTGGACGAACTGCCCGGGCTACGCCCCCAGGCCGAGGAGCTGACCGAACTGCTCGACCTCGGCTTCCACCACCGCGAGGTGCTGAGCCGGCTCGGCACCACCGTCTCGCTGGGCGTGCTGGTCAGCGGTCCGGCCGGCTCGGGCAAGTCGGCGCTGGTCCGGGCGGTGGCCGCCCGGGTACGCGCCCGGGTGTGCCCGGTCTGGGCCCCCGAACTGGCCGCGCTGAGCAACGACGCGGCGGCCCGCCGGCTGCGTGCGGCCGCCGAGGCGGTCCGCGCCGAACCGCCCGCCGTGCTGCTGGTGACCGACGTGGAGGCGCTGGCCCCGGCCGACGAGCCCGGTCCGCTGGCCACGGTGTTCCGGCAGGTCGTCGCCGAGACGGTCCGGGCCGGGGCGGCCGTGGTCTGCACCACCGGCCGGCCCGAGGCGGTGGACCCCGCGCTGCGCGCCCCGGACCTGCTCTCGCTCCGGATCGGCGTCCCGCTGCCCGACCACACGCTGCGCCGGGAGCAGTTGACCGTGCTCACCCGGCAGGTGCCGCTCGCCGAGGACGTCCGACTGGACGAGGTGGCCGGGCGTACGCCGGGGTTCGTCGCCGCCGACCTGGCCGCGCTGGTCCGCGAGGCCGGGGTGCGGGCGGCGCTGCGGCAGAAGTCGGCCGAGACGCCGACGGTGGCGATGGCCGACTTCGCCGCCGCGCTGGAGGTGGTCCGGCCGACCACGATGGCGGCGTCCACCCTGGAGCTGGCCTCGGTCACCCTGGACGACGTCGGCGGGCTGCACGAGGTCAAGGAGACGTTGACCGAGTCGGTGCTCTGGCCGCTGACCTACCCGGACACGTTCGCCCGGCTGGGGGTGACCCCGCCGCGCGGGGTGCTGCTCTACGGGCCGCCCGGCTGCGGCAAGACGTACCTGGTCACCGCCCTGGCGGGCTCGGGCCGCGCGAACGTGCTGTCGGTGAAGGGCGCGGAGCTGCTCTCCAAGTGGGTCGGGGAGAGCGAGCGGGCGGTCCGCGAGCTGTTCCGCCGGGCCCGCGAGGCCGCGCCCACGCTGGTCTTCCTGGACGAGGTGGACGCGCTCGCCCCGGTCCGGGGCCAGGCCACCGACGGGGGTACGACCGACCGGGTGGTCGCCGCGCTGTTGACCGAGCTGGACGGGGTGGAGGCGCTGCGCAACGTGGTGGTGGTCGGCGCCACGAACCGGCCCGACCTGGTCGACCCGGCGCTGCTCCGGCCCGGGCGGCTGGAACGGCTGGTGTACGTGCCGCCACCGGACGGTCCGGCTCGCGGGGAGATCCTGCGTGCGGCGGCCCGCGACGTACCGCTCGCCCCCGACGTGGACCTGGCCGCGCTCGGCGAGGAGCTGGACGGCTTCTCGGCGGCGGACTGCGCGGCCCTGGTCCGTGAGGCGGCGCTCGCCGCGATGCGCGAGTCGCTGACCGCCACCACGGTCACCGCCGCCCACGTGGCCACCGCCCGCACCCGCATCCGCCCCTCCCTCGACCCCACCCAACTGGCCCACCTGGAGTCCTACGCCGCCACCCACCGCTGACCCACGTTGATCATGAAGTTGGCGGCGGCCAGGGAGATCCACATCGCCCGTCAACCTCATGATCGACCGACCGGGGGCGGGACCCGGGGGGGGTCAGTCGGTGGGGAGGAGGGGGCCCAGGGGGCCCAGGTCGAGGTTGAGCTCCTCGGGGGCAAGGCCGAAGTACTCGCGGAGCTGGGTCATCTGGTCCTCCAGCGCCATCAGCGTGCGGCCGATCCGTTCGACCTGCTCGTCGCTGAGGTCGCCGAGGTCGACCCGGCGCAGCGCCTGCCGCTCCATCAGCTGCCGCAGCAGCTCGACGACGGTGAGCACCAGGCTGGCCAGCCCCCGCTCGACGGAGTCCTGGTCGACGGCGAGCCGGCGGTCCAGCGGCCGGACCCGGGGGGCCTGCCACTGCGGCTCGCCCAGCGCCGCGGCCAGCTCGGCCGCCTCGTCCCGCCCGGTCACGGCGCGACCTCCGGCGGGGCGAGCGCGCCGACCGACGCGATCAGGGCCCGCAACGAGATGCGGACCAAGTCGACGTCGGCGATGGCCAGGGTGATGTCCCCGGTGATCACCACGCCGGTGGCGAGCACCCGGTCGAGCAGGTCGACCAGGGCCACCGGCCGGTAGTCCAGCGGACCGTCGGCGCTGCTCGGCGCCAGTGACGTCACGCCCATGCCGGCTCCGCGGAGGGTTCCGCCACGAACGAGTACGGCGGCCACGGGCCGGTCGGCTCCAGCTGGATCTCGGGGTGCCGGTCGGCCAGTTCGCGGACCAGCGCGGCGAAGCCGTCCAGCCGCTCCCGGTCGACCAGGTACGCGCCGTTGAGCACCATCGCGGTGGGCGCGCCGGAGAGCCGCCGGTCCTGCGGGGCGTGTCGGCGGGCGCTGACCGCGTACCCGGCGAGGGCGGCGTGCACGGCGGCCGCCGCGTCGGCGGCGATCCGCTGCCCCTCCTCCCGGGCGGTCAGCTGGGCCTTGCGCCGCCGCAGGTACGCCGCGCCGGCCCCACCGCCGGCGGCGGGCTCGTCGGCGCGGGGGGTGGCGCCGGGCACCACGTACCCCTTGACTCCCCACTCCTCGCGGCCGGTGAGCCGGGCCAGCGAGCCGGCCAGCTCGTCGTGCCGCTCGGCCAGCACCCGGGCCACCCGGTCGTCGTCCCGGTGCACGGTGGCGAGCCGCGCGGGCACCACCGCGCCGGCCCGGGACAGCGCGTCCACCACGGCGTGGTGCGCCCGGGCGGCCCGCTCCAGCCAGGTCAGGTCCTCCAGGTTGCGGCGCAGCGCCTCCTCGCCGTACTCGGCCAGCGGGACGTCGCTGACCACGGCGGCCAGGCCGGCGGCGGCCACCGGCCGGACCGGCGCCCCGGCGATGCCGGTGGTCCCGGCCGGCGTCGCCGTGGCCGCGGCGACCACGCCGTGCAGCCAGACGGCGCTTGCGGTCGAAGGCACCAACTCAGCCGTCGTACTCATCCCACTCCTTCCTCGCGGCGCGGGCGGCTGCCCGCGGCCGCCGGGACGCCGCGACCTCCTCGGGATCGCGCGGCCCCGGTTCGACCGGCGGCCGGGCCCGGGAGCTCAGCCACGGGTCGTGCTCCCACCAGTCGATGCCGATCTGCCGCGCGGTGTCCACCGAGGCGATGACCAGCCGCAGCTTCAGCGTCAGCAGCTCGATGTCGAGCAGGCTGACCCGGATGTCGCCGGCGATCACGATGCCCCGGTCGAGCACCCGTTCGAGGATGTCGCCCAGGTTCGCCGGCTCGTGCCCGGCCGGCAGCACCTGACCGGAGTTCTGCACCACGGAAGGTGTCCGCCCCACCGTCATCTCAGTCCCCCTTGCCCCGCTGGTAGCGGCGCGTCCGCCGGTAACCGAGCAGGCTGCCGGTCATGTCCAGCTCCACCTCGTAGAGGCCGAGCAGGTCGGTCGACGCGGGGATCCGGTGATCCTCGACCACCTCCACCCCGATCCGCCAGCCGTCGTCGGTGGGCTGGATCGAGGTGACCCCCAGCGGGTCCTTGCCGGTCAGTGCGACGATCTGCCGCAGCCCCTCGCGGGCTGCCTCGGCCGCGCTGATCTCCTCGTAGTCGTCCTCGGCGGGGTAGCCGTTCCGCTCGCGGCCCCCGTCGCCGCGGATCCGTGCTGCTGCCATCTCATCTCCCTCGCCCGCGGTACCGGTCACCGCGGTCGGCGCGCCGCCGGCCGGTGCCGGCCGTACCCCGGGACGGGGTACGGCCGGCCTCGCCGGCCGGAGCGGTGAGCCGGTTCAGGACGGCCTCCTGGCCCCGGTCCCGCTGCTCCGGCGTGATCTCGCCGGCCGCCGCCGCCCGATCCAGCTCCTCCAGCTCCCGCCGGATGTTGACCGGGTTGTACTGCTGCGACTCCGCCTCCCGGGCGACCACCTTCACCACCGCGGTGAGCCCCCGCACCGGGGCGTACGGCAGGGTCAGCAGCGTCCAGAGGATGTCCACGCGTCACTCCACCAACTGGTGCGCGCTGACGAAGTCGTACGGGGCGAGCGGACCGATCAGCCGCATCCGGATCAGCGCCCGGCGCTGCTCGGCGAACTCCTCCACCGCCCCGATGAACTCCTCCTCGTCGTCCGTGCCGACCAGGAAGGCGACGTTGACCGCGTCCATTTCATGGCTGGGCTGGCGCGGCGCCCGGGCCACCGCGTACCGCTCCGCCGCGTCGATCAGGGCCCGGTTCTCCGCCTCCCGGCGCAGCTCGACCGCCTGGCTGATCATCTCGCCGAGCCGGATCCGCTGCTCCCGGCTCTCCGCCTCCGAGCGGCCGCGCACCTGGTCGGCGAGCGCGGCGGCGGCGTCGTTCTCGGCCAGCCATCCGCCGATGAACTCCTGCTCGTCGAAGCGCCCGTGCACGGTGTACTGGACCCGGTCCTCCAACTCATCCAGCGCGGCGGCGAACCGCTCGTGGTGCGCCTCCAGCAGTTCCGCCACCGCGTCCGCGCCGGTCACCACCGTGCCGAACCGGACCGGCAGCACCGGCGCGACCTCCGCCGTGCCGTCCAGCAGCCGCTCGTACGCGGTGAGGTCGGCCGGCCGGCCCATCGGCTCCTCCAGCCCGACCTCGCTGACCAGCGCGGCGAGGTCGCCGTGCTGGATCGCGGCGACCTCGCCCGGCGGGTTGCCGACCCCCTCCGCGTCGGGGGTCGGCTCCACGTCCGACGGCACGATGCCGTAGATGAACAGGCCTCGCTCCTCGGCCATCAGCGCTCCTCCTCCCAGACGTGCCGCTGACGGTGGCGGTCCGAGTCGCGGTCAGTCAGCGAATCCACCACCACGCCGCTGATCTCCTTGGCCGCCTGGCCCAGGCCGGAGATCGCCCTGCCCTTGGCGGCCCCCTTGGCGGTGTCGCCCACGATGTCCGGCAGGCCCTTCGTGTCCTTCGGCACGATGCTCAGCCGGTCGACCGCCTCGGCGAACCGGAGGTACGTCTCGACGCTGGCGATCACGATCCGGGCGTTGATCTCCAGGAGCTGGATGCCGACCACGGCGACTGACACCTGCGCGTCGATCACCACGCCCTTGTCCAGCACCGTCTCGACCACGTCGGCGAGGGTGCCCCCGCCGCCGCCTCCCCCGGTACGTTCCAGCGCGCTACCGGGTTGGCTCGATGTGGTGGCGATCGTCATTCAGTCACGCTCCTCTCGCCGGCGGCGCACCACCGGCCGCCGGGGGGTTTCGGGGGTACGGCGGACCGGGCGCGCCCGCTCCGCGCGGGGTTCGCGCTCCTCACGGGGCTCCCGTTCCTCCCGGGGGCGGCGGGCCCGCTCGGGCTGACGCCGGCGCGGCGGCGGCTGCTCCTCCTCCTCAGGCTCCTCGGCGTATTCCTCGTCGTCGAAGTCGTCGCCCTCGTCGTAGTCGTCGTACTCCTCTTCCTCGGGGGGACGACGGCGCTGCGGCGGCCGGCGGCGGCCACGCTCGGCGGGCCGGCGCTCCTCCTCCGGTTCCTCCTCGGGCTCCTCCTCCGGCTCCTCGGCGCGGCCCTGTTCCTGCTGCTCGCGGGCCTCCTGCTCCGCGCGGAGCGCGGTCTCGTGGTCCTTGACCACCTGGGAGTCCTCGATCTCGCCACGCCAGCCCTCGACGGAGTCGGGGTCGAGCACGGTGTGCGTCATCACGTGCCGGACGAAGTGCTTCAGCTCCAGCCGCACCCGTCGGCCCTGGGCGCGCCAGAGATTGCCGGTGTGCTCGAAGAGGCCCTGCGGGTGGTACTCCAGCACCACCAGGATCTTCGTCAGCTCGGGGCCGACCTCGTGGAAGCTCACCGTGCCGTCGACGGAGCCCTTCTCGCCCTTCGACCGCCAGTGGATGAGCCGGTCCGGGATCTGCCGGACGATCGTCGACTCCCAGCTCCGGTGCGACCAGAAGACCTGCGCCTTCCAGGTCATCTTCTCGTCGGACTCGCGGTCGGCCTGCTCCACCTTCTTCATGAAGCTGGGGAAGTCGCCGTAGGTCGTCCACTGGTTGTAGGCGACCCGGACCGGCACGCCGACCTCGATCGTTTCGACGATGTTGGTGACCTTGAGCTTCTTGCCGCCGCCCTTGCCGCCCTTGCCGCCGCCGAACGCCGACATCAGCTTCTCCTTACCGCCGGCGAGGCCGGCATGGAACATGGCCTTGACCGGGGAGTGGCCCTCGGCGAGCTTCTGGGCGCCCGTGGCCGCGGCGATCAGGCCGGGACCGCCGCCCTGCCGGGCGTACTCGCTGAGCCGGCCGGTGGCCCCGGTGAGCCGCTCGGTCACCACGTGCACAGCCCGCTCCCCGATCGCCGAGGCGAGGTTGCGCAGCTCGCCGCCGAGCTGGTCGCGTGCCTTGTCCGCGAGATTGTTGGTGGCCATGCTCACCGCCCCCGCCGCCGGCGCACGGGGGCCGGCTGCTCGTTCCGGTCCTCGTCGTCGAGCGCCTCGGGCTGCTCGTCGAGTTCCTGCTCCTCGTCCGGGGCCGAGTGCTCGTCGGTCGCCGGCTCCTCCTCCGGCCGCCCCGGTCCGGACTTGCGGCGCAGCGCGTCGGCGCTGCCCCGCAGCTTGCCGCTGAGGGCGTCGATGCCTGTGCCGGCGGCGGCGGTCGCCGCGGCCCGGCCCGCGGTGGCGAGCGGCGCGCCCAGCTTGCTGAGGTTGCTCAACTGGGGGGTGTTCAGCAGGTCCGTGCCGTACTTCAGCAGGCCACCGGGGTTCTGGCTGGCCCGCCCGGCGGCCACCGCGGCGGCCAGGGTGAGGGCGGTACGCAGCTTTCTACGGCGGCCGAGGACGTATCCGAATCCGACCGCCAGGGCGATCCGAGCTCCGCTCTTCATCTGTTCTCCTTCGCTCCCCGGCGGAAGCGGACACCTTGCACGTGGAGCAGGCCCGGAAAACTGCTGCCGGGGATCAGCGGAAATGGGCCTGCGAACCGGTGTCACGAATCAGCGGACCCGGCCGGCAGTACCCGCCACGGCACTCGCGAAACATTTCCGCACCATTCCTGGCGACCCCGTCACAGGGAAATCGGGTGGCCAGTCGGCCTCGGGTTGATACCCGACAAAACGGCCGGACTTACCCTGCTGAGCAGGAGGAAGGAGATACTTGTCCGAAAGCAAGCAAAGAATCGTCAATGAGCCGGAAGGGCAGAATCCAAACACATTTTGGCGCGCATCTTACCGCCATTGTCGCGCAATTCCGCGCCACATTTCTTCAAAACCGATATCGCGCCCCGGTTGTCCGGGGTCGTCTCGGCCACGACGGTGTGCATGCCGGCCGCCGCGGCGGCGTGCAGCAGCTCGCGCAGGGCCGCCGCGCCGAGGCCCTGGCCCCGCGCCGAACGCCCGAGCCACATCCCGGTCTCCACCGTCCCCGGCTCGTCGCAGCGGGTCATCCGGACCATGCCGACCACCTCGCCGCCGGCGACGATCGCGTACATCCGGGTGCGGGTCGGGCCGTCCAGGCCACCGAAGCTGGCCCGGTGGAACTCCCGGAACGCGTCCCGACGGGCCAGCGACCAGCCAGCGGGGGCCTCCACCGGAGGCATGACGTCCTCCGGTTCCGCCTCGGCAGCCGCTACGGAGAGCAACGGCTCCAGGTTCCCCTCGTCGACCGGCTCCAGTCGTACCGCTCCCGTCACGAGCCGCAGTCTGCCCGCCCCACCGGCCCCAGTCCACTGCTTTGGGCCCGTTCTGCCGGTCCGGTCGAGGGTACGGCCCGGTCGTACCCCCCGGGTGTTCCGCCTCACGCTCCGTTGTCAGCCGACCGGTCCGTTCTGGGTGAGGGTGCTCACTCGGCGAGGTCGAACTCGCAGAGCACCACCGAGGCGTCGTCGGTCCGCTTGTGCCGGCGCAGCCGCTCCGGGTGGTCCTGCTCGGCCGCCCGGACCCGCCCGATCAGCCCCTGCGGTCCCTCCGCCACGGCCACGTCCAGCAGCCCGGCCCAGTCGAAGAGCCCGAACTGGTCCACCGCGCAGGACACCCCGTCGCTGAGCAGGGCCGCGCGCCGCAGCGCCCCGGGGCCGCGCAGCGGCACCGTCCCGGTCACCGCGTGGTACGCGGCGTCCGGGTCGGAGGCGGCCGCCCAGTAGCCGTGGGTCCGGTTCATCCGTGCCCGCTGCACGGTCACCGACCGGCGGAACCGGGTCACCGGATCCAGGCCGTTCCCGGGCAGTGCGTCGGCCGTCCGGTGCAGGTCCGCCATCGCGGCGTCCAACCGCCCGTCGCAGACCACGCTGACCTCGCCGCCGGTGTCGAGCACCAGCGGGCTGTCACAGAGCACCAGGTAGTCCACCTGGTCGCCGCCCTCCCGGAGCAGGCAGACCGTGGACGACGGGGTGCCCGGATGGTCGAGGTCGCACCCGCCGCCGTGGTCGGCGCGGACCGCCAGGACGGCCGCCGCCAGGTTGCTCATCAGCGTCGCCGCCGGACGGGCCGCGACGGCCAGGCCGATCCGGGCGGCCAGGTGTCGGACGTACCAGGCGGGACCGTGCACGCAGCCGGTGTCGAAGCCCTCCGGCACGGTGGCGCCGTCGAGGACGCCCACCAGCGGGCCGAAGCGGAAGACCGCGTCCTCGTTCTCCAGCCGGCCGGGAGCCGGATCGGTGGCGGAGCGGACGCGCATCATCGGCGCCGTCGCGACCGGCCGCGCCGGCTGGCTCCCGGTCGGGTACCGGCGATCTGGTGCCCCCATCGGTGCGCTCCCTCCGTCGCCGCCCGCCTACCCGGCCCGGCGGCGGCCATGCCGGCGGTGCGTCCCGGCAACTTGCCGGTACGGCCCGGCCCCGGTCGGTAGCGTCGGGAACAACCGGTACGGAGGCGACAGGGGGATCGCATGTTGGAGCGGTTGCACGAGGCCGGACTCAAGTCGGAGCACGCCTACCTGGCCGGTTTCGTGAGCATCGGGCTCTCCTTCACCAGCTGGTTTCTCTCGAAGCACATGGAGCGGGCCGGGGTCGCCCGGGCGGACCGATGGGGCATCTTCGTCGGCGAGTGGGCGCCGACCTTCTTCGCCATCGGCAACGGGCTGCGCACGTACGAGAAGTGAGCCGGGTCAGCGCCGCCGGTTGCGGGCCCGGGAGGAGCGCAACCGGCGCAGCCGGCCGACCAGCACCGGCTCGGCGGCCAGCGCGGCCGGGTGGTCGAGCAGCGCGTTGAGCAGCTGGTAGTACCGGGTGGCGGAGAGCCCGAAGGTGTCCCGGATCGCCTGCTCCTTCGCCCCGGCGTGCTTCCACCACCGCTGCTCGAAGTCGAGGATCCGCCGCTCCCGCTCGGTCAGCTCGCCCGTCCCGCCGGCCGGGGCGTCGTCCGCGTCGTCCGGTCCGCCGTCCGTGACGACCACCGGGCCGGTCCGTCCGGCCGCCGGGGCGGCGCCGGGGCCCCCTCCGGTCGGCGCGGCGGGATCGACCTCGACGGCGGGCGCGGACCGGGGCGGGGGGACGGTGACGCCGGCCTCCCGGCGCGCGGCGTCGGCCGGACCGGGCGGCTCGGGCCGGTCGGTGGCGGCCGTGGAGGCGTCGGCGGGCATGGCGCTCCTCGGGAGGGCGGACGACCGGCGCGGCGACCACCGGCCGGGGGGACCCCAGCGTAACCAGGGCCCGCCCCCGCCGCAGCGGACGCGGTGTCCGGGCTGGTCGGTGGCGCGCCGAGTCAGGCGATGTCCCGCCGACGCATCGCCCAGAACCCGGCGACCAGCGCCACCGCGGCGCCGAGGCCGAACACCAGCGCCGAGTCCTGCCAGGTGACCAGCAGTTCGGCCGGCTCGCACTGGCCCTTGGCGAACTGGCACGCGTCGTAGTCGAAGAGCTTCACCTGCTTCATGAACCAGGCCCGGGCGTATGTGGACAGCACGTACCGCTCGCCGAACGGGACCGCGAGCACGCCGACCGCGATCCGGATGCCGATCTCGCTGATCGCGAAGGCCGCCACGGCCGCGCCGAGCGCCATCGCGGTGTGCCGGCCGAGCGAGGCGAGCGCGAACGCGATCGCGCCGACCGCCAGGACGATCCCGACCGCCCGCAGGCCGTCGAGCCCGATCGAGCGCCAGACCCCGGCGGTCACCTTGGCGGTGGTCCCCCGGTAGCGGCCGATCAGCCAGAATGCCAGCGTCCAGAACGCGCCGAGCAGCACGGTCACCCCGAGCACGGTGGTGAGCAGGGCGGCCATCTTGGTGCCGAGCACGGCGAGCCGTTTGGGCCGCCAGAGCAACAGGTTCATCATCCCGCCGGTGCTCCATTCGGCCCCGACGAACGAGGCGCCGACGATGAACGCGAAGAGCGCCACCGCCCCGGCGAACACGGCGATGAACAGGGGGAACTCGGCCCGGAAGTCGAACTGGTAGGGCAGGTTCCACTTCGGGTCGAACATCTCCGGCTGGGGCTGCCAGCCCCGGCCGCAGTCTGGTCCGAACCGCTCCTCGAGCTTCTGCTCGCCGCGGGCCTGGGCGGCGTCGCAGTCGGCGACCATCTTCCGCCAGTCCGCCATCGCCTGCTGGTACTGCTGGTCGGCCTTCGCCTGGGCCTCGGCCACGACCTCCTTGGAGAGCTGATGGCTGGAGAAGCCGAAGGCGGTGACCACGCCGGCCAAGCCGAGCACCAGCAGGACCAGCAGCAGCCGGGTGACCCGGCGCTTGGCCAGGCGGCGCAGCTCGGTGACGAACAAACTCATGCGCCCCAACCTCCTTCGACCTTCGTGGACTGGTCGACCTGCCGGTGCTGGCCGGGAACCGGCGCGGTGGCGGTCAGTTCGAGGAAGACGCTCTCCAGGTCGACCGCGACCGGCGCCAGCTCGCTGACGTAGAGGCCCCGCTCGGCGAGGAGGCGGCTGACCGTGGCCGGCTTGTCGACGCCGGCGAGCATCAGGTGGTCCGGCTCGGTGGTGACCCGGATGCCGGCCCGGGTCAGCGTCTCGGCGGCCTGCGGCAGGTCGGTGACCGCCTCCAGGCGTACCCGCACCGTGCCCTGGGAGTGCGCGGCGAGCACCTCGTCGACCGGCCCGTACGCGACCCGCCGGCCCAGCGAGATGATGGTGACCGAGTCGCAGATGAGCTGGATCTCGCCGAGGATGTGACTGGACAGCACCACGGTCATCCCGGCGGCGGCGAGGTCGCGCATGAGGCTGCGCATCTCCCGGATGCCGCCCGGGTCGAGGCCGTTGGCCGGCTCGTCCAGGATCAGCAGCTTCGGATCCTTCAGCAGCGCCGAGGCGACCGCCAGCCGCTGCTTCATGCCGAGCGAGTAGGTCTTCACCCGCTCCCCGGCCCGGTCGCGCAGCCCGACCAGCTCCAGCACCTCGTCGACCCGCTGTCGGGGCAGCTCGCCGGCCTGCGCGAGCAGGCCGAGGGTGTCCCGGGCGGAGAAGTGCGGGAAGAACTGCGGACTCTCCACGATGGCGCCGACCTGGCCGGCGACGGCGGGCAGCGCCTGCGGCAGCTCCTGGCCGAGGAGGGCCATCCGGCCGCCGTTCGGCCGGATCAGGCCGAGCAGGGTACGTAGCGTGGTGGTCTTGCCGGAGCCGTTCGGGCCGAGGAAGCCGTGCACCTGCCCGGCCTCGACCCGCATGTCGAAGCCGTCGAGCGCGTGGCGCACCCCGCGTTTCCGGCTCCGGTACGTCTTGCGGAGACCCTCGATCTCCAGGACAGCCGTCAAGCTGACCTCCCCCGATGAGTAGGTGACAGCGGACACCATACGCGGTATGCAGCCGAGCGCAATACCGGGTATGCAGGTGTCGCCTCATTGAGCGCCGTCAGGCGCAGATGACGTGCACGCCGGCGTCGCGGAACGCCTGCACCACGGCCGGGGACGCGCCGGAGTCGGTCACCAGGGTCTCCACCCGGTCCACCGGGCAGATCCGGGCGAAGGCGTGCCCGCCCAGCTTGGACGAGTCGGCGATCACCACCACCCGCTTCGCCCGCGCCACCATCAGGCTGTTCATCGCCGCCTCACCCTCGTGGTGGGCGGCGGCGCCGAGCTGCGGGTCGATCGCGTCCACACCGAGCAGGGCGACGTCCAGGGTCACCTCGCGCAGCAGCGCCCCGCCCAGTGGGCCGACCAGCTCGAACGACTTGGGACGGACCACCCCGCCGGCCACCACGACCTTCATCCGCGACCGCACCAGCAGCTCGTTGGCGATGTTCAGGGCGTTGGTGACCACGGTGAGCTGGGCGCCCTCCGCGCTCGTGTTCAGGTCCGGCCGGACGGCCAGGGCCCGGGCCACCTCGGTGCTGGTGGTGCCGCCGTTGAGGCCGACCACGGTGCCCTGGGAGACCAGCGCCGCGGCGGCGGTCCCGATCCGCTGCTTCTCGGCCGAGTGCTTGGCGGTCTTGTAGCGCAGCGGCAGGTCGTACGAGACGCCGTTGGCGACCGCCCCACCCCGGGTACGGGTGATCATCTGCTGCTGGGCGAGCTGGTCGAAGTCACGCCGGATGGTCGCCTGGGACACGTCCAGGCGCTCGGCCGCCTCCTCGACGCTGACCCGTCCGTCCTCGGTCAGCATCTCCAGCAGCGCGTTCCATCGGGCGTAGCGGTCCACGCGGGGCCTCCACTGACTCTGCACGAACGGTGATTGATTGCGTGCACAGTAGTGCGCGAAACTACCAGGGCGCAAAACCCTGAGCTGCGCGATCTGCGAGGCGGTTGCCACAGCCGCCCGGGTTCGCGCAGAATGACGCGCGAAAGACGGCCATATCGCGCCGTATTGCGCAAGGTCTCCCCCTGGCGAGGAGTTGTCATGGCGTACGTGCACGCGGAGATCGCGAGCCAGCCCGACTGCTGGCGGGAGGCGGCGCAGCTCGCCCCGACCGTCGCCGACCGGCTGCCGCGCCCCGGCGAGCGGGTCGCCGTCGTCGGGTGCGGCACGTCGTGGTTCATGGCGGCGGCGTACGCCGGGCTGCGCGAGCAGGTCGGCCAGGGCGAGACCGACGCCTTCCAGGCCAGCGAGTTCCCCACCGGCCGCCGCTACGACCGGCTCATCGCGATCACCCGCTCCGGCACCACCACCGAAGTGCTGGAGCTGCTCGCCGCGCTGCGCGGCCGGATCCCCACCACGGTCCTGGTCGGGGACCCCGCCTCCCCGGCGGTCGAGCTGGCCGACGCCACGGTGACCATGCCCTTCGCCGACGAGCGCTCGGTCGTGCAGACCCGCTTCGCCACCACCGCCCTCGCCCTGCTCCGCGCCCACCTCGGCGAGGACCTGGGCCGGCTGGCCGCCGACGCGGAGGTCGCCGTCCGGGCCCCGCTGCCGATCGACCCGGCCCGGATCGAGCAGGTCACCTTCCTCGGTCGCGGCTGGACGGTCGGGCTGGCCCAGGAGGCCGCGCTGAAGTGCCGGGAGGCGGCCACCTTCTGGGCCGAGGCGTACCCGGCGATGGACTACCGGCACGGCCCGATCTCGGTCGCCGCCCCGGGCCGCCTGGTCTGGGCGTTCGGCGACATCCCGGAGGGGCTGCCCGAGGACGTGGCCGCCACCGGCGCCACCTTCGTGCACAGCCGCACCCACGGCTGCCACACCGTGCTGACCAGCTGGGCGGCCGGGCGCACCCCGGTCGACCCGATGGCCGACCTGATCCTCGCCCAGCGCTTCGCCGTCGCGCTGGCCACCAGCCGCGGTCTCGACCCGGACGCGCCCCGGCACCTGACCCGCTCCGTGGTGCTCGCGTGACGTCAGGCGGCGAGGTCGTCGTCGCGCTGGACGTGGGCGGCACCGGGATGAAGTGCGCCCTGGTCCGCCCGGACGGCACCGTGGTGCACGCGGAGCGGCACGCCACCGAGGCGGCCCGCGGCCCGGAGGCGGTGGTCGGGACGATCCTCGACGTCGCCGAAGGGCTGGCCGGGAAGGCCCGCGCCGACGGGCTGACCCCGGTGGCCTGCGGCATCGCCGTTCCCGGAGTGGTCGACGAGGCGCGCGGGGTCGCGGTCTGGTCGGCGAACGTGGGCTTCCGGGACGTACCGCTGCGGGAACTGGCGCAGGCACGGCTCGGCCTGCCGGCGGCGCTCGGCCACGACGTGCGGGCGGGCGGCCTGGCCGAGGCGCGGCTGGGCGCGGGCCGGGACGCCCGCCACGTGCTCTTCGTCGCGATCGGCACCGGCATCGCCGCCGCCCACGTGGTCGACGGGTCGGCCGCGGCCGGCGCGCACGGCGCCGCCGGCGAGATCGGCCACATCCTGGTACGCCCCGACGGTCCGCGCTGCGGCTGCGGCCGCCCCGGCTGCCTGGAGGCGGTGGCGTCGGCCTCGGCGATCGGCCGCCGCTACACCGGGCTGGCCGGATCCGCGACCACCGCCGCCGAGGTCGCCGAGCGGGCGGCGGCCGGCGAGGAGCTGGCCGGCCGGGTCTGGCGCGAGGCGGTCGAGGCGCTCGCCGACGGTCTCGCCACCGGTCAGGCGCTCTTCGACGTGGAAACCATGGTGATCGGCGGCGGCCTCGCCCAGGCCGGCCCCGCGCTGCTCGACCCGCTGCGCGCGGCGCTCCGCGAACGACTGACCTTCCACCGGGAACCGCGCCTGGTCGCGGCGGCCCTCGGCGACGAGGCCGGCTGCCTCGGCGCCGCCCTGCTCGCCCTGGACACCCTGGACACCCTGGATTGAGGAGAGCCCCGATGACCCTGCGCGTGACCGGCAAGGTGGTGACGCCGACCGGCGTGATCCGGCAGGGCTGCGTCGAGATCGTCGGCGACCGGATCCGGGCCGTCGCCGAGTACCCGTCGGTGCGCGACGGGCACTGGATCGTGCCGGGCTTCGTGGACATGCACACGCACGGCGGCGGCGGCCACACCTTCACCACCGGGGACGCCGAGTCGGCCCGCGAGGCCGCCGCTTTCCACCTGCGGCACGGCACCACCACCCTGCTGGCCAGCCTGGTCAGCTCGCCGTTCGCGCTGATGCGGGACGCGACGGCGGCCTTCCGGCCGCTGGTCGAGTCGGGGGTGCTGGCCGGCGTCCACTTCGAGGGGCCCTACCTGTCGGCGGACCGCTGCGGCGCGCAGAACCCGGAGTTCCTCCGCGACCCGTCGACCGAGGAGCTGGGCGAGCTGATCGAGCTGGGCGGCGGCGCGGTCCGGATGGTCACCCTGGCCCCGGAGCGGGCCGGCGCGCTGGAGGCGATCGAGCTGCTCGTCTCGCGGGGCGTGGTCGCGGCGATCGGGCACACGGACGCCACCTGGGAGCAGACCCGGGCCGCGGTGGCGGCCGGGGCGAGCGTCGGCACCCACCTGTTCAACGGGATGCGCCCGGTGCACCACCGGGAGCCCGGCCCGGTGGTGGCCCTGCTGGACGCCCCCAACGTGGTGTGCGAGCTGGTCGCCGACGGGGTGCACCTGCACGACGGGATGCTCGGCTTCGCCACCTCGGTGGCCGGCCCGGAGCGGGCCGCCCTGATCACCGACGCGATGGCCGCCGCCGGCATGCCCGACGGCGAGTACGAGCTGGGCGGCCAGGCCGTCACCGTGGCCGACGGGGTGGCGCGGCTCAGTCGGGACGGTGCCATCGCCGGCAGCACGCTGACCATGGACGCCGCCCTGCGGCACGCCGTCGCGGCCGGGATCGCCCTGCCCGACGCCGCCCGGATGGTCGCCACCACCCCGGCCCGGGCGATCGGCCTGGGCGACCGCGTCGGGGCGCTCCAGACCGGCCTCCGGGCCGACCTGGTCCTGCTCGACGACGACCTCAACGTGGTCCGGGTGATGCGGGCCGGCGCCTGGGTGGAGTGACGGGCCGCAGGCCGTGGGCCGTTCTACCCGTGCGGGATGCGGCATCCCGCGGTGTCCGCGCGCCCGGAGACCGCGTACTGCCGCAACATGAGTGGATCAAGCGCCATGCGGGGCTGGGCGGGGTCAGCCGGCGGTGGGGACCTCGACGCCGAGGACGGCCTGCTCGTCGGGGCGGTGCACGAGCACGTCCGACAGGTACGACTGCACCGCGTGGCGCATCCCGACGTCCCGACCGGCCTGCTCGGAGAGCAGCCACTTGTGCTCGATGATCTGCGCGAAGAGCTCCTGCGGCTCCAGCTTGCGACGCAGGTGCGCCGGCACCGCCCGGACCACCGGCTCGAACACCTCGGTCAGCCAACGGTGCGCGGCCTGCTGCTCGTCGGTCAGGTCGCTCTCCACCCGGTACGCGTCCAGGTCGTTCAGGAGCTTGCGGGCCTGATTCTCCTCGGCGTCCAGGCCGGTGAGCCGGAGCAGTCGGCGGGTGTGGTAGCCGACGTCGACCACCTTCGGGCGGACCAGGTACCGCCCGTTGTCCGCGGTCGACATGGCCACCTCGGCGACGTCGAAGCCCAGCTCGTTGAGGCGGCGGATCCGGCCCTCGATGTGGTGTCGGGCCTCCCGCTCGATCTGCTGCTCGTAGGTGATCTCGTGCCAGAGCCGCTCGTAGCGCTGCACGACCTCCTCGCAGACCATCTCCGGGTCGATCGACTCGTGCAGCAGCCCGGCGGCCTGGAGGTCGAGCGCCTCGCCGAAGATGTTGACCCGGGCGATCTCCAGGTCCTCACCGCGCTGGCCGTTGGAGAGCGAGTTGCGCAGTGCCCCGGTCTCGGCGTCCACCAGGTACGCGGCGAACGCGCCGGCGTCACGGCGGAACAGCGTGTTGGACAGCGAGCAGTCGCCCCAGAAGAAGCCGGTGATGTGCATCCGTACCAGCAGCACCGCCAGCGCGTCGAGCAGCCGGTTCATCGTCTCCGGCCGCAGCGTCCGGGAGAACAGCGCGCGGTAGGGCAGCGAGAACTGGAGGTGCCGGGTGATCAGCACCGGGTCCAGCGGCTCACCGTCGTCACTCTGCCGGTCGGCCACGATCGCGACCGCCTCGACCGACGGGAAGTCGATCCGCTCCAGGGCCCGGAGCAGGTCGTACTCCCGCTCGGCGACCCGCTCGCCGGTCTCCTTCACCGCGTACACGTAGTCGCCGAGGCGGACGAAGCGCACGATGTGCCGCGAGATGCCCTGCGGCAGCGCGACCAGGTGCTGGGCAGGCCACTCCTCCAGCGGGGTCGACCAGGGAAGGTCGAGCAGCGCCGGGTCGACGAGGGCCGAGGTGATCCGCACGGCCACAAGTGTGACCGCTCACCCCGGCCGAGCGCTTCCCTTCGTGGGCCGGCACACAGCCGCCGACGCCCGCGCCGGCCCGGTGCCCCGGCCGGCCGGTAGCGTGGTCGCGTGCGGGACACCACGGAGGTACGCGAGAAGCTGCGGCTCCGGCCCGTCCGACCGGCCGGCTGGTGGTTCGACGGGCTGCTGCTGGCCGCCCTGGTCGGGCTGACCGTGGCGCTCGCCGAGGGGCTGCTGCTCGGCCTCGACCTCGACGTGAGCGCCTGGGCGTTCGCCCACGATCCGGCCCCGCTCTACTGGACCGCACGGGTTTTCAACCTGCTCGGGCAGGGCGGCCAACTGCTGATGCCGGTCTCCGTGGCACTCGCCCTGGCGGTCGCCTGGCGCCGGCACTCGGTCCGGCCGCTGGTGCTGTTCGCGGGCACCTTCGTGCTCACCTACTTCACCATCGGCCCGCTGAAGGTCTGGACCGACCGGGCCGCCCCCAGCGCCTCGGTGAAGGAGCCGTTCCTGCCGCCCGAGGAGGCGGTACGGATCTTCAACCACCTGCCGGCCGGTGCGTACTCGATGTCCTACCCCTCGGGGCACGTCGCCAACGCCATCATCTGGTACGGGGTGATCGCGCTGCTGCTCGTCGCGCTGACGAACGGTCGCCTGTCCGCCGGCTGGTACCGGCTGATCCGCGTGGCGCCGCCGGCGATCCTGCTGGTCACCACGACCTACCTGAACTTCCACTGGCTCACCGACGGTCTCGCCGGGCTGCTGCTCGGGCTGCTGCTGGACCGGCTGCTGCACCGGGTGCCCTGGGACGGCCTGCCGTTGCCGGCACGGTTGCGGTACTGGGACCGGCCGTTCACCTCCTACCCCTAAGGTGCGGTTGTGGATCAACTGACGCGGCGGCTGGGCGTACCCGATGCGGTGGTCATCGGTCTGGGGTCGATGCTCGGCGCGGGCGTCTTCGTGGTCTTCGCGCCGGCCGCGGCGGCGGCCGGCGGCGCCGGGCTGCTGGCCGCGCTGTCCCTGGCCGGCTTCATCGCCTACTGCAACGCGACCAGCTCGGCCCGGCTCGCCGCCCGCTACCCCGAGTCCGGCGGCACCTACGTCTACGGCCGGGAACGCCTGCACCCGTTCGCCGGTTTCCTCGCCGGTTGGGGGTTCGTGGTCGGCAAGACCGCGAGCTGCGCGGCGATGGCGCTGACCATCGGGGCGTACCTCTGGCCGGGGCGGGCGCGGCTGGTCGCGGTCCTCGCGGTGGTGGTGGTGACCGCGGTGAACCTGCGCGGCATCGGCAAGACCGCCACCGCCACCCGGGTGCTGGTCGGGATCGTGCTCACCGTCCTGGCGGTGGTCGCGGTGACCGGCGCCCCGCACGTCTCCCTCGACCGGCTCGACGGCGTGGCGGAGACCGGCATCCGGGGCGTGCTGACGGCCGCCGGCCTCCTCTTCTTCGCCTTCGCCGGGTACGCCCGGATCGCGACCCTCGGCGAGGAGGTACGCGAGCCGCGACGCACCATCCCCCGCGCGGTGCCGCTCGCCCTCGGTGTGGTGCTCGCGATCTACCTGGTGCTGGCCGTGGTCGCGCTCGGGGTGCTGGGCGAGCAGCGGCTGGCCGCCGCGGCCGCGCCGCTGGCCGAGGTGGTCCGGGTGGCCGGGCTGCCCGGCCTGGTCTGGCTGGTCCGCGCCGGCGCGACCGTCGCGGTGACCGGGGTGCTGCTCTCCCTGCTCGCCGGGGTGGGCCGGACCATCCTGGCGATGGCCCGCCGCCGGGACCTGCCGGGCGCGCTGGCGGCGGTGCACCCCCGCTACAAGGTGCCGCACCGCGCCGAACTGGCCGTGGCCGCCGTGGTGATCGTGGTGGTGGCCCTCGGCGACGTCCGCGGCGCGATCGGCTTCTCCAGCTGCACGGTGCTGGTCTACTACGCGATCGCCAACGCCTCCGCGCTGACGCTGGGCCGGGAGCCGGCCCGGAAGGTTCCGGTGCAGCTCATCGCCGCGCTGGGGCTGGTGGGCTGCCTGGTGCTGGCCGTGAGCCTGCCGGTGGCCAGCGTGCTCGCCGGTTTCGGCGTCCTCGCCCTCGGCGCGCTCTGGTACGCCCTCCGCCACGTCGTGGCTCGCGGCTGACCCGGGTCACTCCTCCGGCTGCCGGGGCGCCGGCGTGCCGGCCGGCTCGGGCGGGGCCGGGGTGGTCTCCCGGAGCAGGGCACTCAGCCCGGCCCGCCGGGCCACCACGGTGAGCCGGTCACCCGCGTGGATCACCATCCGCGGGTCGGCCGACCAGTCGGTCTTCTGGCTGGACCGGGTGTACGCGAGCAGGCGTACCTCGCCGGGACGGGCCACCGCCGCGAGCGGGCGGCCGTCCAGCGGGGAGCCGGCCATCACCGGCACCTCGGTGACCAGCAACGCGTGCCGGCCGACCGGGATGGTGGCGATCACCGCGCGGTCCAGCAGCGCCGCCGCGAACGCGGGCGCGGCGAGGTAGGACACGCTGCGCGAGATGCCGATGCCGAACGCGCGCTGGATCCGCTCGGCGAAATCGCCGTCGAAGAGGCGCAGCACCACCCGTAGGTCGGGGTCGAGGCTGCGGGCGTTCAACGCGGCCCGCAGGTTGGTCCCGTCGTCGGTGGAGACCACGACCAGGGCCTGGCAGGTGGCCACGGAGGCGGCCCGCAGGGTCTCCTCCAGCCCGGCGTCCCCGACGATCAGCGGTACGCCCAGCCGGTGCGCGAGCGAGGCGCCCCGCGCGTCGGGGTTCCGGTCGATGGCCACCACCTCGACCCCGAAGTCGTTGAGCTGGGCCATCACCCGGGTGCCGATGTTGCCCAGCCCGACCACCACCACGTGCCCGGCGCGGTCGGGTTGGATCCGGCCGGTGTGCAGGGCGAGCCGGGCGTTGACGATGCCGTCGACCACCGCGGCGGTGATCAGCGGGATCAGCGCCAACCCGGCCAGGTTGAGCACCACCTGCATGACCTGCGCGGCGACCGGCTTGTTGAGGTCGGGATCCTGCCCGCTCAACGTGGTGACCAGCGTGAGGTAGAGCGCGTCCGACCAGTTCACCCCCGCCGCGCGGGCGTTCAGCCAGCCGAGCAGGGCGATCACCGCCAGCAGCGCCAGCACCGCGACGCCGATCTTGCGGGTGGCGAAGCTGCGCACCGCCCGGAGCAGCACCACCACGGGCTCCCGGCGCCGCCGGGCCCGGGCCAGCCGGCGGGCGGCCAGCTCGGTGCCGGCCGGCTGCCCGGTCGCCTCGGCCAGCACCACGTCGGCCGACGGCTCGTCGGCGGGGAGCACCCGGATCAGCTCCGGGTCGGTGGTGACGGCCAGGCCGCAGAGCACGTCCTGCGGGCGTACGTCGGCGCGGCGGGCCGCGTAGAGGGTGCGCCCGGCGTGCCGGAAGTGGGTGGGGGCCAGCTCGCCCAGCGCCGCGGCGACGAACGCCGGCGCGGCCATCGACGCGTCGGAGAGGACCGTCGAGTCGGGGAAGAACTCCCGCAGGCCGTTGGCGAGGCTGGTGTTGAACATGCGTACCACCAGTCGCAGCCGGGGCTCGACCTCCTGGGCGCAGAGCGCCGCGTGCATGTTGCCCACGTCGTCCTGGTGCAGCAGGGCCAACCCGGCCGCGCCGGCCAGCCCGGCCCGGCGGAAGGTGGCCTCGTCGAGCCGGTCGGCGAGGATCACCTGGACGCCGTCGAGGTCCCGGCCGTCCGGCCCGTCGGAGCGGCGGCGCTCCGGCACCACCAGGGTGACCCGGACCCGCCCGGCGGGGGACTCGGTGGCCAGCAGGGAGCGGACCACCCAGTACGCAAGCGGGTCGTTGCCGCAGACCACGTAGTGCGGACGGCCGTCCCCGTTCATCCGGAGCCGCCATCCGGTCGCGCGGCGCGCGCGGTCGCGCAGGGGCTCGGCCATGCCCGGATGGTAGTCAGTCGATCGCCGTCCGCGCAGCCCCCTTGATCATGAACGCATGGTGTCCCCGAGTACGGGTAGAGGAGCGCCATGCAGACGTTCCTCCCGTACCCGGACTTCCTGGCCAGCGCCCGCGTGCTGGACCCGAAGCGGCTGGGCAAGCAGCGGGTGGAGACCATCCAGGTGCTGCGCGGCCTGACCCGACCCGATTACGGCTGGCGCAACCACCCGGCGGTGAAGATGTGGGCCGGGTACGAGGAGGCGCTGACCCGGTACGGGCTGGACATGTGCGCGGTGTGGTGCGAGCCGGGCCGGGCGGACACCTGCGCGGCGACCATGGCCGTAGACCTGGCCACCGCCTGCGGCGTGACGACCGTCCGCACCCAGGCCGAGCTGGCCGAGGCCGGCGAGCTGCCGCCCTGGCTGGGCCGGGAGGACGTGCACCGCAGCCACCGGTCGTCGCTGCTGCGCAAGGACCCCGGGCACTACGGCCCCCGGTTCGACGACGTCCCGCCCGACCTGGAGTACGTCTGGCCCCCCTCCGATCGTGAGCGGCGCTGTCTGCTGCCCCGGGACGGGTGAGCCGGCAGACTGGAACTCCGTCTGCCGGGAAGGTGCACATGGCACTGTCGCAAGTGGTCGGTCGGCTCATCGGCGTACGCGAGCACGTGGTGGACCCGGGCGGCGGTGGCGCCCCCCGGGTGCCGCGCCCGGTGCGGGCGGTGGTGGTGGGCGGCGGCATCGCCGGCATGTCGGCGGCGGTGGTGCTGGCCGAGCGCGGGGTGGACGTGACCATGCTGGAGGCCGCGCCGACCCTGGGCGGCCGGCTCGGCGCCTGGCCGGAGGAGCTGCCGGACGGCCCGCAGCGCACCGAGCACGGCTTCCACGCGTTCTTCCGGCAGTACTACAACTGGCGGTCGATCCTCCGCCGGGTCGACCCCGGCCTGGGCTTCCTCACGCCGGTCCCCGGCTACCCGATCCTGTCCGCCGAGTGGCCGACGGAGGAGTTCGGCAAGCTGCCGCCGGCGCCCCCGGCGAACCTGCTGGCGCTGCTGCTGCGCAGCCCGAGCGTGCGCCTGGCCGACCTGCGGTCGATGGATCGGGACGCCGCGCTGCCGCTGCTCGCCTACGACCCGGTCCGCACCTACGCCGCGTTCGACGGGCGGACCGCCGACGAGCTGCTCACCTCGCTGCGGCTGCCGGACCGGGCCCGGGCGATGCTCTTCGAGGTCTTCTCCCACTCGTTCTTCAACCACGAGGCCGAGATGTCGGCCGCCGAGATGATCGCCCAGTTCCACTTCTACCTGCTCGGCAACCCGGAGGGACTGGCGTTCGACTGCCCGGACCGGGACTACGCGACGGCGATCTGGGAGCCGCTGGCCCGGCACGTGGAGCAGCACGGGGGCCGGGTGCGCACCGGCACGGCCGCCACCCGGCTGGACCGGACGCCGGGCGGCTGGCGGGTGGCCACCACCGACGGCACGGCCCACGAGGCCGGGCACGTGGTGCTCGCCGTCGACCCGCCGGCGCTCGCCGCGCTGGTCGCCGCCTCCCCCGGCCTGGTCGCGGCGGCACCCCGGCTGGTGGCGCGGATGCCCGCGTTCGGCACCCCCGGTCCGCCGTACGCGGTGGCGCGGTACTGGCTGGACGGCGACGTCCACCCGGACCGGGCGGTGTTCAGCGGGGTCTCCCGACAGGCCACCCTGGACTCGGTGACGCTCTACCACCGGCTGGAGGACGAGCCGCGCCGCTGGGCCGCGCGCACCGGCGGCTCGGTCGTCGAGCTGCACGCGTACGCCTGCGAGCCGGGCGTGCCCGCCGACGAGCTGGCCGAACGGATGCGGATCGAGCTGGCCGCGCTCTGGCCGGAGGCGGCCGGGCTGCGGGTCCGCGAGCTGCGCGCGCGGGTCGAGGCCCGGGCGCCGGCGTTCACCCCGGGCAGCCACGCGGAGCGCCCGGGGGTACGCACCGACGCCGACGGCCTCTACCTGGCCGGCGACGGCATCCGCACCGAGTTCCCCAGCGCGCTGATGGAGCGCTCGGCGGCGACCGGGATCGTGGCCGCCAACCACATCCTGCGGGCGGAGGGCGCGGCCGCCGAGCCGGTCCGCTCGGTACGCCCGCGCGGCCTGCTGGCCGGCCGCCACGCCACGCGGTGACTCCGCGTCGGGCATCGAAATCCGTTGCCCGCCGTCGGGGCCCCGCCCTACCGTGATCCCCGCAAGGTCAACCAGCCCGCCGGGAGTATGCCATGTCGTTGTCGCACGTCACGTGCGTCTCGTCGACGCTGCCCGTCGATGGTTGCCGAGCCGAAGGTCCCCGCACCGGATGGCCGGACTGACGCCTACCCGCGTCCGTCCCACCGCCGCCCGGTCCCGTGACCGGGCGGTTTTTCGTTGCCGTACCACCGATCGTGAAGGGAGAGCCCGGTGGACGCCGTCCTCGTCATCAACGCCGACCTCGGCCCGTTGCACCGGGTCACCGTCCAGCACGCGATCCGGATGCTCTGCCGGCGGGTCGCCGAGATCCACGAGGCCGAGCCGGACCAGGTCATCGGTGTGTTCCCGATGCCGCGCGTGGTCCGTCTCGTCCGGTACGTCGTCACCCGTTGGCGGTTCAGCGCCGGGCCGGCCTGGTCCCGGGGCGGGGTGCTGCGCCGCGACGGCCGGCGCTGCGCGTACTGCGACGCCTCGGCCAGCACCGTCGACCACATCCTGCCCCGCTCGCGGGGCGGCCGGAACACCTGGAAGAACACGACTGCCGCCTGCTACGACTGCAACCAGCGCAAGGGCGACCGGACGCCGGCCGAGGCGGGCATGCCGCTGCGGCGCGAGCCGGGGACGCCGAGCTGGGCCGCGATGGCCGGGCGGTGACGGACGGCCGGCGGGCACAGGGGGTCGCGTCGGGGGTACGCCTCCGGCGCGGCGCCCGCCGGTCCCTCGACTTGCGGCAGATCGCGGTGTCCGCGATCGGCGAGACCCCGACCTGCCGCAACCCGAGTCGATCAAGCCCGGTGGCGACGGTCAGTCGGCGACGGGTGGGGTCCAGGTGAAGCGCGGCGGGCGACGCTCGTTGGCCGCCGCCACGCCCTCGCGGGCCTCGCCGCTGGCCCGGACCTGCCCGTGCCACCAGGCGATCCGGTCGTCGTCGGCGCGATCGTCGATGATCTCCTTGGCCGCCGTGACGGTGAGCCGGGAGCGCGCGGCGATGGCGGCGGTGACGGCCTCCACCCGGGCGGCCAGCGCGTCGGCGGGGAGCAACTCGTCGACCAGGCCGATCCGCAGCGCCCGCCCGGCGTCGACCAGCTCGCTGGTGAACAGCAGGTGCTTGGCGGCGGACGGTCCGACCAACCGGGCCAGCCGGCGGGTGGTCGGCGCGGGATAGACCAGCCCCAGCTTCGCCGGCGGTACGCCGAACCGCGCGTCCTCGGCGGCCAGCCGCAGATCGCAGGCGACGGCGAGCTGGCAGCCGCCGCCCACGCAGGCGCCCCGGATCGCGGCCACGGTGGGCTTGGCGAACGAGGCCAGCCGTTCCTCGGCGGCGACCGCGATGCTGCCGTCCCCGGCCTCCAGCAGCTCGTCCAGGTCGCCGAGGTCGGCACCGGCGCAGAACGTGCCGTCGGCGCCGGTGAGCACCAGGGCGCGTACGGCGGGGTCGGCCTCGAGACCGTCGAGCAGCACCGGCAGCTGCCGCCACATGGCCGGGGTCATCGCGTTGCGGCGGGCCGGGTTCCGGATCACCACGGTGGCCAGCGCGCCGGTCACCGTGACGGTCAGCTCCGCATCCGACATCTCTCCCCCTCGCACCGCCGATCGGGCCGACCATAACGGCGGGGCCCGGCGACCACCCGCAGGGGGTGGCCGCCGGGCCCCGGGGTCGGGCGGCTACGTCAGGAGACGTTGACCGCGGTGTCGTCGATGACGAAGGACGTCTGCAGGGAGATGTCCTCGGTGCCGGTGAACTTCAGGGTGACGGTCTGGCCGGCGTAGGCGGCCAG
>NZ_JBVJJA010000005.1:0-254339 GCF_055586005.1 Micromonospora sp. NPDC051924
GTATAAATCAAATTGGCACTGGCTTATCAAGCACCCTGTTGAGTTCTCAAAGAACAACCACACACCATCCAGAAGCCCTACTACCGTAGAACCCCATCCGGGGCATTTCGTCCAACCGCCCCCGCCGCTCTCGCGCCGGGCACTTTTACTACGTTACCTCACCGTCTCCGCCGTGTCAAACCGTGTGTCCCGGTCTGTCATGCTTCGTACGGGTTGGCACCCGCTGAACTCGCGCAGCAACGAACCGTTGCGCTTGATCATCGGATTTGGCAGGCCGGCCGCTGCGGTCTCCCGCAAGCTCGTCCGTTTCCCTGCCGGTCGACAACCTTACCCGGTCGGTTCCGCTCCGCCAAATCCGCCCTGCGACGTTTCGGCGGACCCCGCCCGGACCGCGTCTTCCGAGAGCGCTGCTCCCGAGTGACCCGGCGCCAGTCCGGTTCGGCGCTCCCGGGCTTTTGTCCCGTTTGCCCCGTTCCGCGCTGGCAGAGAGAAAGTTACGCGGCCGCGGGTTTCAACGTCAAATCCGTGGGAAGCGTCCCGCGTCACATCATCATCAACTGGCTATCTTGCCTGGTCACGCGAGTGGACAGCGGCGGGGCGGAGGTCAGGCGGTGGGCCGGCGCCGCCGCGCGGCCAGCCAACCGCGCACACCGAGCACCCCGACGGCCGTACCGATGGCCAGCGAGGCCGCGATGAGAAGCGCGTGCACCCACAGGAATCCGGTCGCCCCACCCTCGCCGACCGTTCCGGTCGTCCAGGAGCGCGGGTCGTTCCAGATGGCGACCGCGAACCTCGGCCAGATCACCCAGGTCCAGACACCGACCCCGACGAGGAAGAGCGACCAGCCGCGCGACAGCACCATGGCTGGCCAGTATGCCAGCGGAAGCGGGCCGGCCGTCGGGGCGTCGCCGCAGCTCAGCACAACCACCCGTCCGCCCCGCAGGTTCTTCCCGCGCTGGCACCGCGACGGGCACGCGGCCGCCGGCCTGAACGCAGGTGGCCGCCCCACCGACGGGTGGGTTAGCCCGACCGGGGCGACGGGCATGTTCTCCGTCGTCGGAACGACGACATCGGAGGTGTGCTGTGCAGCCGTTCAATCCGTGGACCTGGCGGGACCCGTCCGCCCTCGCCGGCGGCTACGACCAGACCGGCCCGGAGGAGGTGCCCCGGCAGCGGGCGACGCACCACGCCGACGGCGGCCCGGACGCGCCGGGCCCGGGCACGCCGATCGACCTCACCGGCTACCGGGTCGAGGCAACCGACGGCCGGATCGGCTCGATCGACGCGGCGAGCGACGACGCCGGCACCCGCTACCTGGTGGTGGACACCGGGCCATGGATCTTCGGCAGGAAGGTGCTGCTCCCGGTCGGCACGGTGGCCCGGGTCGACCACCTGGACCGCGTCGTGCACGTGGACCGGACCCGGGACCAGGTGAAGGAATCGCCGGCCTTCGACCCGGACGACTTCGACCACCCCGAGTACCGGGAGCGGGTGGGCAGTTACTACGCCGAGAGCTACCGCCGGGACTGAGCCGGACCCACGGGACGCGGCGGCCGCGGTGCCGCCGCGTTCCTCTGTGCGCGAGGAGCGGTCGAGCGGCTACCGTGTCAGGCATGGTCCGGCCGAGCATCTGCACCCCGGAGACCGCCGACGGTCTCCCGGCGGCTGCCGCTCCGGTTCTCCCGGCCCGTGTCGACGACGGTCGGGAGCAGATCCTCGACGTACTCCGTGCCGGTGGGCTGCGGTTCCGCGCCGGCGGGCGATGGCGGCGCTCGTTCTGACGAGCCGACTCCACTGATTCCGGGTCCGAACCCGGGTCGTTTCCGCGCGCCCGCGCGTCCCAGCCACCGATCAGCACGAAAGGCGTACGACCATGTCCGCGACACGAATGCTCACCGGGGACCGCCCGACCGGGCGGCTGCACCTCGGCCACTACGTCGGCAGCATCGCCAACCGGGTGCGGCTGCACCAGCGGTACGAGAGCTTCTTCATCATCGCCGACCTGCACATGCTGACCACGAAGAACACCCGCGAGGACATCGAGCAGGTCTCCCGTAACGCCCGGGAGATGGTCACCGACATCCTCGCCGCCGGCGTCGAGCCGGACCGGGCCACCTTCTACCTCCAGTCGGCGATCCCCGAGGTCGGCGACCTGAACACCCTCTTCCAGAACCTGGTCACCGTGCCCCGGCTGGAGCGGGTCCCGTCGCTCAAGGAGATGAGCCGGGACGCCGGCAAGGAGGAGATGCCGTACGGGCTGCTCGGCTATCCCGTTCTCCAGGCGGCCGACATCCTCTGCGTGAAGGGGCAGGCCGTCCCGGTGGGGAAGGACAACGCCGCGCACGTCGAGGTGACCCGGGAGATCGCCCGGCGCTTCAACCACCTCTACGGCGAGGTCTTCCCGGTGCCCGAGCTGATCATGTCGGAGACGCCCAACCTGGTCGGCACGGACGGCCAGGGGAAGATGAGCAAGAGCAAGGGGAACGCGATCGCCCTCTCCGACGACGCGGCCACGGTGCGGCGCAAGGTGATGGGGATGTACACCGACCCGAACCGGGTCCGCGCCGACGTGCCCGGGACGGTGGAAGGGAACCCGGTCTTCGCCTACCACGACGTGTTCAACCGGGACCGGGCGCAGGTCGAGGAGCTGAAGGCGCGCTACCGGGCCGGCCGGGTCGGTGACGTCGAGGTCAAGGAGGCCCTGGCGGTGGCGCTCAACCGGTTCCTCGACCCGGTCCGGGAGCGGCGGGCCCGGTTCGAGGCGCAGCCGGGCCTGGTCGACGAGCTGATCTTCGAGGGCACCGAGCGGACCCGGGCCGAGGTCCGTCGCACCCTCGTCGAGGTCCGCCGGGCGATGGGCCTGACCAGCGCGTACACCCAGATGCGACGGCGGGCCGAGCGGTACCGCAAGGCGGTCGCCACGCCGGCCTGACGATTCGGGTACTCCGGCCGGCCGGTCCGGGGAAGGGTCTTGCACCGCCCCCGGGCCGGCCGGTTAGGCTGCTGGCATGACCAGCTCGCACGCGCTCCTGCCGACGTCCCCCGACGTCCAGCTCGGCGCGCTGCGACGCCGGCGGTCCCGCGACCGCCTGCGCTGAGCATTCCTCTCTTGCGACCGGCGGATCGAGCCGCCGGTCATCGCCGATCGTCCTCGGTCCGCCCGCATCCGTAGTCCGGTGATCCGCGTGCGGCGGATCCGAGCGAGATCGGCGTACCCATGGATCTGGAGAAACTGCTGACCGACCGGCTGGCGCCGGCGTTCGAGACGGTGGCCGGCGTACCGGTGGATCCGGTCGTCCGGCGCTCGCAGCGCGCGGACTTCCAGTCCGACGCGGCGCTGGCGCTGGCCCGGCGGCTCGGCCGGCCGCCGCGGGCGATCGCCGCGGAGGTGCTGGAGCGCGCGGAGCTGGCCGACCTGTGCGCCGCGGCGGAGGTCTCCGGGCCGGGCTTCGTCAACCTGACCGTCGCCGACGAGGCGCTGGGCGGCCTGGTCTCCGCGCTGGCCACCGACCCGCGGCTCGGGGTGCCGGAGTCGGACGCGCCGGAGACCGTGGTGGTCGACTACTCGGCGCCGAACGTGGCGAAGGAGATGCACGTCGGGCACCTGCGCTCGACGGTGATCGGCGACGCGGCGGCACGGCTGCTGGAGTGGCTGGGGCACCGGGTGGTCCGGGCCAACCACCTGGGCGACTGGGGCACCCCGTTCGGGATGCTGATCGAGCACCTGGTGGACCTGGGCGAGGCCGAGGCGACGCAGGAGCTCTCCATGGGCGACCTGGACGCGTTCTACAAGGCGGCGCGGGCCAAGTTCGACACCGACGAGGGGTTCCGCGAGCGGTCCCGGCGGCGGGTGGTGGCGTTGCAGGGCGGCGACGAGGCGACGCTCCGGCTCTGGCGGCTGCTGGTCGAGCAGTCCGAGCGCTACTTCCTGACCGTGTACGACCTGCTCGACGTGACCCTGACCGAGCGGGACTTCCACGGCGAGAGCAGCTACAACGACCTGCTCGACCCGGTGGTGGCGGACCTGGACCGGCTCGGGCTGCTGCGGGAGAGCAACGGCGCCGCCTGCGTCTTCCCGCCCGGGCAGGTGGGCCGGGACGGGGAGCCGCTGCCGCTGATCGTGCGCAAGTCCGACGGCGGTTACGGCTATCCGGCGACCGACCTGGCGGCGATCCGGCACCGGACCGGGACGCTGGGCGCGAGCCGCCTGCTCTACGTGGTCGGCCTGCCGCAGCGGCGGCACTTCGAGATGGTGTACGCGGCCGCGGCGCAGGCCGGTTGGCTGGTGCCGCCGGCCCGGGCGGAGCACGTCGGGTTCGGCTCGATCCTCGGGCCGGACGGGCGGATGCTGCGGAGCCGGGCCGGGGAGTCGGTGAAGCTGGTCGGCCTGCTGGAAGAGGCGGTGTCCCGGGCGACCGCGCTGACCCGGGAGCGGAACCCGGAGCTGGGCGAGACGGAGGCGGCCGAGGTGGGCCGGGCGGTCGGCATCGGCGCGGTCAAGTACGCCGATCTGTCCAGCGACCGGCACAAGGACTACGTGCTGGACTGGGAGCGGATGTTGGCGCTGGACGGGAACACCGCGCCCTACCTCCAGTACGCGTACTCCCGGATCCGGTCGATCTTCCGGCGGGCCGGGGTGGCGGCGCGACCGGACGCGGGGATCAGCCTGGCCGAACCCGCCGAGCGGGCGCTCGCGTTCGAGCTGGTCGGGTTCGGGACGGTGATCGCCGAGGTGGAGCGGAGCCTGGAGTTCCACCACCTGGCCGCCTACCTCCACCGGCTCGCCGCCGCGTTCAGCGCCTTCTACGAGCGCTGCCCGGTGCTGCGGGCCGACGAGCCGGCACGGGAGAGCCGGCTGGTGCTCTGCGAGCTGACCGCGCGGGTGCTGCGGCAGGGGCTGTACCTGCTGGGCATCCGTACGCCCGAGCGGATGTGACGGGATCAGCCGTTCGGCGGCACACCCGTCGAAGATCATCGAGCTAGGCTGCCCGCATCTGGCGCGTTCCGCGCCGCACCCATCAGGAGGACCTCTTTGGGTCGCAGTCTTCCGGCCGGTGCCCTGGCGACCACCCTCGCCCTCGGCCTGCTGGTCGCCCCGGCCGCACCGGCCGCCGCCGAAGCCGGCACCGCACCACGTGAGATCGCCGTCATCCCGGAAGGCGAGGCGACCTCGCCCGCGCACGAGGAGATCATCTTCGCGGGAAAGACCGGCTTCCTGCACCGCCACGACGCCTCACCCGACTACCTCTGGACCCGGTTCGACACCGGACAGACGGTGGTGGTCAAGGACCTGGCCGGGCTGGCACCGTCGGCGCTCAAGCCGGCGGGCGGCGACTTCGTCTCCACCACCATCCAGGTGCCGGCCAAGCCGGCGCCCGGCAAGGTCAGTGTGCTCGACCTGTCCGACCAGAGCTGGCAGCAGTGGGCGGTGCCGACCGGCTATTCCCTGCTCGGCATCTCCGGCCACACCATGGTGACCCGGAAGGCGGTGACCGCCACTCAGGCCGAGCTGCTCGCCTTCGCTTCGGACGGCACGTTCACCTCCACCCCGGTAACCGGCCTGCCGTCCGACGCGAGCGGCCCGTTCTCCGCGATGGTCGGCGACCTCACCTCGGTCGTGCTGCCATACTCCACCCCGGACAGCCAGCACTACGGGCTGCTCGACCTCGCCAGCGCCCGGATCGTGGAGATTCCGCAGGCCACCGTCGGCACCAACTCGAGCTGGCGGCTCTCCGGCGACACCGTGGCCTGGGTGTTCGACATCAACGGCAGCGGGACCTACCGCCTGTATTCACGCAGCGGCCTGATCGACGGCACCCAAACCGTGCCCAAGATGATCAACGCCCCATGGGACAGCGTCACCCGTTCCGTGGTGGTGGGCGACCGCCTGGTGACCAGCCGGTCCCAGACGACCCAGGTGGGAGGCTTCCAACCGCTGGTGAGCGTGCCCGGCAACGGCACGACCACCGTCCTGCCGAAGGTCGACTGGGGCAACACCGCGCTGGTCCAGGCACCGGACGGCACCGCCCTGGCGGTCGGCGGCACCGGCGCGAAGGACTGGGCGGTGCACCGGATCGCCGCGCAGCCGGGCCAGGAGCCCACCGCCAGCTCGCTGTTCCCGGTCCGCGATCCGGTGGAGAACGCCGGCCTGGTCTACCACCAGGGCCTGGTCCGGCACGCGCAGACGCAGGTCATCTCGAACACCGGCAACATCCAGTACGCGGTCTTCAACCACCCGATCTTCGACGATGGGTCGATCAGGGCCGGTGGTAGCCCGCTGCGCGGCGTCCGGCCGCAGGCCTGCGCCCCGGGGGTGTACTGCCTACGCATGATGGAGAGCAACAACGCGGGCGCCATCCACCTGTATCCGGCCGGGGACGCTGCCTGGGACGACCTGATCAGGTTCACCGACACCGCCTACAGTCCGCAGGCTGTCACGCTGCCGACCCGGAACGCGCGGCTCGTCGACGTCGGCGACCAGTACGCCGTGGTGAACGACCTCGAGTCGTACAGCCAGTACGTCTTCAACGTCAACGACGGCAAGCAGGTCCAGACCATGCTGCCGACGCTCGGCGCCGGACTCTGGTTCACCACCCTGTGGACCGCCGCCACCGCCAAAGGTCAGCTCAAGGCGATCGACCTGACCAGAGCGCAGCCCACCCGGACGGTCTTCACCGGGTCGGACTGCATTGCCACCGAGGTGCAGACCAGCGCCCGCTGGATCTACTGGGCCTGCGGCGCCACCGGCCCGGCCGGCGTGTACGACATACCGGGCAACCGGAACCTGAGCGTGCCGGCCGGGCCGGTGATGCTGGGCGACGGCTTCCTGGTCCGGCACGAGAACGGCGCGCTCCAGCTCACCGACTTCCACGACGGCACCGTGCAGCCGGCAGTGAAACTCGCCGACCTGCCCGTAGGCACCCCGGCCGACGGCCGCCGCGTCACCTGGACGGTCGACCGGCACGGCTCAGGCGTCGCGTACGTCGACGCGGACAACGCCGTGCACGTCCTCGACACCGGCGTGCCGAGCACCCCGCCGCAGCTCGGCAGCCAGTTCGTGACCAATCCCGTGTACCCCCGGTCGGCGGACCAGCAGTTCGCCGCCTTCCTCCGGGTGAGCCGGCCCCTGACCACCTGGGAGGTGACCATCACCCGCAAGTGGACGGGCGAGGTTGTCAACCGGCAGGGCGGCGGCGCCGCGCGGCAGGAGGTGCGGGCCTACTGGGACGGTCGCCTCGCCTCCGGCAAGGCCGCGCTGAACGGGCCGTACCGCTGGACCCTCAGCGGCACGACCGGTGCGGGCACGACCCCGGTGACGGTGGGCTCGGGCGAGTTCTCCGTGGGCTGCGGCACGTTCCCGTTCCGGGGCTACGACTGCTACGGCGGCCCGGGCCTGCTCGGCGTCAAGTCGACCGGCGAGGCCCACTGGTACGGCACCCGCCAGGACGGCACCGTGCCCGGCCGGCTCTACGACAACGGGTACACCGAGAAGTGGTGCCTGAGCTGCACCGGATCGGCGCGTACCTCGGCGCTGGTGCCGTTCGGCGACTACAACGGGGATGCGTACCCGGACCTGCTGGTCCGGGACGGCAATGGCTACCTCAAGGCGCACCTCGGTGTCGGCCAGCTGAACTTCGGCGGCCGGGCGACGAAGAGCCTGGGTGGCGGCTGGATGATGTACAAGTCGATCCTCGCGCCCGGCGACCTGAACGGCGACGGGCACGACGACATCCTGGGCGTCGACTCCTACGGCAAGCTCTGGCTGTACACCACCACCGGTACGGGCGGCATCAAGCCGCGGGTCCAGGTGGGCTCGGGCTGGAACATCTACACCCGGATCATCGCCGTCGGTGACGTGAACGGCGACGGCTACGGCGACCTGCTCGGCATCGACGGCACCGGGGTGATGTACCGGTACCTCAGCCCGGGCGGCAAGGGCTGGGCGGGCCGGACCAAGGTCTTCTCCGGCTGGAACATCTACAACTCGGTGGTCGCCATCGGCGACCTCAACGAGGACGGCCGCAACGACCTGGTGGCCCGGGACGCCTACGGCGTCCTCTGGTCCTACGCCGGACTCGGCAACGGCAGCTTCGCGGGCCGGGTCAAGGCCGGCACCGGCTGGAACATGTACAAGATCATCATCTGACCGACCACCTGACCGACCGCCCCCGGGCGCCAGCACGGCGACCGGGGGCGGTTCGTCGTTCCGGCGGTGCTCAACCCGCCGTCCAGGTCTGCACCTCGACCAGGTTGCCCTCCGGGTCCCGCAGATAGGCCGAGCGCACACCCCAGCCGGGTCGGTCGGCGGGCGCGGCGACCACCCTGTCCGCCGGTAGGGCAGCGACGGTGGCGTCGACGTCGGGCACGGGCACCACCACCAGGATCCCGCCGTCGCCCCGGCCGATCGGCAGCACCGCCTCGGCGGCCCGCCGGCCGAGCAGGGCAAGCACGGTCTCGCCACCCGCGTCGAAGCTGGCGTACTCGAAGTCGGCGACGACCTTCTCCGGCTCGCCGAGCAGGCCGGTGTAGAAGCGCAGGGTGGCCGGGAAGTCGTCGGTGACGACGCGGGGATGAACATTCATGCTCCGGACCCTAACCCCGTGGGCCGCCGCCACCCGGGTCACATTTTAAAAGTGTGGGAAACAAACGAAACAAACTGCACCGTACGCACCGTCCTGAAGGGACTTATGGCCCATGGATACGCGGTTCCGGGCGGTGTTAGAAAGAGAGCGACAAGGAAACGGCCGGCCGTTCGACGTGACCACAGTCACGCGGCTGGGCGGAGGTCGGCGACCGCCGGATCCGCAGCGCCGGCCAGTCCGCCGATCCCACGAGGAAGGGGTTCAGTCATGTCTGCCATGCTGCGCGCCATCGGTCGCGTCGTCACGGCGTTCGCGCTGCTCATCGGCGCTGGAGGTGGCGTCCTGGCGGTGGCCGGTCCGGCGCAGGCCGCCCGGAGCACCGCATATCAGGTCACCGTGGAAAGGACCGGCGGATTCGCCGGCGTCGACGATTCGTACACCGTTCTTTCCAGCACCGTTCACCTCGACACCACCGATCTGATGACGACGGTGAACGGCCGTGAATTCCGCGCTCTGGCATCGTCCTACCTGCCAGCGGACACGGGTGCCGACCGCTACTTCTACACGGTCAACGTGGCGTACACGAACGGGTATTCGAAAATTGTCACCACGGTGGACGGAGCGGACTCCCCCGCGGTCCTCTGGCAGGTCATCGACCTGACCATGCAGATCACGGTCGACGTGACCGCCGACCAGGCCGGCTGATCCCCGTCCCTGCCCCGGCCGGCCCGCACTGCGGGCCGGCCGGTCGACGGCGCGGATTGACCGCCATCGGCCGTTCGGCGGCACACGCGATCGCCGTCCGGCCGATACGCTCGCCGGATCTCCACGCGACCCGATCCCAGGAGGACCTTCTTGGGCCGCAGTCTCACCGCCGGCGCCTTCGCCACCACGGCCGCGCTGGCGCTGTCCCTCATCGTCACGCCGGGCACCCCGGCACTCGCGGCAGATCCGACGGCGCCCCGCGAGGTGACCGTCATCCCCCCGGACGCACCGACCGTCCTGCCGGTGGAACGGATCCGGTTCGCCGGGCGGACCGGCTTCCTGCACCAGCACAACGCCTCCAAGGACTACCTCTGGACCCGGTACGACACCGGCGAGACCATCGTGGTCAAGGACCTGACGGGTCTGCAGGTCGTGCTGAAGCCGGCCGGCGGGGACACGGTGTCCGTCCAGGGGACGGTGCCCGCGCACCCGACCGACGGCACCACCAACCTGCTCGACCTCAGCGACCTCAGCTGGGAACAGTGGAAGCTGCCGACCGACGGCACCCTGTACGGCATCTACGGCCGGGAGATGCTCGTCAGACTGGGCGAGCAGCTCGAGCTGCGGACCGTGGGTGCCGACGGCACGATCGTCCGGACCCGGCCGGTGACCGGCCTGCCCGACGGCGAGCGGCTGCTCAACCCCTCGCCGCTGGCCGATGACGGCGAGTCCTCCCTGGTCATCGAGGCCAGCACGATGGCGGGCTACTGGTACGGGGTCATCGACGTCGCGACCGCGAAGGCCGTCGAGATTCCCGGCGTCGACCTCGACACGCTGGCCACCTTCGCCGTCTCCGGTGACCACGTCGCCTGGATCGATCAGGACGACACGGTGCACGCGTACTCGCGGAGCGGCCTGCTCGACGGCACGAACACCACCGCCCGGACCGCCGGGCTGAGCGGCATCCAGTACGGGGTGGCCTTCGTCGGCGACCGGGTGCTCGGGGTCCTCAACCGGACGGACGGCAGGACGGAGGCTCCGGCGGTGATGGCACCGCTAGGCGGCAGCCAGCGCACCGTGCTACCGCTGGCGGCCCGGCCGGCCGTGTCGCTGATCCAGGGGCCCGACGGCACCGCGCTGCTGGTCGGCGGCACCGACTGGCGGGACTGGTCCGTGCGGCGGTTCGCACCGACCGGTGGGGAGCCGACCCAGGTGCCGGTGCTGCCGGTGCGTGACCCGGTCGAGACGGCCGCGCTGAGCTATCGGCACGGCGTGGTCCGCCGCGTCCAGTCCCAGGTGGCCCTCGGCCCCACCCAGTACGCGATCTTCCACCGCAACCTCGCCACCGACGACGGTTCCGGGGGCGCCGCCGGTTCCGTGTACGCCTCCGGCGCCCTGCTGGCCGACCGGGCCGCCACCTGCGCACCGCAGGTCAACTGCGTGCGGATGCTGGACCCCGGCTACAACGGCGTGCGCTACGTGACCCTGGGCACCAACGGCGAGACCACCCTGTGGCAGCAGGCCGGGTCCAAGTGGGCGACGGCGGTCCCCACCACGAACGGGCGGCTCGTCGACGCGGACGACCGCTACGCCATCGTCAACGGCGGCTCGCCCGCCAGCCAGTACGTCGTCGACACCGCCTACCGCAAGGTCGTCCGGACCGGGCCGATCACCGGCTCCGCCCTCTGGTACGACACTCTCTGGACGGCGACCGGCAGGGCCGGCGAGTTCGTCCGGCTCGCCCTCGGGGAGGGCGCGTCGAGCACTCCGCTGCGCACCGTCAGCACCGGCGCCACCTGCGTGGCGACCGAGGTGCAGGTGAGCACCCGCTGGCTGTACTGGTCCTGCGGCGCGTCCGGTCCGGCCGGGGCGTACGACCTGACGCTCAACCGGAGCGTCGCCCTGCCGGGCGGCCCGGCGACCCTGGGCGACGGCTTCCTGGTTCGGCACGACCCGGCCACCGGCAGCCTGCGCATGACCGACTTCCACGACGGCGCCGTCCGGCCGGAGGTCAAGCTGGCCGACCTGCCGGCGGGCCCGGTGGCGGACACCCGGGGCTACACCTGGTCCGTGGACCGGCTCGGTGCGGGGGTGGCGTACGCCGACCGCGACAACGCGGTGCACGTGCTCGACACCGGCGTCCCGTCGACTTCGCCGTCCGTCGGCCAGGTCACCGCGGTCGGGCCGGCCAACCCTCGTACGAACTCGCCCTGGTCCGGGCAGCTGCGGTTCACCCGACCGGTGTCTTCGTGGCAGGTGCGGATCACCCAGAAGACCACGGGCAGGACGTTCACCCTCGCCTCCGGCGGTCCGGTGCGCGACGGCGCGAACGTGAGCTGGAACGGGGTGATCCCCGGGAGCGGCTTCGCGCCCAACGGCGGCTACCGGTGGACCGCGACCGGCGCGGTGGACGGCGGTCCGACGGTCACCCTCGGCTCGGGCAGCCTGGTCTCCACCTGCGGCCTCTTCCCGTTCCGCACCTGGGACTGCTACGGCGGCCAGGCCCTGCTCGGGGTCACCTCGACCGGGGACGGCACCTGGTACGGCGAATCCCCGCAGACGGAGCCGGCCGGGCACCTCTACCGCATCTTCACCAGTGACTACTGGTGCCTGAGCTGCACGGGATCCGCCCGTACCTCCGCGCTGGTGCCGTTCGGCGACTTCAACGGCGACGGCCTGCCCGACCTGCTGGTCCGCGACGGCGACGGCGGGATGCGGGCGTACCTCGGCAACGGGAGCAACGGCTTCGCCCCCAGCGTCACCAAGTCCCTGAGCATGGGCAGGGGCTGGATGACGTACCGGGCGCTGCTCGCTCCCGGCGACGTGAGTGGGGACGGCCGCGCCGACCTGCTCGGCGTGGACAAGGAGGGCCGGCTCTGGCTGTACGCGCTGCCGGGCAACGGTGGCGTCAATCCGCGGGTGCAGGTCGGCTCCGGCTGGGGCAGCTACCCGAGGGTCATCGGGGCCGGCGACCTCAACGGTGACGGCTACGGCGACCTGCTCGGCGTCGACGGCACCGGAGTGATGTACCGCTACTTCAGCAACGGCAACAAGGGCTGGAGCGGCCGGGTCAAGGTCTTCTCCGGCTGGAACATCTACAACGCGATCGTTCCGATCGGCGACCTCAACCAGGACGGTCGGCACGACCTCGTCGCCCGCGACGCCAACGGCGTCCTCTGGTTCTACGCCGGCCTCGGCAACGGCTCGTTCGCGGCCCGGGTCAAGGCGGGTTCCGGCTGGAACATGTACAAGGTCATCGTCTGACCGGAACGGTCGGCGGAACGCCTCCCGGACGCACCGCGTCCGGGAGGCGCTTCCGTTTACCGATCCGAATCGGTCAATCACCGGACCGGCTGCAACCGGTCCGGACGTCAATGCGTGTGGGCTGCGACGGCCGAACGGAGCCGCACACGGGGAGTAGGAGAGGCGGCCTGATGTCATGGTGGTCGAGGAGTTGACGCTCACGTCCGACGGCGTCGAGGGATCGGACTTCGACGAGTTCTACCGCACCTGCTTCCGGGGACTGACTCTCCAGCTCTACGCCTACGTCGGCGATCTGACGGAGGCGCAGGACCTGGTCCAGGAGGCGTTCTGCCGGGCCTTCGAGCGATGGAAGAAGATCAGCCGGTACGACGACCCGAGCAAGTGGGTGCGGCAGGTGGCCTGGAACCTGGCCACCAGCCGGTTCCGCCGGCGTCGCACCGCCTCCGCCTTCCTGCGTCGGCAGCGGCAGGTCGTCGTGGACGGGCCGGAACCCGACCGGGTGGCCCTGGTCCGTGCGCTGTCCGCCCTCCCGGCCACCCAACGGCGAGCCGTGGTGCTGCACCACATGGCCCAGCTCTCCGTCGCCGAGATTGCCGCCCAGGAGGGCGTACCCGAAGGAACGGTCAAGTCCTGGCTGAGCCGCGGACGAGCGGCGCTGGCCAGTCAGTTGAGAGGGGACGTGTGATGACCGAGCACGACGACGAGCTGCTGATCGACCGCGCGTTCGACGATTTCACCGCCGACCTGGCGCCGGCGGTGTCCGCCCCTGGCGGGGTACGCGCCGAGGTGGCCCGGCGCCGCCGCAACCGCGTGGTCACGCTGATCGCCACCACCGGCCTGGTCGTGGTGCTGCCGGCCGGAGCGTTCATGGGGACCGGCCGGGGGCAGCCAGACCTGACCGGCGCGAGCGCCTCCCCGGTGGTGAGCGAGACGTCGGCGTCTCCCGCGCCGAGCGCCAGCGCCTCGGCCACCGGCGCGCCGACGCCGACCGCGTCCGCGTCGGCGGGGCCCGACCGGACGATCACCCTGGCGCAGCTGACCGCCGCCGCGGTGGGCGTGCCGGCGTGGCCGTGGAGCGGCGCGGACCAGGTGAGCTGTGCGAGTGGCCGGGTGCAGCTCCGCCCGTCCGGGGACGTGTCGGCGTCCCGGGTGGGGGTGGTGGCGATGGTCCGGGCCGATCTGGACGACGACTCCGCGTCGGAGACCGCGGCCCTGCTGCGCTGCGGGTACGGGGCGGAGCAGGTGGTCGCCTTCGATCGGGACGACTCCGGCCGGATCATCACGCTCGGCCAGGTGGTCGCGACCGACCAGGGCACCCCGGCCATCGTCCGGATGGCCGGGCGTACCCGGGGCGGGGTGACGGCCACCGTCGCCGACACCCGGGCTGCCGATGTCCAGCAGCGCCAGGACCGGTCGTACGCCTGGAACGGCCAGCGGTTCACGCAGGTCGGCGGTCCGCGAGCCTTCCCGCGCGTGACGCATCCCGCGGACCTGGGCCTGACGGTGGCCGAGCCGGTGGCGCAGCCGGTCACCGGGGCGTGCGACGGCCAACTGCGGGAGGTGTCGGTCACCTTCACCGTGAAGAACCACAGCACCTACCGCTCTGGCCGCTTCTACCTCGAGTGGCGCGGCGGCGCCTTCCTGCCGAACGGCGAGTACGCCTCGCCCTACTGGCTGGACACCCCGGGGGATCCGGCGACCGACGGCGGCTACCGCGCACTGGAGCGGGGGGAGAGCGTGCAGCTCACCTACACGTTCAAGATCGACGCCTGCGTCACGGACTGGGGCTTCACCACCGACATCCACAGCGACACACCGGATCCTGACGACTCGAACAACCACGTCGTCTGGCGGCTCCAGATCGGCTGACCAGCGGGGCCGGCCCGTCGTGGCACGAAGGGCCGGCCCCTTCCTCCTGCTTGGAGTGCGCGGCCGGCACCGCCGTCGCTGGAAGGCTTCCGTCGGATGTGCGTCTGTTGTGGACCGTGACCGTACCGACCGTAGTCATCGTCGCGGATGCGGTGTTAGTCTTCCCCGGCCAGACATGATCACGGTAAGCGACCGGGGGACACATGGGGGCCGGCGTTCCGAGCGCGGGAGGATTGCTGGATCCGGACGGCGCCATGGATCGGCTGGCGGCGTGGAAGGGTCGGATCGACCAGCTCGCGGCCGACACCAAGGCGATGAGTGACCGGCTCCAGGAGCTGCGGGTCACGGTTGCCGACGGCAACGGGCTGGCGGAGGTCACGGTCGACTCCACCGGGGGGTTGCTCGACCTGCGGCTGGGTCCGCGGATCCACCGGGTCGCACCCGACGTCGTCGCCAGGACGATCATGGACACGATCCGCGAGGCCAAGCGGCAGCTCGCCGACCGTTCGCAGGAGATCATCGCCGACACCGTGGGCACCGAGTCGGCCGCGGCGCGGGCGATCGCCGAGCGGGTCGGGCAGCAGTTGCGCGACACCGATCCCGCCGACGACGGCCCCGACGACCAGTACGGCCGGTGGTGAGCGGGATGGCCGACGGTTTCGCGGTCGACGCGGAGCAGATCCGCGCGCACGCCCGCAACGTCGACGCCCTGAAGGGGCGCTTCGACGCGGTCAAGACCGCCAGCGCGCACATCGCCCAGAACGACGAGGCGTACGGGCTGCTCTGCTCGTGGATGCCGGCCGTCCTCGAGGGCCGGCACAAGCGGCAGGACGAGCTCATCGCGTACGTCGAAGAGAACCTGTCGCTGGTCGTGCAGGGGCTGCGGAAGACCGCCGACAACTACGACAACGCCGACTCCGACGCCGACACCACGATCCGCAAGGCGGGTGGCGGCCTGACGAGGTCGGCACAATGACCGACACGTCGCTGATCGCCGACGTCCAGTCCACCCGCAAGCCGTGGACCGGGGCCGCCCTGGCCGACAGCTTCCAGGGGCTGGTCGACGCCATCCACAGCGAGGGTTGGGTCGACGACCTGATCGCGGGCGCGGCGTTCGGGGTCGAGGTCGCCGCCACCGTGATGGACCCGTTCAGCGCGCTGCTGGCCAACGGGCTCGGCTGGGCGATGGAGTACTTCGAGCCGCTGCGGCAGGTCCTCGACGAACTCGCCGGCATGCCCGACGTGGTCGCCTCGCACGCGGCCACCTGGGACAACATGGCCGCCGCGCTGCAGAGCATGGCCACCGACCTGAAGGCCTTCGTCGAGGGCGACATGCCGCACTGGCAGGGGCGGGCCGCCACGGCGTACCACAACCTGATGGAACACAACGTGGAGGCCATCAACGGGCTCGGTGGGACCTCCGCCGCGATGGCCGCCGCCACCCAGGCCGCCGGGAACCTGGTGATGTTCACCCGCGACATCGTCCGGGACCTCATCGCCGACCTGGTGGCCCGGGTGATCGTGTGGGCGGTCGAGGCGATCTTCGTGGTCACGATCCCGGTGATCGCCTCGCAGATCGCGGCGGCCGTGGTCAAGTGGGCCGGGCGCATCCTGACGTACGTCATGGCTCTGATCACCAGCCTGACCAACCTCTCCAAGCTTCTGGACGGCTAGGCGCGACGATGGCGAAACCCCACACCCCGCACGGCGGCGGGCACGGTGACGGTGGACCGTCCCGTCCCCACGGCGAGGGCGACGGCGAGGGCGAGGGCGGTACCCCGTCCGGCCGACGGCGCAGTACCACCGAGGTCCCCGAGAACGTCAGCCGAGCGCAGGAGACGGTCGCCGAGGAGGCGCGGCAGGGCCGCCCGGGCGGCGACGAGGGCGGCTCGCAGGGCAGACCCTCGGGCAGCGACGACGGGTACCAGACCCCCAAACCCGGCACTCCGGAGTACGACAGTCGGGTGCAGGAGCTCGCCGCCGACCCGGCCCACAATGGAAAGGTCAGCGCCAAGTCACGCCGGGAGGCGGAGGTCGGGCTCGAGGCCGAGGCGCAGGGCAAGATCCCTGGCCCGATTCAACGCGCCGAGCTCGACAATTCCGATCCGGCATTCCAGAAGGACCAGGGCGAGTTCGTCGACTCCAACGGCGACAACTGGGACGTCAAGAGCCCGGTGGACACCTTCCCGGCCGGGCGGCAGGCTGGCCAGCCGATGCCGGAGGGGACGAAGGGGCGTTACAACGGCGACGAGTTCGAGCAGAAGCTCACCGACGAGGTCGCCGGCGGTCAGCGTGTCATCATCGACAGCAAGAACCTGTCGCCGAGTTCGCTGGCCGACCTCAAGGGGCGGGTCGCCGGCAACACGGACTTGGACGGCAAGGTGGTGTTCCTCGAATGAGCAGGTACAAGCAGAGCAGCGCGGACGTGATCCGTTGGCCAGACAATCCCGAGGCCAGGGAGGCGCTGGAGGAGTGGTTCGCCGCCGTTGCGTCGGACGCCACGTCTTACCTGTCGGGTGATTTCCTGGACTTCCGGGGCGCGGACCTCAGCACCTTCGACCTCACGGACGCCTACCTGGCAAGTGCATGCCTGACCGGCGTCCGCTTCGAGGACGCCAATCTCGGCGGCGCGAACCTGACCAACGCGGAGCTCGAGGACGCCGAGCTGAGTTTTGCCGACCTGGCCAAGGCGGAGATGGTCGGCTGCTCCGCCACGAACGCCCGCTTCCGGGGAGCGCGACTGTTCGCGGCGGAGCTCGACGAAGCCGTCCTGGCGGGGGCCGATCTCAGTCACGCGATCCTCAACTCGGCCAAGCTCTACAAGACCGATCTGCGCGGCGCCAAGCTTGACTTCGCGAGCATGCGGTGGTGCACCCTCGGGGGCAGGAACATGCCCGCGATCCTCAGCGGAGCAAGGATGTTCGGTGTTCAGCTCGAAGGCGCGAAGGGCGCTGTCGTCGGCCCGGTCCTCGTCGACGAGCACGGCGCCCAGTCGCTCGACGGCGCCGAACTCGAGGCGTGGTTCGTGGAGCGGGGCGCAGAGAGCATCCAGGTGCTGTCCGCGCCGCGCTGACGCCGTACCAGGCCGCCGCGCGGCTGGTGTGGACCGGCTGAGGCGCGGTGCAGCGACCGGCCACCGCGTCACCACGGCCCGCGCCGACAGCGGACGGGTCACTGCCGTTCCTTTCGGGCGATGGCCTCGCGCCAGATCAGCCCGACGATGCTCGGCCTGACCGCCGTGGTGATCACCGCCATGGCCCGTCGCACGAACCGGTCGTCGGTCAGCTGCGCCACCATGCTCGCTGCCAGGTCGGTCCGCGACGTGAACAGCCCGTCCGCGACGTTCTCCGCGACCTGGTACGCCGTGGCGGAGGGGTGATCGAACAGCCCGGACGGCCGCACGAGCGTCCAGTCCAGGCCGCTGTCCCGGACGACGGCCTCCATGCGGCGCATGTCCTCGTGGGCCGTACGGCCGAACCTGCGGTTGAACAGCGGGTCCATCACGTTGTTGAAGAAGAACTCCCCGGTCGGCCGCCACGTCGGGTCCATGACGCTGGAGCTGATCGTGATCAGCCGCCGCACGCCGTGCCGGTGCATCGCCGCCACGATGTTCGCGTTGCCCCGCGAGTAGACGGTGACCGGCTTCGGGGTGAGCGGGACGCCCAGACTCGACAGGACGGCATCACTGCCGGCGACGGCCCGTCCCACGGCCTCGGGGTCGGCGACGTCGGCGGTGACCACGGTGAGACTGGGTCGGGGCTGGACGGCGCCGGGGCGGCGGGTGACGGCGGTGACCTCGTGGCCGGCGGCGAGGGCCTGCGCGGTCAGCCGGCGGCCGGTCGGGCCGGTGGCGCCGAAGACGACGGTACGCATCTGTTCGTTCCTCCTCGTGGGTTGACGGCGTTGACCGTGCCGCGCGAGGAGCGCAATATTCAACTGTGCTGAATAAAACCCGGGGCCGGCCGCGCGGCAACCCCGACACCAAGGCCCGCATCTCCGCCGCCGCCCGTGAGCTGTTCCTGCGGCACGGCTACCAGGGCACCACGGTCCGCGCGATCGCCGCCGCCGCCGGGGTCGACTCAGCGCTCATCAGCTACCACTTCGGCTCCAAGCAGGGCCTCTTCGGCCAGTCGCTGAACCTGCTGTGCGTGGAGTCCGACGCCCTCGACGAGGCCCTGCCGGGCGACCGGGCCGGCCTCGCCGACCGGCTCCTCGTTGCCATCACGACCCTCTGGGACGCCACCGCGCCCACCGAGAACCGGATGGCGCTGGCGGACGACGACACGATGCGCGCCTTCCGCGGCTACCTGGACAGTGAGCTACTCGTCCGCGTTGCTGAATTTCTCGGCGGCCCCGACGCGACCGAGCGTGCCACCGCGGCGGTCGGGGTGATCGGGGGCCTGATCTTCACCCGCTACCTGAACCCGATCCCGGCCATCGCCGGCCTCCCGTCGACCGACGTCCGGCGGGTCTTCGCCCCGGCGCTGCGCGCGGCCCTGCACCCCCGGGCGGTCCGACACTGGTAACGACGGCCGAGCGGGGCCGAAATCAGCCGTTCGGCGGCACGTGCCCCTGGCGTTCGGCCGTTAGGCTGCGCGCATCTGTGCGCGTTCCGCGCAGTTCATCCCAGGAGGATCCCCTTGGGCCGCACAATCCCGGCAGGCGCCCTCGCGGCCACCCTCGCGCTCGGCCTGCTGACCATCCCGGCCGCTCCGGCCACCGCCGAGGCCGGCACCGCTCCCCGCGAGATCGCCGTCATTCCCGAAAGCCCCCCGACCGCCCTGGCGAACGAGACACTGGTCTTCGCCGGACGGACCGGCTTCCTGCACCGGCACAACAACTCACCCGACTACCTCTGGACCCGTTACGACACCGGCGCGACCGTGGTGGTCAAGGACCTGGCAGGGGTGGCCTCGACGGCACTGAAGTCGGCGGGCGGTGACAGCGTCTCCACCACCGCGCAGGTGCCCGCCAAGCCGGCACCCGGCAAGGTGAGCGTGCTGGATCTGTCGGACCAGAGCTGGCAGCAGTGGGAGATTCCCACCGACTACGCGCTCTGGGGTGTCTACGGCCAGCGGATGCTGCTCCGCCCGTCGGGGACCGACCTGAGGCTGGAGCTGCGTACGTTCGCCGAGGACGGCAGCTCGACGACGGCACCGGTGACCGGCATCCCGAGCGGTGCGACGTCGATGGGCCTCCCACGGGCCGCCGACCTCACCTCGGCCGTCATCACGTACACGGCCGACGGCAAGACGTTGTCCGGTCTCCTCGACCTTCCCACCGCCACCGTCATGCCGATCCCGGGCGCCCCCTACACCTCGATCTGGCGCCTCTCAGGCGACACTGTGGCCTGGGGGACGATTGGCGGCACGTTCGAGCTCTACTCGCGTACGGGCCTGACGAGCGGCACGGACACGTCCGCGCGGGTGGTGACCGTGCCGCAGGACAGCGTCCTGCGCAGCGCCGTCGTGGACGGTGGCATGGTGATCAGCCGGTTCACCAACACGAATGACTACTACCCGGCGATCAGCGTGCCCGTGCAGGCCACGGCTCCCCGGCCCACGCTCCTGCCGAAGATCGCGCCGGCGCTGTCGGCACTCATCCAGGCGCCGGACGGGGCCGCACTGGCCGTCGGTGGTTCCGGCAGCAGTGACTGGGCGGTACACCGGATCACCGGCCAGCCGGGACAGACGCCCACCGTCACGCCGGTTCTTCCGGTGCAGGACCCCGTCGAGAACGCCGGCCTGACGTACGACCAGGGCCTCGTCCGGCACGTCCAGACCCAGGTCTCACCGACCACCGGGGCGAACCAGTACGCCGTCTTCAGCCACCCGATCTTTCCGGACCGCACCATCACGGCCAAAGGCATCATCCTTCCGGCCACCACCGCGACCTGCGCGTCCGACACACCCTGCCTACGCCTGACGGAGGGCAACACGTGGGGCGCGGCCGCTCTGCTGCGAGAAGCCGCCGGGACGGACACGGCGTACGTGGTCAACGACGCCACCTCCTCAGCCCAACAAGCGGTCCTGCCGACGACCAACGGGCGGATCGTCGACGCCGGTGGCGAGTACGTCCTGGTCAACGACGGCCAGACGGGCAACCAGTACGCCCAACAAATCCGATCGTCCTCGCCCACCTGGACCGCGCCGATCCGGGGAGCCAGCCTCTGGTTCAACACGCTCTGGGCGGCGACCGGCACCGCCGGCCAGCTCAAGGCGACCTACCTCCTCACCAAGCAGTCCACCCGTACCGTCTCGACGGGTGTCGCGTGCGTGCCGACGGACGTGCAGGCCACCGCCCGCTGGCTCTGGTGGGCGTGCGGCGCGACCGGCCCCGCCGGCGTCTACGACCTGCAGAACAACCGGAACATCCCGGTCCCCGCCGGACCGGTCCTGCTGGGTGACGGGTTCCTCGTCCGGCACGAACCCGCCTCGGCGAGCCTGCAGATGACCGACTTCCACGACGGCACCCTGCAATCCCCGGTGAAGCTCGCCGACCTGCCGGTCGGAAAGCCGGCCGACGGCCGCGGTGTCACGTGGGTCGTGGATCGGCACGGCTCCGGCGTCGCGTACGTGGACGCGAACAACAACGTGCACGTCCTGGACACCGGCGTGCCGGGTACGGCGCCGCAGATCGGTGACGTCTCAGCGAGCTCCTCGCTCTCCCCGCGATCGACCGGCCAACTCTGGCAGGCATGGATTCAGTCCAGCCGCCCGCTCTTCACGTGGGAGCTGACGATCAGGCGAAAGTGGACCGGCGAACTGGTTCACCGCGAGACCGGCAGCATGGCCCGGCGGAACGTGAACAGCTCGTGGGACGGCAGGCTGCCGTCCGGCGAAATGGCCCTCAACGGTGCCTACACCTGGGCCCTGAGCGGGACGGCGACCGACACCTCCGCCGCGGTGACGGTGGGCTCGGGCGACGTCGTCGTCAGCTGCGGCACGTTCCCGTTCCGCGGGTACGCCTGCGACGGCGGGCCCGGGCTCCTCGGCGTGAAGTCGACCGGCGAGGCCCACTGGTACGGGACACATCCCCTGGCCACCGCTCCCGGCCGTCTCTACGACAACGGACACACCGACGACTGGTGCCTGAGCTGCACCGGCTCGGCGCGTACCTCGGCGCTGGTGCCGTTCGGTGACTTCGACGGTGACGCCGTACCTGACCTGCTGGTCCGGGACGGCAACGGTGGCATGAAGGCGCACCTGGGCATCGGCCAGCTGTACTTCGGTGGCCGGGCAACGAAGAGCTTGGGCGGCGGTTGGATGATGTACAAGTCGATCCTCGCCCCCGGCGACGTGAACAGCGACGGGCACGACGACATCCTCGGCATCGACACCTACGGCAAGCTGTGGCTGTACACCACCACCGGCAACGGGGGCATCAACCCCCGCGTCCAGGTCGGCTCGGGCTGGAACACCTACAAGCGGGTCATCGGCGCCGGAGACCTCAACGGCGACGGCCACGGCGACCTGCTCGGCATCGACGCCTACGGCGTCATGTACCGCTACTTCAGCAACGGCAACAAGGGCTGGAGCAGCCGGGCGAAGGTCTTCTCCGGCTGGAACATCTACAACTCGGTGGTCGCCATCGGCGACCTCAACGAGGACGGCCGCAACGACCTGGTGGCCCGGGACGCCTACGGCGTCCTCTGGTCCTACGCCGGACTGGGCAACGGCAGCTTCGCCCCCCGGGTCAAGGCCGGCACCGGCTGGAACATGTACAAGATCATCATCTGACCCGTTCCTGGCCGCCCCCGGATCCGACGCGTCCGGGGGCGGCCCTTTCCCGGCCCCGCCCCCGCGCTTCGTCGACTCGTAGGCGAAGGGGCGGCCGTGCGGGTCAACACGATCAAGGGCCGGTTTCCCGTGCTGGGAAACCGGCCCTTGATCTGCTGCGCGCCCGAAGGGACTCGAACCCCTAACCTTCTGATCCGTAGCCTCGGCGGGGTCGTCTGGAACGGTCCGCCTACGGTGTCCGCCCCTGGTGATACGCCTCCCCTTGTCCGCGCTCGTCCTGGGCGGGCCGGCCGCGTTGCTGTCAACCGTTGCTGTCGAAGGGCCCCTCGACTTGCGCCAGCTCGGTGACAAGGTCGTCCGACGCTCGCAGCGGCGCCAAGAGAGCGCGCACGTACGCAATCCGCTCCTGCCGATCTAGTCGCTAGTCGGCCCGGCCCGGTCGCGGTAGCCTGCCTCACCGTGACTGACGACTGGGACAAGATCTACAACGGCGGCTGCGCTCCGCCGGTCGAGGGCGACCTCGACGAACTGGCTGCCGAACTCGCGATGTGCTTGGGCGACCCCGACCCCCAGGTGCGCGACGGCACGCCGTACGTGGTGCTGCGCACCTGGATCGCGCGCGACGTCATCGACGGCGAACGGCGAGCCTGGCTCGGCGACCGCATGGCGGAGCGCTTCACGGACCCACGCATTGAGGCCCGCGCGTTTGCGCCCCTGGTCCTCGACATGATCGTCAGCCGGGGTGACCTACGCCCCAGTTGGCAGGAGGCGTTTGCACGGTGGTACCCGGCCGAGACGGACCTGCGGGGCCACGATGACAAGCTGGGCTGGCTGCACGCGGTCGCCCACGGCGCGGACCTGCTCGGTACGCTCGGCCGCCACCCCGAGGTCGACCCGGTAGCGATGCTCGACCTCGCCGCTGCGCGGATACTCGCCCCCACCGCCCACGTGTACGCCGAACGCGAGGACGACCGGCTCGCTAGCTCGATCGCGCTGACGCTCACCCGCCCCGAGCTTTCTCCGCCACAATCGGTGGCATGGCTCGATCCGATCGAGACGGAACTCAAGCGCTTCACCCGCGGCGTCACCCCGGCACACGTCTCCAACGCCCTGCGCACCCTGCGGATGCTCTACATCCACGCCGACCTCGGCGTGCCCGAGCAGCACGGCGGACCTCGCAACCAGATCACTCATCGTGACGTGGTCAAGACGCGGCTGGTAGAGATGGTGGGATAGGCGGGCGGGGCGCCGGACAGATGGCCACGGTCGGCCGCCAGTGGAACTAGGTCCCCGCCACTCCCAACCAAGCCCAGCCAGATGCTCCGTTACGCCGTGCCCGCGGCAGCCTCAAGGTCCACGCGGGTGAGCATCGGCAGCAACCTAATTCCCTCGGCGGCCAGCGCCTCCGTCCCACCCTCCTCTCGGTCAATGACACACAGCGCATGGTCGATGTGTGCTCCCAACTGGCGGAGTTGGCGGGCCGAGATCACGATCTGGCCAGCGGAGGTCACCACGTCCTCGACCACCACGACCCGTCGCCCAGCGACCTCGGCCCCCTCAGCCAGCCGGCGAGTCCCGTACGGTTTTGCGGTCTTGCGAACGAACGCACAGGGTAGGCCGACATGACGCCCGAGTGCCGTGACGACAGCAATCCCGCCCATCTCCAAGCCGGCCAGGACCTCGGTACCCTCCGGCACGAGTCCTGCCATACCGGCAGCCACCTCATCCAGCAGGGCCGGATCAGCCTCGAACTGATACTTGTCGAAGTACTCATTGGCCGTGCGCCCCGAGCGCAGCACGAATTCACCGGTCAGACGGCTAACGGCGTAGATCCTCGACGCCAGACTCTCGATGGTCACGCTGACCGACCTTACGTGCCGCGCCTCGGCACAGCGGGCTTCCCGGCTCCTTTGGACGTCAAGCGCGGGAGCCTCAGTTTGGAAGAGCGCGCTCAACCGGCCGTGATGCCCGAAAGGCCTGGGGCGAGCAGGCGTCGCGGCTGCCCCTCGTGCCCCCTCGTGACCGCTGCGCACCCGGGCTGCGGACGCTGCTGAAAGCGACCCGGGATCACCGGCTGCACGCGCTGTTCGTGGTGTTCGCGGTTCTCGGTCTTCGCCGGAGTGAAGCGCTGGGGCTGCGGTGGGATGACGTCGACCTGGAGGCGGGCGTCCTGCGGGTTCGGCGCAGTCTGCATCGGGTGGAGGGACAGTTAGCGACGTTCCCGACGAAGATGCAGCGTTCGGCACGGGCGGTGCCGCTGCCGGCGCTGGTCGTCCGGACGCTCACGGATCACCAGCGGGGCCAGGAGGCGGAACGGCTGGCACTCGGCGCGAAGTGGCCGAGTCTTGGCTACGTCTTCACCACGCCGATCGGGACCCCGCTGGATCCGCGCAACTGCACCCGCCTGATCCAGGCTGAGTGCGCCACCGCCGGACTGCCGACGATTCGGCTGCATGATCTCCGGCACGGCTGCGTCTCGGTGCTGCTGGCCCTGGGCGTGCCGCCCCGGACGGTAATGGACATCGTGGGGCACACCACGTTGGAGATGACCATGACGGCCTAGGCATGTGAGCCTGGGCGACAAGCGGGCGGCGCTCGATCAGCTCAGCGGCCTGCTCGATGATGAGGCCAAGGAATGACGTTGCTGTCACCGGTTTGCTGTCAGGGCCGGTCGCAAGCGACCGGCCCTGTGCGTTCTTGCTGTTCAACTGTGCGCGCCCGAAGGGACTCGAACCCCTAACCTTCTGATCCGTAGTCAGATGCTCTATCCGTTGAGCTACGGGCGCTCGTTGCTCGGCCAGTCTACACACCCGGCTTTCGCGCGGAGACTCCGGGATTCGAACCCGGGAGGGGCTTTAAGACCCCAACCGCATTAGCAGTGCGGCGCCATAGACCAGACTAGGCGAAGTCTCCCCGGTGGCCCGGAGACCACCGCGCCCGAGGATACAGGTCCGCACCCGCCCGGGGCAAAGCGACTACCGATACGACCTGCACCTCTCGCGTTTCCCCCGTGTGCCAGGTCACCTCCGGGACTACGCTCCATCGATATGCAGGAGCAGCCGCCGAGCGATCCGCCCCGTCGTGAGCCCGCCGCCAGCGCCAGGCGGAGCCGCTCCACCAAGCCGACCTTCACCCCGCCGCCGGCACCGGCACCGCCCGCCGACCCGGTCGGTACCGACGGCGACCCCGCGCCCCGTCCGCGTCGGGCGAAGGCCGCTCCGGCCGTGTTGTTCCAGCCGCCCGAACCCACCCTGACCGGGCCGCCGGCCGGCGACCCCGATCGGACCTCCGCCGCCCCCGCCCCGACCGCCACGCCGCGTCCCCGTCCCTCGGCCGAGGCGGCCGCCGACGAGGCCCCCGCCACCGGCGGTGTCGTCCCGGTCGATGAGGGGAAGGCCAGCGGCCCGCGCCGGGCTACGGAACCGGACACCGATGGGCCTGGCAGGAACATGCCGGGCACGGACAGGCCCGGCGCGGACGGGTCGGACGCTGGCGGGCCGGGCACGGACGCGGAGCCCACAAGGCCGACGAAGCGCGGCGGGGTGAAGAAGGCGGCCCCGCCCGTGAAGAAGGCCACGCCGGGCGCACGGAAGCGCGCCGGTCGACCGGCGGCAGAACCGATCGAGATGGCGGGTGACGTCGGACACACCGCCCCCGTCGCAGCGCCATCGACGGCCACCGGGAGCGGCAAGGATCCGGCCGGCGTCCCACCGGTCACGGCCGACGTCGTCCCGAGCGCGTCGGTGAGCGGGGTGGACGGCGCCGAGCCGACCGGGCCGGTGAGCGCGGCAAGCGGCACCGCCGCCGCTCCGGAGACGACCCCGCCCGCGACCACCCGGGCCCGCAAGGCGGCCGCCAGCCGGACCACCGCGACGAAGAAGGCCGCCCCGGCCCGGAAGGCGACCCGGGCGAAGAAGGCGGCGCCGTCGGTACGCGACACCGACACCCCGACGGAGACCGGTGCCCGGCCCATCCCGCCCCAGACGGGGGCCGTACCGGAAACCGGGACGGACCAGGGCACCACCATGGTCCCGCCGCAGCAGGATCCGGCGACCGCCCCGGACCAGGGCAGCGCCACGGGCACGCCGCAACCGGCGTCCGTTACCGCTGCGGACCCGGGGACCGCCATCGTCGAGTCGCCGTCCGAGCAGGGTGCCGCCGCAGATCGGCGAACCGTCGCCGTCGCGGTGCCGGTGCCGGAGCCGGCCGCCACGGCTCTGGAGCCGTCGAACGGCCCGAGCCGGGAGATGGAGTCGGGGCGTACCGGCGGGGCGGCCTGGCGGACGGTGGCCGCGCGGGTCCTCGACCACCCGGGTTTCGCACCGGAGCTGCTGGCCCTCGCGGCGGTCGAGGAGCTGGGACCGCGGGCCCGCGACTGGGCCGAGCGGACCCGCGGGACCTACCCGGACGCGGACGCCGACGGGCTGGCCCGGCTGGCGACCCGGCGGTTCGTCCGACTGGCCGGTACGGGCGGGGCGCTCGCCGCGGGCGCCGGCCTGCTCGCGCCGGTGACCGAGCTGGCGGCGGTGCTCTGGACCCAGGCGAACCTGGTGCTGCACCTGGCGGCGGTCTACGGCCGGGACCCGGGTGCCCCGGACCGGGTGGCCGAGTTGCTGGTGCTGACCCAGGTGCACCCGGACGTCGGCACGGCGCGTGCGGCGCTGGACGCGGTGCGGTCGGCGGGCGTACCGGTGGACGGGCCGTGGTCGCGTGCGGCCGAGGCGGCGTGGCGGTTGGCGACGCCGCTGGCCGCCCAGGCGGGCGGCTGGCTGGGGCTGCGGCTGGCCTCGCGGCTGCTGCCGGGCGCGGCGATGCTCACGGCTGCGGCGGGCGACGCGGCCGCCGCCGAGCGACTCGCCGCCCGCGCGACCGCCCTCTACCGGCCGGGCCGCGGCAGCCCGGGCGCCGGCTGCAGGGCGGTCGGGCCGGACGGCGTGGCGGTCAGAGCCAGCTGAACCAGGCCTTCGGGAGCAGCGCGTACCCGACGAAGGCGACCACGTCGAGCAGGGTGTGCGCGACGATCAGCGGGGCGACCCGGCGGGTGCGCAGGTAGAAGAGGCTGAAGATCACGCCCATCACGGCGTTCCCGAGGAACGCGCCGAAGCCCTGGTAGAGGTGGTAGGAGCCGCGCAGCACGGCGCTCGCCGCGAGCACCGCGCCGAGCCGCCAGTTGAGCTGCCGCAGCCGGGTGATCAGGTAGCCGACCACGATCACCTCCTCCAGCACGGCGTTCTGCACGGCGGCCAGGATCAGCACCGGCACCGCCCACCAGAGGTGCGGCAGCGCCGCCGGGACCAGGGTGGCGTTGACGCCGAGCTGCGCCGCCGCCCAGAACAGGGCCAGCCCGGGCAGGCCGATCAGCGCGGCCAGGCCCGCACCCCGGGCCAGGTCCGACCCGGGCCGGGTCAGGTCCACGCCGAGCGTCCGCGCCGGGTCGCCGGGGTCCCGCGCCAGCAGGTGTACGGCGAGCAGCACGGGCAGCAGCGCGAAGCCGATCCCGAGGAGCTGGTACGTCAGGTCGAGGTACGGCCGGGCCGACACCGAGGTGTTCAGCGAGGCGGTCTGCTTGGAGAGCGGACCCGCCGCGGTGAGCTTGGCGATCAGCGAGACCAGCGCGTACACGGCCGACTGACCGAGGGAGAGGCCGAGCACCAGGAGCGTCTCGGTGCCCAGGGTCCAGCGGGACACCGGGCGGGTGAGCTCGTCAACCGTCACCGGACCACTGTGCCGCACGCCCGGACCGGTCGACACCACCTCGGCACCCGAATGAGCCGGTCGCACATTCTGTGCGACCGGTCGGCACGCTCCGTGGAGATTCTGTGAGGGCCGATCCGCCCGCCAGGAGAAGGAGCGTGCCCCGGTGGAGAACTTCGCCCGGCTGTTGAAGGAGAGCTGGACCCTGGTCGAGGAGGAGCGCGAGCGGCTGAGCAGCCACTTCTACGCCCGGCTGTTCCTCCTCGACCCCGAGCTGCGCAAGCTCTTCCCGGTGCACATGAACGGGCAGGGCGACCGGATCCTGGAGGCGATCGTCACCGCCACCCAGACGGTCGACGACCCGGTGAGCTTCGACGAGTACCTGCGGGCGCTGGGCCGGGGCCACCGGAAGTACCACGTCGAGGCGGGCCACTACGAGACCATGGGCGTCGCCCTGCTGGACGCGCTGCGCAGCACCGCCGGCGACGGCTGGAACCTGGAGTACGACCAGGCGTGGCGGGAGGCGTACGCGAGCATCTGCGAGCGGATGCTCGCCGGCGCGGCGGCGGACGGGAACCCGCCGTTCTGGCACGCCGAGGTGCTCACCCACGAGCGCCACGGCCGGGAGACCGCGGTGCTGACCGTCCGCGCCCTCCAGCACCCGCTGCACTGGCAGGCCGGCCAGTACGTCAGCGTCGAAGTGCCCCGCCACCACCCGCGGGTGTGGCGGACGTACTCGGTGGCGAACGCCCCGAACGACGACAACGTGCTGGAGTTCCACGTGCGTACGCCGACCGGGGCGGCGGGCTGGGTGTCCGGGGCGCTGGTCCGCCGGACGAGGCCGGGTGACCTGCTGCGGGTGGCCGCCCCGATGGGGTCGATGACGCTGGACCGGTCGTCCGCCCGGGACATCCTCTGCGTGGCCGGCGGGGTCGGGCTGGCGCCGATCAAGGCGCTGGTGGAGGAGCTGGCCCGGGTCAACCGGACCCGCTGGGTGCACGTCTTCTACGGCGCCCGCCACCCCGACGAGCTGTACGGCCTGCCGGGCCTGGCGGAGCTGGTGGCCGCGCACCCGTGGCTGTCGGTGACCCCGGCGTGCAGCGAGGACCCGGAGTTCGACGGCGAGCTGGGGGACATCTCCGACGTGGTAACCCGGTTCGGCCCGTGGACGACCCACGACTGCTACGTCTCCGGCTCGGCCCCGATGGTCCGGGCCACCCTGCGGGCGCTCGCCGCCGACGATGTCCCGCCGGACAACATCCGGTACGACACCTTCGGCGCCCGGTAGCCGTTCCTCCCCCCGAGCCTGGCCGCGTGCCGGAATCTCCCGGTGCCCCTCAGTAGCGCCAGGGGTGGCCGGTGTCGCGATACTCCTCGACGGGGACCAACGGGACGCCGGGGGCCATCCGGTCGACGTAGAGGCGCCCCTCCAGGTGGTCGAGCTCGTGGGCGACCAGCCGGGCCGTCGCGTACTCGAAGGACGTGATGACCCGGCTGCCGTCCCACTGGGCGTGCTCCACGTCGATCCGGAGCGGCCGGGGCACCAGGCCGCGGTGGTCGAAGAAGGAGAGGCAGCCCTCGTACTGCTCGTCGGTCTCGGCGGCGACGTCGACCACCCGGGGGTTGAGCAGGACGACCGGCTCGGCGGCCCGGCCGGCGGGGCGGACCAGGGCGGCGGCCCAGCGCTGCCCGAGCTGCGGCGCGGCGATGCCGACCCCCTTGCTGAACGGGTGCAGCTCGTCGAGGCGGACCAGGGTGCCGGCGAGCCGGTCGACGACCTCCCGGGCCACGCGTTGCTCCCGGGGCAGGTCGAACTGGCGGGCCGGCTGGCGGAGCAGGTCGTCGCCGCGCTGCACGATGCCGATGCCGCGCATCCGGTCGCTGGCCCGCACCCGGACGCCCGGTCCGGGGCCGTCCGGTTCGGTCTCCGGCGGCACGCTGCGGAACCGCCACTGCAGCCGGTAGCGGGCGTTCAGCGGTGGGTCGTCGGTGGACCAGTCGAGGATCACCCGGTCACCCTCGGCGCGTCGCTGGATCGGGGTACGTAGCGGCCCCTCCTCGGCGGAGAGCGACGTCTCCGCCCCCCACACCTTCGGGTCGAGGCCGGCGGGGAGGTCGAGCCGGACGGCGAGGTGCCGGGTCGGCAGGCGTACGGCGCGCTGGAACCAGGGGCCCCACTTGTCCCGGCCGACCCGGTACGCGTACTCGATGGCGACCCGGTCGCCGGGGTAGAGCGGGAACCGCCCCTCGGCGTTCTCGAAGAGGAGCCAGATCTCCTTGAACGCGTCCCGGTCGTGCTTGGCCCGCCAGTGCATCGGCTCGCGGGTGGTCCCGTCGTCCCGGTACGCGGCGAGTTGCAGCTGGGCGAAGGTGAGCGGGTGTTCGCGGTGGTGCCGGTTGGAGCGGCCCGGGTCGTCGGGGTAGCGGTCCACGGCCACCCGGACCAGGTAGCGGGTGACCGGTTCGGTGCCGGCGTTGTACAGCTCGCGCCGGATCGCGCAGTGGTAGCCCTCGTCGGTATAGGTGAGGGTGGCGGACTCCCGCTCGACCACCAGGCCGGTGCCGGGCGGCAGCCACTGCCCGGGGAGGGGAGGCTCCCGGTGGTTGCCTCCGGAGCGGCCGTGCCGCAGTTCGTCGTACTCGCGGAAGCGCTGCCAGATCGCACCGCTGGCCTCCAGGACGGCTTCGGCCCGGCGGGCGAAGTCCTCGGTGGGCCGGTGCCGGCGCCCCTCGACGTGGCTGACGTACGACGGGTCGAAGCCCATCAGAGTTGCCAACTGCTTCTTGGACAGCCCTCGGCCGGTGCGGTGCCGGGCGAGCTCGGCCGCGAACGAGTCGGCGGCACGCTCGATGGGTGAGGTCGACATCGGCTTCCTCGTACGCGGGAGCCTCATTTTCACGTTCGGTGGCCGAACGTGTACGGAAACTGCCTCCTATTGGACAGGTGTCTTGCCAATTCAACGGCGGCCGTCGATACTTGCGCGGTCCCACCGGCCCGCCTGGCGGCGTTTTCCGCCCGCCCGCCCGGGTAGTACCCGGCACGCGGCGACGGCCGCGGAGTGACCGGGACCTCTCCATCGACCCCTCGGTGCGACTTTCCCCCGGCCGGGAGCTGTGGTTAGGCTAGCCTTAGTTAGGGCCGACGACGGACGCCGACCGATGGGAACCACCAGACAGGGGACGGATCAAGGTGACTGCGGTGATGCCGAGGCGCGACGTCGTCGCCCCGCCGCTCGCCCCCGTGACCGCCACCCTGCGCGCCATGTTCGGCACCGACGACCTGCCCGGGCTCGCCCCCGGGCTGCTGGTCACCGCCGACGAGGCCCGTTGGTCCCCGGCGGCCCGGCTGATCGACGGCACCCTGCTGCCCGAGTTCCTCCGCGCGGCCACCCGGCGCTTCGGCGGCACCCCACACGCCTGCGCCGCGCTGGCCTGGAAGTCGTACAGCTACTGGACGGCGTTGCCGGTGGTGCTCGGCTGGGCCTCGGCCCGGCGGGTGCCGCTGCTCGACCCGGCCGACGTCCTGGTCCATTTCGAGGATCACCACCAGCTGCTGACCCTGGGCCTGCGCAGCTCGACCACGGTCGCGGTGCTGCCCGGCGACCCGCTGGCGCTGGCCGGCCACCCCGACGTACGGGTGGTCGCCGACGAGGCGGCGCTGCTGCGGGCGCTGCGTGCCACCCTGCTCGACGCCCACTTCGCGCCGCTGATCGCGGCCATCCAGACCGAGGTCCGGCTCGGCACGCGTACGCTCCTCGGCTCGGTCGCCTCGGGCATCGCGCACGGCATCCTGCGCGCCTCGGACGCCCTGCCCGGCTCCGCCACCGCGACGATCGGGACGCTGCTCGACACGCTCGATCTGAGCGACCTGGTGGAGCTGGTGCCCGGCGCCGCCGGCGAGCCGACCGTGCAGCGGCGCACCTGCTGCCTGGCCTTCACCCTGCCGCGGCCGAAGATCTGCCAGGGCTGCTGCCTCCGCCCGTCCTGACCGGCGCCGCTCAGTCCACCAGCGGCCGGACGTCCCAGAGCCAGACGCCACCGGCGTACGTCGGCTCGATCCCGGTCAGCGCGGTCATCCCCCGCCGCAGCGCGTCGGCCTGCCGCAGCCGGGGGTCGAGGATCACCGCGCCGGCCCGCCAGTAGCGCAGGTCGTCCACCGCGGCCACCTGGTCCGACGGGATGATCGGCGGCACCCCGTCGGTGGTACGGATGGTGGTGAAGAAGGTGCTGGTGGGGCGCGGCGGCCCACTGAAGAGCGCCACCCGCCCCCTGCCCGGCCTGGTGTCCGGGTAGAGGAAGTAGCCGCGGGCCAGCGGCAGGTCCAGGCGGGTCTCGGCGGACCAGCGCAGCGGATCGGGATACGTGGTGTCGGGCAGCGGCAGCGTCACGATGCTGTGCCCGCCGGCCACGTATGGCCGGAAGGCCCCGGAGGTGACGAAGGCGGGGGTCGGGTCGAGGCGTACCGCGGGCAGCGGGGTGGGCAGGATCGGCAGCAGCGCCATGGTCAGCACGGTGGCGGTGGCGAAGCGGAGCTGCGGACGGGCGGCCGGGTGCCGCCGGGACACTTGCCGGACCTGCTCCACGCCGAGGGCAAGCAGGATCCCGATGATCGGGGTGAGCGCCAGCGACCAGCGGGTGGGCACCACCGAGTGCAGGATCGGCAGCTTCTCCAGCGCCGCCCACGGGGCGGGGATGCCGGTGTCGTGCCCGTCGTAGCGGATCTCCCGGCCGAGTGAGAAGACGGCGAAGAGCAGCCCGGCACCGGCCAGGGCGAGCACCACGACATTGCGCCGCAGCCACCAGACCAGCGCCACCACCAGGACGACGAGCGGCCAGCCGAAGAAGGCGTTCTCCTCGGTGGCGTTCTTGGCCAGCCACACGCTGCCCCGGGCGTCCCCGGCCAGCGACTCGCGGGACCAGGCGACGAACGAGGCGAGGTCGGTGCGGTAGCCCCGGATCAGCCGGGACAGCCCCTGGTACGCGCCGGGCCCGAAGAACTGCACGTACAGCGGGTAGGCCAACAGCGCCCCGGCGACGACGGCGGCGACCGCGAGCCCGGCGCAGAACGGCCGGATCGCCCGGCGCAGCTCGGGCCGGCCGACGCTGAGCGCGACCACCATCACGCCCAGCCCGATCGCCGTCATCAGCAGGATCTCCAGGTTGAGAAAGGCCTGCCAGACGATCACCAGGCCGAGCAGCACCCCGTTGCGCAGCCAGCGGCCCGGTTCGGCCAGGCGCACGGTACGCCAGACGATCAACGGGACCACGAACTGGCTGACGATGTTGGGGTGGGCGTTGGCGTGCGACACCATCGCCGGCGCGAAGGCGCAGAAGCCGGCGCCGAGCCAGGCCGGCCCCCGGGTGCCGATCAGCACCCGGGAAAGGACGAAGTACCAGGCGATGCCGGTGGCGGCCATTCCGAGGGTGAGAAAGAGCAGAAACGCCCAGCGCGGCCCGAACAAGACGGTGACCGGTGCCATTGGCAGAGAAATGGATAATACGGACGTATTTGCCATGAGATTGACGCCGTCCGGCACATTCATCCGGTCGGTCGTGAACGGATCCGCGAATTGCGTCACCACCCGCGCACCGTGTGCCATCATCCACTCGAACTGCGCCTGGTCGGAACGGTTGTCCCGCACCCCGGCGGCCGGGTTCGCCCAGAACCGCGCGGTGACCCAGAAGGCGAGCAGCACGAAGCTGAGCACGGCGGCGAGGTCGATCCACCGCCCCCATGTCGGCTGCTCGCCCCCGTCGGACGCACCCTCGGCGGGACCGCCGCGGACGGCGTCCGATTGAGGAGTAGTCATGACAATTCAGAGCGTAGTCAGGGTATGGCTGGGCCGTGACAGTTTCTGGGTACTGGCGTACTATGTGCCGGGTTCGCCAACCGCCGATCACGTGCCCTCCCCCGACCGCAATTCGGCCACCCCCGGTGCCCCGATTTCCCCCCCCAGCCATCCAGATGGTTGACTCTGTCGGTCCAGGCGCGGGTCAGTCATATCGTGAGGAATCGACGCATGGCAGAAATCACTGGGGATCAGCGCGTCCAGTCGGAGGTGCTCGAAGGGCTGGCGACGGCGGTCAACCACCGCAGGTGGTTCGTCGAGCTGGCCGTGCCCTACCTCGGTGACAACCCCATCGAGATCGGCAGCGGGCTGGGCGACTACGCCCTGGAGTGGTCCGAGCACCTGCCCCGGATCACCGCCACCGAGGCCGACCCGGACCGGCTGATCCGGCTCAAGGAGCGGCTGGCCGACCACCCCGCCATCGAGGTCCGGCAGATGCTGCTGCCGCACTCCGAGCGCGGGGACTACAGCGCGGCCGTGTCGTACAACGTGCTGGAGCACATCGAGGACCACGTGGGCGCGCTGCGCAGCATGCGCGAACTGGTCCGGCCGGGCGGCGCGGTGGTCATCATCGTGCCGGCGTTCCAGTTCGCGATGAGCCCGGCGGACATCGCCACCGGCCACGTCCGGCGCTACACGAAGAAGACGCTCGCTGCGGCGATGACCGAGGCCGGCCTCACCGTGGAGAAGATCCACTACGCGAACGCGCTCGGCCTGATCGGCTACTTCATGGCCACCAAGGTCTTCCGGCTGATGCCGAAGGAGGGCCCGATGGTGAAGATCTACGACAGCCTGGTCCTGCCCGCCACCAAGGCGGCCGAGCAGGCCGTACGCCCGCCGTTCGGTCAGTCCGTCTTCGCGGTCGCCCGCGTCCCGGACTGACCGGAACAGGGCCTCCGCGTCGGCGGAGGCCCCACCTCGTCACTCCTTGATCTGGTACGTCGGGCGGATCACCGCCCGGGCCAGGGTGTGGAACGCCAGGTTGAAGCCGACGAAGGCCGGGCTGGCGTCCTTGCCCACGTCGAGGCGCTCCACGTCCACCGCGTGTACGGCGAAGACGTACCGGTGCGGGCGGTCACCGGGCGGCGGGGCGGTGCCGCCGTAGCCGGTGTCGCCGTAGTCGTTGCGGATGCTGAACGCGCCGCCCAGGTCGCTCTCCTTCACGCCGCTCGGCAGCTCGGTCACCGAGGTGGGCACGTCCACCAGCACCCAGTGCCAGAAGCCGCTGCCGGTCGGGGCGTCCGGGTCGAAGCAGGTGACCACGAAGCTCTTGGTCCCGTCCGGGAAGCCCGACCAGGACAGCTGCGGGGAGACGTTCTCGCCGCCGGCGCTGCCGTGCGCGTACCGCGCGTCCATCGGTTCGCCGTTGTGCACGTCGTCGCTGGTCAGGTTGAACGACGGCACCGTGGGCAGCAGCTCGTAGGGGTCCGGGGCGATCGGTCGTTCCAGGGTCATCGAAACGGTCCTTCCGGGTGCGCGCGAATGTCCTGCGCCCCTTCATACCCCCTCCACGCCCCGGAACGAACCGAAAGCGCGTCGTGTCCGGCACGCGCAGCCGCAGTCGCAGCCCGCAGGTAGGCGTTGAGCTCCCCGAGAAACAGGCCTTGTGGGGTGACGCCACGGCGAATATCTTGCCGATGTATCGGAGTGATATATCGGGTGGCACTTGCGGCGCCCGGCTGACACGGGAGGTCCGATGAGGTCGATCGACTACGACACGGAGCAGCACCAGGACTACGCGCGCGGCCGCGCGCTCTCCGAGCAGCAACTGCAGGTATGGATCAACGCCTTCGAAGCGGTGCTGCCCGAGCGGCGTCCGCTGACGGGGCTGGACATCGGCTCAGGGACCGGCAGGTTCACCCCCGCGCTGGCCGGAGCATTCGGGCCGGTCACCGGCGTCGAGCCGTCGGTCCGCATGCGCGAGGTCGCGCAGACGCAGGCCCAGCATCCCGGTGTGCGGTATCTGGCCGGCGCCGCCGAGGACCTGCCGGTGCCGTCCGGCAGCGCCGACTACGCTCTCATGTTCCTGTCCTGGCACCACGTCCAGGACAAGCCCCGGGCAGTCCTGGAGTTGGCCCGGGTGCTCAGGCCCGGCGGGCGGCTGCTCCTGCGCGCGAATTTCAGCGACCACCATCCCCGGCCGTGGTGGCTGGGGCACTTCCCCCGCGGTTACGAGGTGGACGCCTCGCTGTTTCAGCCGCTGCACGAGGCCATCGCGATGTTCACGTCGGTCGGCTGGCGCGTCACCAGCTTCGGCACGGTCACCGAGCCGTCCGCGGGCACCTGCGGCGACATGCTCGAACGGCTGCGCCTGCGCACCCTCTCGTTCTTCGCGCAGCTCGGTCCCGACGAACTGGAGGCCGGCTTCCGCCGACTGGAGCAGGCTGTTGCCGCAGACCCCGACGCACCAGCGCCGGTGTTCGCTGAGCCGCTGCTCACGCTCGAACGGCGCTGATGCCGGGCGGAGGGTGTGGGATTCGAACCCACGAAGACATCGCTGCCTTACCGGTTTTCAAGACCAGCGCCATCGGCCACTAGGCGAACCCTCCCGGCGCGTCCCCGAGGGGTACGCGACCGTGCATAGTCTGCCACGGACCGTTCCCGGCCGAACCGGGCGTCCCCACCCTGACTGGCAGGATGGGCGCGTGTGGGATACGCCCGGTGTGGTGCTGATCAGCGGAATCATGGCGGCCGGGAAGTCCACAGTGGCCGAGTTGCTGGCCCGGCGACTGCCCCGGTCGGTGCACCTGCGCGGTGACGTGTTCCGCCGGATGATCGTCGGCGGGCGGGCGGCGATGACCGCCGACCTCTCCGACGAGGCATGGCGTCAGCTCCGGCTCCGCTACGACCTGCCGCCGCCGCGGGCTGTGGCTGGACAGCTCGGTGCAGACCCCGGCGGAGACGGTGGACGAGATCCTGGCTCGGGCGTGGGCGGAGGGACGGATCGGGTAAGACTGGGCCATGCGCGCGATGACGATCCCGAAGCCCGGCGGACCCGACGCCCTCGTCTGGTCGGAGGTGCCCGACCCGCAGCCCGGCCCCGACGAGGTGGTCGTGGACGTGCGGGCCAGTGCGGTGAACCGGGCCGACCTGCTGCAACGGCAGGGGCAGTACCCGCCGCCCCCGGGCGCGCCCGCGTACCCGGGGCTGGAGTGCTCCGGGGTGGTGAGCGAGATCGGCTCCCAGGTCACCGGGTGGGCGGTCGGTCAGGAGGTCTGCGCGCTGCTGGCCGGCGGCGGGTACGCCGAGCGGGTGGCCGTGCCGGCCGGGCAGTTGCTGCCGGTGCCGGCGGGGGTCGACCTGGTGGACGCCGCGGCGCTGCCGGAGGTGGCGTGCACGGTCTGGTCGAACGTGGTCCAGCTCGCCCGGCTGGCCAAGGGCGAGACGCTGCTGGTGCACGGCGGCGGCAGCGGGATCGGCACGTTCGCCATCCAGCTCGGGGTGGCGCTCGGGGCGACCGTGGTGGTGACCGCGCGGGCGGAGAAGCACGCGCGGCTGCGCGAGTTGGGTGCCGCGCACACCGTCGACTACCGGGAGCAGGACTTCGTCGAGGAGGTCCGACGGGTCACCGACGGCCGGGGCGCGGACGTGATCCTCGACATCATGGGCGCCGCGTACCTGTCGCGGAACGTGGCGGCGCTGGCCACCGGCGGGCGGCTGGTGGTGATCGGCATGCAGGGCGGCCGCAAGGGCGAGCTGGACCTGGGCATGCTGCTGGCGAAGCGGGCCTCGGTGCACGCCACGGCGTTGCGGTCCCGCCCGCTCGACGAGAAGGCGGCGATCGTCCGGGGCGTTCGCGAGCAGGTGTGGCCGTTGATCGAGGCCGGGACGGTCCGGCCGGTCGTGCACGCGCGGGCGAGGATGGCCGACGCCGCCGACGCGCACCGCCTGGTGGAGACCAACGACCACGTGGGTAAGGTGCTGCTGGTCCGGTGACCGGTCAGGCCGCCTCGCCGTCCGGCTCCGCCGACCGGGGCAGCATCAGCCGGGCGCCCGGTCCCTCGGCGGCCAGCGAGTCACCCGGGTTGTAGAGGGTGCAGCGCTGCAACGACAGGCAGCCGCAGCCGATGCAGCCGTCCAGGTCGTCGCGGAGCTTGCCGAGCAGCCGGATCTTCTCGTCCAGCCGGTCCCGCCACGCCTGGGACAGCGCGGCCCAGTCGTCCGGGGTGGGCGTACGCGAGGACGGCAGGGAGTCCAGCGCCTCCCTGATCTCCTCCAGCGAGACGCCGACCTGCTGGGAGATCCGGACGAACGCCACCCGGCGCAGTTCGGTGCGGGCGTACCGGCGCTGGTTGCCGCCGGTGCGCTCGGCCCGGATCAACCCCAGCCGCTCGTAGTAGCGCAGCGCGGAGGGGGCCACCCCGCTGCGGGCGGAGAGCTGTCCGATGGTGAGTGCTTCGTGCATCACAGAGCCTTGAGTTGAAGTGCGCTTCAACTCCGAGGCTATCCGCATGACGACGACGACCGCCACCGACCCCGCCCTCCTGGCGGCCCTGCTGGACCGGGTACGCGCCGGCCGCGACTTCGGCCCGAACGTGTACTCGACCCTGGACGTGCTCCAGGTGCTCTACGACCGGGTGCTCCGGATCAGCCCGGAGACCGTCGACGACCCGGACCGGGACCGGTTGCTGCTCTCGAAGGGGCACGCCGTCGCCGGCTACTACGCGCTGCTCGCCGCCAAGGGCTTCGTACCGGTGGAATGGCTGGACGACCAGGGCGGCCCGGACAGCCGCCTCGGCGATCACCCGGACCGGTCGCTGGTGCCGGGGGTGGAGATCGGCTCCGGCTCGCTGGGGCACGGCCTCGGCCTGGGCGTGGGCACCGCGCTCGGCCTGCGCGCCCAGGGTCGCCCCGACCCCCGGGTGTACGTGCTGCTCGGCGACGCCGAACTGGACGAGGGCTCCAACCACGAGGCGATCGCGTACGCGGGCGCGACCGGCCTGGGCAACCTCACCGCGATCGTGCTGGACAACCGGTCGGCGAGCCACGGCTGGCCGGGCGGCGCGGCCAACCGGTTCACCGTCAACGGGTGGACCGCCGCGACCGTCGACGGCCGCGACCACGAGGCCCTGCACACCGCCCTCACCGGGCACGACCACCACCGGCCGCACGTCGTCGTCGCGGTCGTCACCGACAGCGGGGAGTGACCATGCGCGAGACCTTCGTGAGCACCGCCACCGAGTTCCTGGACGACCCGCGGACCGCCGTCGTGCTGGCCGACATCTCCGCGGCGGCGTTCGCCCCGGCCGCCGAACGTCATCCCGACCGGGTGCTCAACGTCGGCATCCGGGAGCAGCTCATGGTGGGTGTGGCCGGCGGGCTGGCGCTGACCGGGCTGCGCCCGATCGTGCACAGCTACGCGCCGTTCCTGGTCGAGCGGGCGTACGAGCAGCTCAAGCTGGACCTCGACCACCAGGGGGTCGGCGCGGTGCTGGTCAGCGTCGGCGCGTCGTACGACCGGGCGGCCGCGGGGCGGACCCACTTCGCGCCGGCCGACGTGGCGCTGATCGACACCCTGCGGGACTGGACGGTGCACGTGCCCGGGCACCGGGACGAGGTGCCCGGCGTGCTGCGCGATGTGATGTGCGGCCGGCAGGACTCGGCGTACGTGCGGCTCTCCACGCAGAGCAACGGGACCGCGTACCCGGACGCGGGTGACCTGCGGGTGGTCCGGGACGCCGGACCGGGGGCGCCGCTGCTGGTGGCGGTCGGGCCGCTGCTGGACGAGGCGCTCGCCGCGGTCGCCGACCGGCCGGTCACCGTGGCGTACACCCACCGGCCGCGCCCGTTCGACACCGCCGGGCTGCGGGCCCTCGCGGGCACCGAGGTGATCCTGGTGGAGCCGTACCTGGCGGGCACCTCGGCCCGGGTGGTCGGCGACGCGCTGGCCGACCGGCCGCACCGGCTGCTCGCTCTCGGCGTGGGCCGGACGGACCTGCGCCGTTACGGCTCGCCGGCGGACCACGACCGCTGGCACGGCCTGGACGCCGCCGGGTTGCGCCGTTCGGTCGACGCGTTCCTGCATCCGGCCGGCTGAGCCGGGCGGGACCGGAAGGGCGGCGTCAGCCGGCGACGGGCCGGCGCCGGGCGCGCTCGCGGGCCAGGATCCAGACCGCCTCGACGCCGTCCTTCCAGGTGATTTTCTTGCCCTCCTCGCGGCCCCGAGCGCGGTAGCTGATCGGCACCTCGTACGGGCGGATCCGCTGGCGCAGCAGCTTGCCGGTGACCTCGGCCTCCATGCCGAAGCCGCGGGAGCGGATCTCCAGCGAGCGGTACAGCTCCAGCGGCATCAGCTTGAAGCAGGTCTCCAGGTCGCCGATGTAGGAGTTGTAGAGCACGTTCGCCACGGTGGTGACGCCCTTGTTGCCCATCACGTACCAGAAGCTGTAGGCGCTGTGGCTGCCGAAGGTCCGATTGCCGTAGACCACCTTCGCCCGCCCGTCGAGCACGGGCTCCAGCAGCTTCGGGATGTCCTGCGGGTCGTACTCGAGGTCGGCGTCGAGGATGACCATGTACTCACCCTCGGCGTTGTCGACGGCGGTCTTGATGGCCGCGCCCTTGCCCGCGTTGCGCTGGTGCGTGACGACCCGCAGCCGCTGGTCGTCGACCCGGTCGAGGACCTCCGCGGTGCCGTCCCGGCTGCCGTCGTCGACGACGACGAGCTCGATCTCGCACGGATAGTCCACCGCCAATGCCTGCTTCAAGGCATCCGCTATGCGTTCTTCCTCGTTGTAGACCGGCATGAGGATCGAGAGCTTCACGGGTTCTCCACGGTGGCGACGGTAAGTCGGCCCTAGCCTAACCTGGCTGGTCCCCGCCTCGGTGAGTGCAGCGCCCGGAGCTTTGTCAAGGTCCTGTCGGAGACAGACGTGGACGAGGGCGGCCGCCCTCCGGAACGGCCGCCCTCGCCCGGCTCACTGCTGCTTGAACGGGACCACGATCAGTCGGGCCACGCCGCCGTCGCCGTCCTTGGCCCCGGCCACGCCGACCGTCGTACCGACCTTGATGTCGCCGGACTGCACGGTGTGTCGCCGCTCGACCACTCGCAGCTTCTCGTCGAACGTCCAGGTCATGGTGAAGCCGTCGGAGCACTTCACGGTCATCGACTTGTCGTCGATGGCGGTCACCTGGCCGCGCTGCACGGCGACGGTCTTCGTGCCGCCGTCCTTGGTCTGCACCACGACCTCGCCGTGCAGAATGTTCTTCCGCAGCAGCACCCGGGCCCGGTGCCGCTTGCGCCACTCCTGCCCCTGCTGGCCCCGCTTGTCCTGCGGGCCGGCCTGCTCACCGGCGGAGGCCGAGGGGGCCGGAGCGGCGACCGGGTCCACGTCCAGGTCGGCGGCGTCGAAGCCCATCGCGGCGAGCGCCTGGCCGTCCGCCCCCATGGCGGCGGCCACCTCGACCGCTGTCTCCTTCGCCGTCTCCTGCGCGACCTGGGCGGGGCCGCAACCGGCGAGGCCGAGCGCGGCCGCCGCGAACAGCGCGGTGACGCCGGTGACGATTCCCTGTCGTGCCATCGGTTGTCCTCTCTCGTCCGTGATGACCACAGCCTGCCCCGCTCCGGCGAGCGGAGCGTCAGGCCGATGTTCGGATCAGGTAAGGATCGGCGGGCAGCCGGACGGTGAAGGCCGCGCCGCCCTCCGGTGCGTGGCCGGCGCCGATCTCGCCGCCGAGTCGGCGGACCAGCCCGGCCGCGAGCGCCAGGCCCAGCCCGCTGCCCACCTTGCGCACCCCCCGGTACCGCTGGTGCAACGCGCCGCGCTCGAACGCCACCGCCAGGTCGTCGTCGGTGAAGCCGGGTCCGCCGTCGCGGACCTCGACGACGCCGCCGGCGGTCGGGTCCGCGCCGGCCGGCCGGACCGCCAGCACCACCGGCGCCCCCGGGGGTACGACCCGAAGCGCGTTCTCCAGCAGCCCGTCCACCACCTGCCGGATCCGGCCGGGATCGGTGTAGGCGGGGACCGGCCCGCCCGGCGTCTCCACCCGGAACGGCACCCCGACCGCCGCGCACCGGTCGGACCAGGTCCGTTCCGCGTCGGCGGCGAGCCGGGCCAGGTCGACTGGTCCCGGTTCCAGCGGGAAGTCGGCCGCCTCCAGCCGGGCCAGCGCCAGCAGGTCGCTGACCAGCCGGTCCAGGTGTTCGGCCTCGGCCAGCATGGTGCGGCCGGTGTCCGGCACCCCGTCCGCGTCGATAATCCCGTCGGCGAGCGCCTCGGCGTAGCCGCGGATGGCGGTCAGCGGGGTACGCAGCTCGTGCGAGACGGAGAGCAGGAACTCCCGCTGCCGCCCCTCGCTGGTGGCCAGCGCGGCGGCCAGCCCGTTGAGGGCGTACGCCAGGTCGGCCACCTCGTCGGGCGGCTCGACCGGCACCCGGACGGCCCGGTCCCCGGCGCGCAGCCGGGCGGCGGCGGTGGCGGCGACCCGGATCGGCCGGGCCAGCCGGCGGGCCAGCAGCAGGCCGGCGCCCACCCCGGCGGCGAGCCCGGCGAGCAGCGGCAACCAGAGGCTGAGCAGCACCTGCCGCCAGGGCCCGGTGGTGACGGCCTGGGTCAGCACCACTCCGTCGCCCCCGGCGAGCGCCCGCCCCTCGACCAGCGTCCGCCGCCCGTCGACCACCCGGCGGCCGGACACGTTCCCGCCGGCCGCCACCCGGTTCACCACCTGGCGGGGCAGGCCCGGGCGGTCCACCTGGCCGGCCCGGATCAGGTAGACCTCGATGTCCTGCTGGCGGAGCTGACGGATGAGCCGCTCCCCGGCCCCGTCCCGCTGACGTGCCGCGCGGACGCGCAGCACGTCGGCGGCGAGCCGGGCCTGGGCGGCCAGCGCCGCCTGGTCGCGCCGCTCGGCGCCGCGCACCGCCAGGGGGACCGCGACCAGCGCGGTGACCAGCACCGACACCAGGGCCACCGCGCAGGTGACCAGCACGGCGCGGGCGGTCAGGGTGTGTGCGAAGCGCCGGCGGGGCGGCGTCGGAGCCGGGCGCGCGCCGATCACCGGCAGCGCGACGGTGGGCTGGTGGGCGGGCTCAGGCATCGGCCGCGTACCCGACGCCACGGTGGGTGCGGATCACGCTGGCCGGGCCGAGCTTGGCCCGGACCTGCGCCACGTGCACGTCGACGGTCCGGGTGCCGGCGTGCGCCGCGTACCCCCAGACACCGGCGAGCAGTTCCTCCCGGGTGAAGACCCGGCCGGGCCGGGCCATCAGGTGGGCGAGCAGGTCGAACTCGGTCGAGGTGAGCTGGACCGGGGTGCCGGCGGCGGTGACCGTGCGGCGGGCCGGATCGAGGGTGACCGGGCCGACCACCCGGGGCTGCTCGACCCCGGCGGGCGCGCCGGCCGTGCGCCGCAGCACCGCCCGGACCCGGGCGACGAGTTCGCGCGGGCTGAACGGCTTGGTCACGTAGTCGTCGGCGCCCAGTTCCAGGCCGACGATCCGGTCGACCTCGTCGTCGCGGGCGGTGAGGAAGATGACCGGCGTCCAGTCGCCGGCCTCGCGCAGCCGGCGGCAGATCTCGGTGCCGGCCAGGCCGGGCAGCGCGATGTCGAGCACGCAGGCCACCGGGCGCAGCCGCCGCGCGGCGGCCAGGCCGGCTGTCCCGTCCCGTTCCAGGTGTACGCCGAAGCCGTCCCGGGTCAGATAGAGCCGGACCAGGTCGGCGATGGCCGGCTCGTCCTCCACCACGAGGACGAGCCCGCGCGGGGCGGTGTCGGCGGTCACCGGCCCATGATTACCGACCGACGCCCGGTGGAGACGTCAGGGGAATGTTCGGATTCGGTAAGAGGGCGGTCAGCGCACCGGGGCCGGACGGAACACGGCCGGGCGGGCGAACGCCGGCGGCTCGCCGATGGTGGCGACCAGCCGCTCGGCGGGGGTCCGGAGCCGGGTCCGAAAGGCGTGGTTGAGCAGCGCGTCGAGCTGCCACACCTGCTTCGGGTGGTGGGTACGGATGACGAACCGCTCGCGGACGCCGTCGATCGCGGTGGCCGCCAGCTCCACGCACTGCGCGCGCGCGTCGGGGCTCCAGGTCACGTTGCTCAGCTCGCGGAGTTCGGTGTTGAGGTGCAGCCGCAGCCGGTGCAGCACCCGGGACTGCCGGGTCACCACCAGACGGCGGTGGGTGAGGAGCATCAGGTACTCGCCGCCGATCGGGTGGTCGGGGCGGCTGCACCGGGTGACCAGGATGGTGGCGTCGCCGGCGCCGACGCACCGGCGGAAGATCGGCATGTGTCGACTGACGGTCTGGGTCGCCAGGCCGGTCTCGGCGGCGGCCGGAAGGAACGTTCGCGAGAACACGTCCATGCAAGATGCAACGAGCATGTGAGCGGTAGTGATATGGCTCACTCTCGAATTGCGGAAGTTCCACCCGTGCAAATCGCACCTACGGTGCGACGTCCGGACGCGCGACGGCCCGCGCCGGTTGGTCCGGCGCGGGCCGTCGGGACGGAGTGCCCGGGTCAGAGCAGCGGGCTCATGCTGCCCCAGCCACTGCCGATCTTGAGCGCCGACGCCCAGGCGCTGCCGGTCCACCGGTAGAGGTAGAGGTAGCCGCTGGACTTCTGCACCGCGATCATGTCCGGCCGGCCGTCCCGGTCGAAGTCACCGACCTGGACCAGGTTCTGCATGGTGTTCCAGCCGCTGCCGACCTTGGTCCGGGTGGTGAACGCACCCGAGCGCCCCGGGTAGAGGTACAGGTAGCCGGTGCTCTTCTCCCGAGCCACCAGGTCGGGGTAACCGTCGGCGTTGAAGTCGCCGCCGCCGTTCAGCTCGTCCACGCTGTTCCAGCCCGCGCCGAGGTACACGCGGGTCTTGAACGCGGTGCCCCCCGTACCCGGGTAGAGATACATGGCCCCGGTGGAGGAGTTCACCGCGACGAGGTCCTGGTAGCCGTCGCGGTTGTAGTCACCGACCGGGGTGATCTCCCGGAAGCCGCTCCAGCCGGCGCCGAGGTACACCCGGCTGCCCAGGCCGGACCCGGTGCCGGGGTAGAGCCACAGGTAACCGGTCGACTTCTCCCGGGCGAGGATGTCCTCCCCGCCCGACTTGTCGAAGTTGCCGGCGCGGAAGAGCACGTCCATGCCGTTCCAGCCGGAGCCCAGGCTCAGCCGGCCGCTCAGCGACGTGCCGTTGCCGCCGTACAGGTAGAGCCGGCCGGTGGACGGCTCCCGGTAGGCGACGTCCGACCAGCCGTTGCCGGTGAAGTCGCCGAACGGGGTGGCCGGGATCGGGGCCACGTCGAGGTAGTCGCTGTCGACGTTGATGGTGATCCCGCCGTACGTCTCGTCGTGCGGGGCCCGGTGCTGCTTCATCCGCCGCTTCGGCGACCAGTAGCCGGCCGGGATGCCGGAATCGGAGACCGTCGCCACGTTGTCCCAGCGGGCGAAGTGCACGTAGTCGGGGCGCACGTAGCCGGCCGTGTTGTAGGCCGCCACCTGGTCGGGCACGCCGCGCGCCATGCTGCTGTAGAAGCCGGAGAGGTAGCCCTGGTCGTGCAGCCGGGCGGTCCACGCGCTCATGAACGTGGTGACCGCCGTGGTGCAGGCGGCGTCCCCGCCGTCGTAGTCCTCCATGTCGTAGACCAGCACGCTCTCCCGAGGCAGGCCGAGGTTCTGTGCCTGAAGGATGGCGTCGTCGGCCTGGGCCTGGCCCTGCGCGGCGGCCTGCGTTGGGTCGATCTTGGCCTCGGTGGTGACCAGGCAGGGCGCCTGGAGGCCGACATACATCGGGACCAGGTGCCAGCCGGCCGCCACCTGCTGGGCGACCCAGTCCTTGGTCAGGTTGGCCTGGTCACAGCCGCGGTTCTCACCGCCGAAGTAGATGGTGTACGCCCGGTACGGCGAGCCGAGCCAGGCCTGCATCGCGGTGCTGGACGGCGCGCAGTACGAGTCGAAGCCGAGCCCGGTGAAGGTGCCGGGCTGCGGCCCGATGGCCGCCTGGACAGGGGTGGTGGTGACGGCGAGCGCGGTGCCGGCGCCGAGGACGGCGGTGGCCGTGGCGGCCAGCGTCCGGCGGGCGGCCCGGCGCAGCCCGGGCAGCGTGAGGGTGGGTGTCATGATTCCCCGAATCTGTCCCCGTGGTCAGAAGGCCGGCGGCGGACGCCTGGCGTCACTCGCTCCACGCCGGCCCCAAGATTCTTGTCAGGTCAAGGGCCGTCTGTCGACCCCCGAGCCGAATCTCGTCCGTTTCGCGTCAATTCGTCAGCCAGTGCAGTGATTGGCCGTGCGGGCCGGTCCAGGCGACCGGGCGACCGTCCAGGGCCAGCAGGAACCGGGCCGGACCCTCCGGAGCGGACAACTCTTCGGCGAACTCGGGGAACACCCCGCCGCCCTCGTTGGAGATCCAGTGGCCGGGCAGCCCGCGTACCAGCTCGGCGAAGGCGCGCCGCCCCTCCGGCGGCAGGTACGCCAGCACCGCGCTGTGGAAGACCACCAGGGTGGCGTCCCGGGGTGCGGTGGCCGCCAGCGCCGGCAGGTCGGTGAGCAGGTCGCCCCGGTGCACCGGCGCCGGCGCCGCCCGGGCGACCGAGGCGGCGGCGCGCAGCCGCTCCCGCCGGTCGTGGTGCTCCGGCCAGACCAGCGCGGTCAGCCAGGCCAGGTCGTCCGGGTCGGTGACGTCGAGCGGGTTCAGGTCGAGCCCGGCCCGCCACACCACCTCGGGCACCCGGTCCGGCAGCGGGGCGTCACCCTCGACCACGCAGCTCAGCCGGACCGGGCTGTCCGTCGGCCCGACCCGGTGCGGGCCGTAGGCGTACGCGTAGCGGTCCGCGTGCAGGCAGAGGCCGGCCGACGCGCCGACCTCCAGCAGGGCGAGGGGTTGCGGCAAGCGGGCCAGCAGCGGCAGCAGCACCGCGCAGCGGGCCGCCTCGTTGGTCTGGGTCCGCCGGGTCGTCATGGTGGCCGCCAGGTCGGCCCAGTTCGCCGTCGCCCAGGCACGGAACCGCCCCGGTTCCTCGACCGGGCCGCCGAGGAACCGGGCCGCGCCGAAGAGCAGGTTCGGCTGGCGCTTCGCCGCGGGCAGCCGGTCGAGCAGCGCCAACAGGTCGCCGTCCGCGGCGACCGCCAGGGCCAGCCGCTCGTACGTCGGGGACTGGCCCCGCGCCTCCCGCTCGGCGAACCTGCGGTAGCCCTCTCCGGTGTCCATGGCCGCACCCTGCCGCAGCCGTGCCGGGCGGCGAAATGACCGCCGCCACAGTCGGCGTCGACTCAGAGCAGCTCGACGATGGTCGCGTTGGCCATCCCGCCGCCCTCGCACATGGTCTGCAGGCCGTAGCGGATCCCGCTGTCCCGCATGTGCTGGAGCATGGTGGTCATGATCCGGGCGCCGGACCCGCCGAGCGGGTGGCCGAGCGCGATCGCCCCGCCGCGCGGGTTCAGCCGCTCCGGGTCCGCCTCGGTCTCGGCCAGCCAGGCCAGCGGCACCGGGGCGAACGCCTCGTTCACCTCGTACACCCCGATCTCCTCGATGCCCAGCCCCGCGCGGCGCAGCGCCTTCGCGGTGGCCGGGATGGGGGCGGTGAGCATGGTGACCGGGTCGTCGGCGGCGACCACGGCGGTGTGCACCCGGGCCAGCGGGCGCAGGCCGTGCCGGCTGGCCCACTCGCTGGTGGTGACCGCGAGCGCGGCGGCGCCGTCGGAGATCTGCGACGCGGAGCCGGCGGTGACCACGCCGTCGGTCTGGAACGGGGTGGCCAGCTCGCCGAGCTTGGCCAGCGAGGTGTCCCGGCGGATGCCCTCGTCGGCGGTGAACTTGCCGCCGTCGGCCAGGGCCACCGGGGCCAGCTCCGGGTCGAACGCGCCGGCGTCCTGCGCGGCGGCCGCCTTCTCGTGGCTGGCCAGCGCGAACTCGTCGAGCTGGGTGCGCGAGAACCGCCAGCGCCGGGCGATCAGCTCGGCGCCGACGCCCTGGTTGAACGGGAGCGGGCTGTCCGCGGCGACGCCCTCGACCCCCCGGTAGCGCTCCAGGATGGCGGGGCTGAACGGCAGGCCGCCGGCCACGCTGGAGCCCATCGGCACCCGGGTCATCGACTCGACGCCACCGGCGACCACCAGGTCGGCCTGTCCGGAGAGGACGGTGGCGGCGGCGAAGTGCAGCGCCTGCTGGCTGGACCCGCACTGCCGGTCGAGCGTGGTGCCGGGGACCGACTCGGGCCAGCCGGCGGCCAGCACGGCGTTGCGGGCGACGTTCCACGACTGCTCGCCGACCTGCGACACGCAGCCCCAGACCACGTCGTCGACCTGCCCGGGATCGATCCCGGTCCGCTCGGCGAGGGCCCGCAGCACGTGCGCCGAGAGGTCGACCGGGTGCACGCCGGCGAGGCTGCCCTTGCGCCGCCCGACCGGGGTCCGTACCGCACCGACGATGACCGCGTCACTCATGTTTACTCCCCGGTAACTTGGGCTGTCCCCGATCCTACGTCCTGACCCGGCCGGTCGTCCTCCCCCGGTTCCCCGGCGGGGGCAGCACCCGGCTGGACGGCTGGCATGCTGGGGCGGTGATGCCACAGTCGCCCCCGGCCCGCCAGTGGCGGGTGCCGACGATCCTGCCGGTGGCCAAGCTGGCCGGTGCGCTGGTCCTGGTCGCGCTGGGTCTGCTCTTCAAGGGCGACGACCGGGTCCGGCTCGCCCTCGCCGGGCTGGCCGCCGCGCTGCTGGTCGGCTGGGCGGTACGGGACCTCGTCGCGCCGGTCCGGCTGGCCGTCGACGCCGACGGGATCACGGTGATCCGGGGCTTCGCGGGCCGGCGGTCGCTGCCCTGGTCGGCCGTGGAGGCGATCCGGGTGGACCGGCGGACCCGGCGCGGGTTGACCGCCGAGACGCTGGAGGTCGACGCGGGGGAGTCACTGCACCTGTTCGGCCGGTACGACCTCGACGCGCCGCCGGAGGAGGTCGCCGAGGCGCTGCGCGCCGCCCGGGCCGCCACCGGCAGCTGACGCCCGCCGGTCAGCCGGTCAGCATGCCGGTGCGCACCAGCACCAGGCCGAGCAGCGCGAGTGCGATGATCGCGCCGCCCGCCGCCTGGAACAGGGTCCGCCGCATCCGCGGCGCGTACGCCAGGACCAGCGCCATCAGCGCGCCGAAGAAGAGGCCGCCCAGGTGGCCGGCGATCGAGATGCCCGGCACGGTGAAGGTGAAGATCAGGTTGATCACCAGGATCGGCACGATGGACGAGGTGTCCCGGCCGAGCCGGCGCATGATCACGAAGATCGCGGCGAAGAGCCCGAAGATGGCGGTCGACGCCCCGGCCGAGGGCCGGTTCGGCGCGCTGAACAGGTAGACCGCCACGTTGCCGCCGAGCCCGGCGAGCAGATAGAGCGCGAGGAAGCGCAGCGGGCCGAGCACCGCCTCCAGGGTCCGGCCGAGCACCCAGAGCGCCCACATGTTGAGCAGCAGGTGCACCACGCCGTAGTGCAGGAATATCGCGGTGACCAGCCGGTACCACTGCCCCTCGGCGACACCGCCGATGGTGCCGTCGGGGAACACGGCCCGGCCGAGCACCGCCCCCCAGTCGGTCAGCGGGGTGGAGTTGCCGAGCAGGCCGCCCAGGCCGGAGCCGCCGGCGACCGCCGTCCCGCTCCGGGCCGAAACGATGGACAGGAGCATGACCAGCACGTTCAGGGCGATCAGCGTCTTGGTGACGTAGCCCTGACGGCCGGCGGCACCGCCACCGAAGGCGGTACGCGCCGGCCGTACGCTGCGGCGTCCCTCGCTGACGCACTCCGGGCACTGGTGCCCGACGGAGGCCTCCCGCATGCACTCGGGGCAGATCGGCCGGTCACAGCGGGTGCACCGGACGTACGTCGCCCGATCGGGGTGCCGGTAGCAGACCGGTGCGGTCGGCACCGGCCCCTCGGCCGCGTCACCAGCTTGCCCGGAGCGCTCAGTCATGCGAGCAAAGGTACCCGCGGACCGCTCAGGCGGGCTTGTGCTCGATCTCGACGCGCTCGATGACGACGTCCTGGAGCGGCCGGTCGCTCGGGCCGGTCGGCGTGTTCGCGATCGAGTCCACGATCTTGGCCGACTGCTCGTCCGCGACCTGGCCGAAGATGGTGTGCCGGTTGTTCAGGTGCGGCGTCGGCGACACGGTGATGAAGAACTGCGAGCCGTTGGTGCCCGGCCCGGCGTTCGCCATCGCCAGCAGGTACGGCCGGTCGAAGCGCAGCTCCGGGTGGAACTCGTCGGCGAACTTGTAGCCCGGGCCACCGCGGCCGGTACCGGTCGGGTCGCCCATCTGGATCATGAAGCCGCTGATCACGCGGTGCGAGATGGTGCCGTCGAAGTACGGCCCGCTGCCCGGCTGACCGGTGCGCGGGTCGGTGTACTCCTTGGCGCCCTCGGCCAGCTCGACGAAGTTGCGGACGGTCTTCGGCGCGTGGTTCGGGAAGAGCTCCAGCCGGATCGGGCCAGCGTTGGTGTGCAAGGTGGCGTAGACAGCCTCGGCCACGGGTACTCCTCACTTGTTGGTCAGTTCCATGCGGATCCTCCCATGTGCCCGATCTGGCCATGCGGAGGCATCCGAAGGTGGAGGATGACGGAGGACAAACTCCCAGGAGGTGGGACCGTGTTTGGAATCGGGCGGCGTAAGACCCAGGGGCAGCTCGCGAAGGCCGAGCTGAACCAGGGCATCGGTCACCTGAGGCAGGCCGCGGCGCATGCGGCGAAGGGTGCCGGCGCCACGGTCGGCCCGCGGGTTCAGGCAGCCCGGGTGGCCGCCGGGCCCACCGCGATGCTGGTCCGGGACCGGGCGTCGAGCGGTGTCGCCTCGACGGCCGCGGCGCTCGCGCCGCTGCTGATGGCGATGCGCAACGCGCAGGCCGAGACCGCGGCCAAGAATCTGAAGGGCCGCAAGGCCGCCGCCGCCAAGCAGGCCGCCGTGTCGAAGAAGGTCAAGGCCAAGAACATGAAGATCGCCAGGAAGAAGCAGAAGAAGTCGCGCGGCATGATGGCCGGCCTGCTGGCCGCCGGAACCGTCGCCGGTCTGGCCGGGGCGATGGCCATGCGCCGCCGCCGCGAGCAGCTGGACTGGACCGAGTACGACCCGACCGGCAAGCTCGGCGCGACCGGCACGGAGAAGCTGGAGCCGCTGCGCGAGGACGTGGACACCATCGTGGTGGAGACCCCCGACCCGACCGCGAAGGTGACCCAGGCCGGCGCCGGCAGCTCGGCGGTGGCCGGGAACGGCAGCGCGTCGACCGCCAGGTCGAGCAGCCAGCCGGTGATCCAGCCGAACGACAAGGTCCCGTCGGTCGCCGAGGGCGCGCGGGACGTCACCGGCCGCCCGGCCGACGACGTCACCAAGGCGCTGAACAACGGCAAGAACGCCGCCAAGGCCAGCGGCCGCCGCTGACCCGGCGGTCCGCGAAAGCGCCGGCGCGTGGGGTACGCCCCGCGCGGCCGGCGCTTCGGCGTGCCGGGGGTTACAGCCAGCCGTTACGGCGGAAGAGCCGGTACAGGGTGAACGACGAGATCAGCATCAGCGCCCAGACGCCCGGATAGCCGTAGGTCCAGTCCAGCTCCGGCATGTACTTGAAGTTCATGCCGTAGATGCCGGCGATCGCGGTCCACACCGCACCGATGGCGGCCCAGGCGGCGATCTTGCGCATGTCGTTGTTCTGGTCGACGGTGACCTGGGCCAGCCGCGCCTGGAGGATCGAGTTGAGCAGGTCGTCGTACGAGTTGACCTGCTCGACCGTGCGGCTGAGGTGGTCCTGCACGTCCCGGAAGTAGCGCCGCACCTCCTGCGGCACGTCCCGGTTGACCTGCGAGGTGAGGGTGAGCAGCGGGCGCTGCAACGGCACCACCGCCCGCTTGAACTCCACCAGTTCCCGTTTCATCTGGTAGATCCGCTGGATCCGGCCGCTGCCCTGCCGGTCGAAGACGTCCGCCTCCAGCACGTCGAGGTCGTCCTCCAGCCGGTCGGCCACCTCCAGGTAGAGGTCCACCACCCGGTCGGTCACCGCGTACGCCACCGCCCAGGGGCCGTGCTCCAGCAGGTCCCGCTTCGCCTCCAGGTCGGCCCGGACCGCCGAGAGCCGGCAGGCGTCCCCGTGCCGGACGCTGATCAGGAACTTCGGCCCGATGAAGAGCATCACCTGGCCGGTCTCCACCACCTCGGAGTTCTCGGTCAGCTCGGTGTGCTCGCAGTACCGGGCGGTACGCAGCACCAGGAAGGAGACCTCGCCGAAGCGCTCCAGCTTGGGGCGCTGCTCGGCCTTGACCGCGTCCTCCACGGCCAGCTCGTGCAGGCCGAAGGTGGCCGCGATCTCGCTCATCTCGTCCAGCTCCGGCTCGTGCAGGCCGAGCCAGACGAAGGCGTTCCGCTCCTCGGCGGCCGCGGCCAGGGCGTCGGCGTAGTGCCAATCGCCGGGCTGGCGCTCGCCGTCGACGTACAGGCCGCAGTCGACGATCCCGCTCCGCCCGGGGCCGGCCGGTTGGGGGGTACGCGGGGAGCCGTCGGCGGTGAGGATGCGGGACATGGCGCGGACCGGTGCCGCCCAGGCCCGGGGCCGGAGCCCCCGGCCGCCGTTCTGCCCGGCGGTGCGGTCGTTCGCCACTCGGTCGGTCATCTCGCCCCCTCCCCACGATGCTGCGGCTTGCAGGTTACGCCGATCGGGGCGGACCGCAGCGCGGGCGAGCGCGGCGGCACCGGGGCGGGTGCGACGGGCGACCCCCGGGTGGCGCCGGGCGGGCCGGCCGCGTCAGGGGGGTGAGGGGCGACACGGCCCACCCGGCACCCTTTGGGGGCGGGAGTGGTGCTGTCCGCGCCGACGGTCCGGGCGGGGGCGCGAGGCGGCTCCCCGGGCGGCGGACCCGCCACCGGAGAAGGGTGAACGGCGCTCGCAGCATTGTGGGGCCGCCGACCGGCCCAGCGGGAGGGCTGAGCCGGTCGGCATCGCCGAACTGTCGGAAACCCGACAGAAATTTCAGCCCCGGACGGCGGCCATCGCCTCGGCCAGCCGCCGGACGCCCTCGTCGATCCGGTCCGCGGTCACCGCGGAGAAGGCCAGCCGCAGGGCGTGCCGGCCGCCGTCGATCAGGAAGTCGCTGCCCTTGACCACCGCGACGCCGCGCTCGGCGGCCGCCGGGGCGAGCCGGTCCACCTCGACGTCCTCCGGCAGCTCCACCCAGAGGAAGTAGCCGCCGTCCGGCTCCACGAACCGGGCCTCCGGGATGTGCCGGCGCAGCGAGTCGGCGAGCACCTGGGCCCGCTCGCCGAGGGCGGCCGACACGGTACGGATCGACCGCTCGATCTCCCCCGAGACGCAGAACTGGTGCACGATCGCCTCGGACACCATGCCGGGCGAGATGTAGAGGTTGGTGGCCTTCTTGGCGATGGCGGCGATCAGCTCGGCCGGGCCGACCAGGTAGCCGACCCGCACCCCGGGGCAGACCGTCTTGGTGAAGCTGGAGGCGTGCACCACCGCGCCCCGGGTGTCCATCGACAGCATCGACGGCAGCGGCTCACCCCGGAACCGGATGTCCGCGTACGGGTCGTCCTCGAAGATCGTGAAGCCGTACTCGGCGGCCAGGTCGAGCAACTCCCGGCGCTTCTCCAGGGAGAGGGTCACCCCGGCCGGGTTCTGGTAGTTCGGGATCACGTGGGCCAGCCGCGGCCGGACCCCCGACTCCAGCAGCTTGCGCAGCTCGGCGGTGTCCAGGCCGTCCGGCTGGATGGTGACGCCGTGGATCTCGCCGCCCATCTGCTGGAGGTTGAGCAGCGTCCGGTCGTACGTCGGGCGCTCGACGACCACCGCGTCGCCCCGGCGGACCAGGTGGTCGAAGAGGAAGGCGTCGGCCTGGAGCGAGCCGTTGGTGATCAGCACCTGGTCGGCCTCGACGCCGTGCTTCTCCGCGATCCACTTCCGCAGGGGCGGGTAACCGACGGAGGTGCCGTACGCCGTGATCCCGGCGGGGTCGGCGTCGAAGGCGCGGACGGCGGCGGCCTTGAGCCCCTCGACATCGACGATGTCCAGCGAGGGAGCGCCACGGGCGAAGGAGATCAGCTGCTCGGCGGTCATGCGCACGAGCCTAGGGCCTGCTCCGGGCGGTCCGGCCGGCATACACGCGAAGTTCAACATGCGGGCGGTCGATCCGTCCGACCGGCCGATCCGGGACCCGAAGCAGGCTCGCGAACACCCCGGTGCCGGGGCCCCGGACGGGCCCCGGCGGGGCTCTTCGAGTCAGACCGTCGTCGTGGCGTGCCGCCCGGCCCAGACCCGCATCAGGTCGCGTACCGAGATCACCCCGGCCACCTCGCGGCCGTCCAGCACCACCAGGTGCCGGAAGCCGCCCCGGGCCATGGCCGCCGCCGCCTCCTCCACCGTCCAGTCCGGGCCGGCGTAGACGACGTCCCAGGTCAGGTGGGATCCGGTCCGTTCCACATCCGGGTCGAGCCCGGCGCCGATGGCGTTGAGCACATCACGTTCGGTCATGATCCCGACCCCCTCGGAGTCCGGGTCGATCACGACCGCCGACCCGATACGGCGGGCCGACATCATCCGGGCCGCCTGGCGGAGCGTGTGCTCCGGGCCGACCACGAGTACCTGGCTGGACATCGCTTCCCGAACCTGCATCACGCATCACCCCTATGGGACGGTGGCCTCGGTACGCACATGGTGGGCCATCGATGCTTACCGGGACAAGACCGGGCATCGGCGGAAACGGCCACGGCTCGCTACTGTCGTTGACGTGCCCACCGAGCCTCTCCGCTGTGCCGGCGCCCTGATCGTGGACGACGACGGCCGCATCTTCATCCAGCGCCGGTCAGCCGACCGGACCCTCTTCCCCAACTGCTGGGACATCGTCGGCGGCCACCTCGAACCGGGTGAGAGCGTCGAGGACGCGCTGCGCCGGGAGGTCACCGAGGAGACCGGCTGGTCGGTCTCGCACGTGCTCGGCCTGGTCGGCGAGTACGCGTACACCGCCGACGACGGGCTGGCCCGGGTGGAGACCGACTTCCTGGTGAGGGTGGACGGCGACCTGAGCCGCCCCAGGCTGGAGGTCGGCAAGCACACCGAGTTCCGCTGGCTGGCGGAGCGGGACGTCGACCTGCTCGACGAGCACCGGGACGTCAACGACGGGCTGATCCGGCGGATCGCCGAGGACGGCTTCGCCGCGCTGCGCTCGATCGGTCTGTGAGCGCGACCGTTCCGGGTCGCGGCGCGGCCGGTCCGGCGAGCCGAGCCGGAATGAGCGATCAGGTCGAGCTGCCGCCGCACCGGTTCGCCGGGCTGGTCGCCCCGGCCGTCGACCGCGCCTTCGTCGCCGGCATGCTGGCCGGCCGGGACGGCGGCGGTGCGGAGCTGAGTTCCCGGTACGGCGGGCCGGCCGCGACCGGTTTCCTGGTGGAGTTCCGCACCCGGCTGGCCGCGCCGGGCGGGACGGTGGACGGGCCGGGCTTCGCGGCGGTCACCCGCTACCGGGACCCGGCCGCCTGCCGGCGCGCCGTGGACAAGCAGGTCGCGTACGGGATGCTCCAGCGCGTCCCGGACGGCGGCTTCTGCGCCACCGAACGCGGGCTGGCCTTCCTCGACGAGCTGTACGGGGTGCACGCCGAGGTGACGGAGGAGCTGTGGGCCGGCCACCACGACCGGGTGGACCGCCTGGTCACCGCGCTCGGCCGGGTGCTGGCGTACGCCGTGCTGCTGACCGAGGACGACGGGCCCGGCGCCTTCGCCGCGATGGCCCCGCCGCACGAGCCGGCGGCCGCCCCGCCCGGGCTGCTGCTGCTCAACCGGCTGGGCACGCTGCGCTACCAGCGGGCGGACGCGCATGCCGCGGCGTGGACCGCGGCCGGGCACACCGCGACCAGCATCGTCGAGCTGCCACCGGGCCCCGAACGGCTGGCCATCGAGCAGGAGACCGACCGGCGGGCGGCCGGTCCGTACACCGTGCTGACGGCCGCGGAGCGGCTGGCGGTGCTCGCCGACCTGGCCGCCCTGCCGGGCTGAACCACGGATGACGGCAGGCGGCCAACCGGCCGCCGGTATCCTCCACCGGTGACCAGCAGTAGTACTGAGGAGGATGCCGGCATGATCGGGATGGTGCTCGCGGCCGGTGCGGGACGGCGACTGCGCCCGTACACCGACACCCTGCCCAAGGCCCTGGTGCCGGTTGACGGGGAGACCACCATCCTCGACATCGCGCTGCGCAACCTCGCCGAGGTGGGGCTCACCGAGATCGTGATCGTGGTCGGCTACGCCGCCGACGCGGTCCGCGAGCGGCAGGCGGCGCTGGAGGAGAAGTACGGCGTCACCCTCACCCTGGTCCACAACGACAAGGCCGAGGAGTGGAACAACGCGTACTCCCTCTGGCTGGCCCGGGAGCACTTCTCCCGCGGGGTGCTGCTGGTCAACGGCGACACCGTGCACCCGGTGAGCGTGGAGAAGACCCTGCTGGCCGAGCGCGGTCCGGGCATCCTGCTGGCGATCGACAACATCAAGGCGCTGGCCGAGGAGGAGATGAAGACCACCTTCGACGCCGCCGGCCAGCTCACCCGGATCACCAAGCAGATGGACCCGCTCGACGCGTACGGCGAGTACATCGGCGCGACGCTGATCGAGCCGCAGGTGGCCGACGCGCTGGCCGACGCCCTGGAGGCGACCTGGCGGCGCGACCCGAACCTCTACTACGAGGACGGCTACCAGGAGTTCGCGGACCGGGGCGGCGAGGTGCGGGCCGCGCCGATCGGGGATGTGGCCTGGGTCGAGGTGGACAACCACGCCGACCTGGCGCGGGCGTGGGAGATCGCGTGCCGCTACTAGCCCGGACCATCCTCACCCCGCTGCACATCGACGTGCGGCGGGGCGCGGTGGCGGACCTCGCCGCGATCCTCGTCGACGGGCGCATCTCGGCCGGCGGTGATGTGGCGGTGGTGGTCGGGCCGGGCCAGGGCGAGCAGATCGCCGAGCTGATCCGGCCCTCGCTGCGCTCGGCGGACGTGTTCACCGTGGCCGGGGGGACCCTGGACGCCGCCGACGACCTGGGCGCCAAGCTGCGCCACCGGTCGTACGACGCGGTGGTCGGCATCGGCGGGGGCAAGACCATCGACGTGGCCAAGTACGCCGCCACCCGCCGCGGCCTGCCCATGGTCACGGTGGCGACGGGCCTCGCCAACGACGGCATCGCCTCCCCGGTGGCCAGCCTGATCACCGACGGGATCAAGGGCTCCTACGGGGTGCACATCCCGATCGCGGTGATCGTGGATCTGGACTTCGTGGAGGCCGGGCCGGAGCGGCACAACCGGGCCGGCATCGGCGACGTGGTGAGCAACATCAGCGCGCTGGCCGACTGGGAGCTGGCCCGCCAGGTGCGTGGCGAGCCGGTCGACGGGCTGGCCGCGTCGCTGGCCCGGATGGGCGCCGAGGCGGTGCTCGCCCACCAGGGCGACATGGGCGACGACGCGTTCGTCACGGTGCTGGCCGAGGCGCTGATCTCCACCGGACTGGCGATGGCGGTGTGCGGCACCAGCCGCCCGGCCAGCGGCGGCTGCCACGAGATCATGCACGCCATCGACGCGCTCTACCCGGGCACCGCCTCGCACGGCGAACTGGCCGGGCTCGGTGCGCTGTTCTGCACCTTCCTGCGCGGCGACGAGCGCCGGTTCGCGGAGATGTCGGCCTGCCTGGCCCGGCATGGCCTGCCCCGGCTCCCCGCCGACGTCCGGCTGACCGACGACCAGTTCGTGGAGGCGGTGCAGTTCGCCCCCGCCACCCGGCCGGACCGCTACACCATCCTCGAACACCTCGCGATGTCGCCTACCGAGACGCGGGAGCGGCTGGCAGACTACGCCGGTGCACTCCGCGACCTTGGCTGACCCGTCCCGCCCCACCGTCGCCGACTTCCACCGGGTCAACCGGGGCGGCGGCCTGTTCAGCGAGTCGGTCAGCCAGTGGATCGGCGCGGTCTTCGCGCTGGTCGCCCAGCGGCTCGGCCTGCGCCCGACCGCGCTGACCATCACCAACCTGGTGCTCGGCCTGGCCGCCTCGGTCACCGTGGTCGCGCTCGCCGGCAAGGTCGCCGCCGGGGCCGTCCCGGCCTGGGTGGTCGGGCTGCCCGCCCTGGTCGCCTGGCAGATCGCGTACGCCCTGGACTGCGCGGACGGCCAGCTCGCCCGGGTCACCAAGCAGAACAACCCGGCCGGCGCCCGGGTCGACGTGCTCTGCGACGTGGCCGCCCAGATCGCCCTGGTCACCGCGCTCGGGGCGACCGCCGTGGCGCAGCGCCCGTCGACCCCGACCTGGCTGGTGGCGGTCTTCGCCGGCACCTGGATGGTCAACCTGGTCACCTCGGTGATGCAGGCCGGACCGAACGCGGCCAGCATGGTCACCTCGACCTCGCTGCCCGTACGCCTGGTGAAGCTGGTCCGGGACTACGGCGCGGTGATCTTCCTGGCCGGCCTGGTGCTCACTTTCGCCCCTGCGCTCACCGTCTGGGTGATCGTCGCCTTCACCATCGTCAACGGCGGCTTCCTGCTCGCCAGCATCGCCTTCTCCGCCCGCGCCTCCCTCCGCTGACGCGCCCGCGTACCCGCAGCGCCGCGGATCAGGCGTGGGCGACGTCGGCGTAGATGTCGATGAGGCGCTTGGTGACCACGTCGGGATGGAAGATGCGTTCGTAGCGGGCGCGGGCCGGGGCGGCCAGCGCGGCGGCACCGGCCCGGGCGACGGGCAGGGCGGCGGCGAGGAGGGCCGGCTCCGGCGGGACGATCCAGCCGGCGTCGCCCGCCTTGATGCCCTTCGGCATGGCGGGGCGGTCGGACCCCCCGGCGGGCGCCGAGGCCAGCTCGGCCGGGCCGGTGCCGGCGGGCTCCCGGGGGGTGTCCGCGCCGACCAGGTACGGGATGCCGCCGAGCGCGGTGCCGAGCACCGGCCGGCCGCTGGCCAGCGCCTCGATGATCACGGTGGGCAGCACGTCGTGCCAGGTGGAGGTGGCCAGCACCACGGCGCTGGCGGTGAGCGCCGCGCGTACCCCGGCCCGGTCGAGCTGCCCCAGGTAGAGCACGTCCGGTCGCTCGGCGGCCGCCGCCTCGACCAGCGGGCGCAGCTCGCCGTCGCCGGCGATCCGCAGCGGGCCCAGCGCGCCGACCGGGTGCCGCCGCCACGCGTCCAGCAGCAGGTCGAGCCCCTTCTCGGGGGTGAGCCGGGCCATGTAGAGGAAACCCTCGCCGAGCGGCGCCGGGGTGCCGGGGTCCGGGACCGCGTTCGGCTTGACCACGATCCGTTCGTCCGGAATGCCGTAGTCGCGCAGGTGGTCGGCGACGGCGCTGGTGAGCGCGATGAACCGGTCCACGGACCGCCAGGTGGGGCGGTGCACGGCGAGGGTGGTGGCCATCAGCGCGCTCTGCGCCCGCGAGTTGCGGTAGCAGCGGTGCACGATGGCCGGCACGCCCAGCGCCCGACCCCGGCAGTCCTGGCAGATCACGCCGTCCCGGAAGTAGAGCCCGGAGGAGCAGACCTGCCGGTAGTTGTGCACCGTCTGCACCACCGGCACCCCCCGCTTGTGCGCGGTCCGCACCACCCAGGGCGAGAGCAGCGGGTACGGGTTGTGCAGGTGCAGCACGTCGGGCCGGTGCTCGGCGAGCAGCCGGTCCAGGTCGTGCTGGGCCTTCGGCGCCCAGATCGGGGAGATCGGCAGCAGCGCCTTCGACACCGTGGACATGGCGGGAATCTCGTCGGAGCTGCGCAAAAAGGGCAGCACCTCCACCCCGGCCGCGACGAGTTGCTCGATCTCGGCGTCGACGATCGTGTTCTCGCCGGACGGCTGGGCTTCCCGGTACCGGTTGTGCGCCACCACGACTCTCACGGCAAAGAAGGCTACCGTTGTACGGTGCCCGAACTCCCGGAGGTGGAAGCGCTCGCCGGATATCTGCGCGAGCGGGCGGTGGGCCGGCGCGTCGAGCGTGTCGAGGTCGCCGCGATCAGTGCCCTGAAGACGTACGATCCGCCGCCGAGCGCGGTGTCGGGTCGGGCGGTGGTCGGCGCGGGCCGGCACGGCAAGTTTCTGGACGTGATCGTCGACGGCGGGCTGCACCTCGTGGTCCATCTGGCCCGGGCGGGTTGGCTGCACTACCGGGAGGCGTTCCCGTCGACCGTCCCGCTGCGCCCCGGCAAGGGCCCCGTCGCCCTCCGGGTACGCCTCGACGACGGCTCCGGCTTCGACCTGACCGAGGCCGGCACCCAGAAGAAGCTGGCCGCGTACCTGGTGACCGACCCGGCGCAGGTGCCCGGGGTGGCGAAGCTCGGCCCGGACGCGCTCGGCGCCGACCTGGCCACCTTCGCCGAGCGGATCCGCAGCCGCCGGGGCCAGGTCAAGGGGGTGCTGACCGACCAGGCGGTGCTGGCCGGGGTCGGCAACGCGTACTCGGACGAGATCCTGCACGCGGCGAAGCTGTCGCCGTTCGCGATCACCGACCGGCTGAGCGACGACCAGCTGGCCGCGCTGCACGCGGCGACCCGGACGGTGCTGGGCGACGCGGTCCGCCGCTCGACGGGGCAGCGGGCGGCCGAGCTGAAGGGCGAGAAGCGCTCGGGGCTCAAGGTGCACGCCCGGACCGGGCTGCCCTGTCCGGTCTGTGGCGACACGGTGCGCGAGGTGTCGTTCGCCGACTCGAGCCTCCAGTACTGCCCGACCTGCCAGACCGGCGGAAAGCCGCTCGCTGACCGTAGGTTGTCCCGGCTCGTACGGTGAGTAATCCCACGCGCTGATTACGGAGAGGAATCGGCTGCCGATCGCCGAACCTCCCGCTCCGCACCTCTACCGGGGCCGCCATCCATCGGTATAGTGGCTCGGTCCCCGGCTTCACAACCGATACGGAGCCGGCCAGATCCCCGCGAGCACCGACGGACGGGACTTCGCCCCGGGCGCCCGTCCGGCCCGGACCCGCGTGGGAGACTGGAACGGTGGGCGACCCGGGTCCTCACGCCGAGTGAGGGCACGGGTCATGCGGGAGGACATGGGTTGAGGTGACGACAAGCCTCCAGCGCCCGGTAACCAACACAGGCCGGAGCAAGAGCGTGCGGCACGTCGACAGCTTCGAGATCCAGCCGCCGACTCCGCCGTCGCACAACGGCGTACCCCGGTCGGCATGGGCGCGCGCCCGACGCCGGGTCTCCCGCTGGCACCGTCCCTACATCGCCGTTCTCCTGCTGCTCGACTTCGGGGCGGCGGCCCTGGCCAGCTTCCTGGCCGTGCAGATCTTCGAGCAGGCCGCCTCCGGCTTCCGGGACGCCCCCCAGTCGTGGTTCTACACGGTCGCCTTCCTGCTGCTGCCGCTCGGCTGGTTGATCATCCTGTGGGGCAACCGGGCGTACGACCGGCGCTATCTGGGCTTGGGTCCGGACGAGTTCAAGCGGGTGATCCGGGCCGGCGTGGCGGTCGCCGCCACCGTCTCCTTCATCGCCTTCGCGACGAAGACGTCACTTTCCCGGTGGACGGTCGGTTTCGACCTGCTCGGGGCGATGCTGCTGATCCTGCTCGGCCGGATGATCGCCCGTGCCGCGCTGCACACGATCCGCAGTCAGGCCGGTCAGGCCGGGCACCGGATGGTGCTGGTCGGCACCCTGCCGGAGTGCCTGGAGGTCTACACCGCGGTCACCCGCACCCCGAGCGCCGGCCTGGTGCCGGTGGCCATCCACCTCACCGACGGGTACGCCGCCGCGCGCGGCATCGAGACCCCGGTGCCGGTGTACGCCGGCCGGGACGTGCTCGCCCTGGTCCGCGAGGTCGGCGGGGACACCATCGCGGTCTGCGGCTCGGCCAGCGCCGAGCCGGGCGAGCTGCGCCGGCTGGCCTGGCAGCTGGAGGGCTCCGGCGTCGACCTGGTGGTCGCGCCCCAGCTCACCGACATCGCCGGCCCCCGGGTGCACATCCGCCCGATCGAGGGCCTGCCGCTGCTGCACGTCGAGGAGCCGACGCTGTCGGGCCCGGCGCTGCTGGTCAAGAACCTGATGGACCGGGTCGCCGCCGGCCTGGGCCTGGTGCTGCTGATCCCGCTCTTCGTGGCGATCGCGATCGCGATCAAGCTCTCCGACCGCGGTCCGGTCTTCTTCCGGCAGCCCCGGGTCGGGCACGAGGGGCGGACCTTCCGGGTCTGGAAGTTCCGCACCATGTACGTCGACGCCGAGGAGCGGCTGGCCAGCCTCGTCGACCAGAACGAGACCGACGGCCTGCTGTTCAAGATGAAGCAGGATCCGCGGGTCTTCCCGGTGGGCCGCTTCCTGCGGGCCTCCTCGCTGGACGAGCTGCCTCAGCTGATCAACGTGCTGTGGGGCGAGATGTCCCTGGTCGGGCCGCGCCCGCTCCCGGCCGACGACGGTGACTTCCTGGGCGACGTCCGGCGCCGGCTGCTGGTCCGGCCGGGCATCACCGGCCTGTGGCAGGTCTCCGGCCGCTCCGACCTGTCCTGGGACGAGGCGGTCCGGCTCGACCTCTACTACGTCGACAACTGGTCGCTGGCGTACGACCTGAGCATCCTGTGGCGGACCGTCGGGGTGGTGTTCGCCCGCAAGGGCGCGTACTGACCCCCGGTCCGGTTCCGCCCGCGGGTTGGCCGTCGAAAGAGGTGGCCTGACCGCCGCCCGCAAGGGGGTTGGCGAATCCGCGCCCACCAGACAGGATCTGGGCCGTGGGTGGCAACCTCTCCGCCGTGTTCGGCGTGGTCTCGCTGGTCAGCGCGCTCGCCGCGGCGCTCTGGGCGGTACTGCGGCTGCGCGGCCGACGGGGCATCGCCACGGCCACCCAGCGGGCCACGTACGAGGTCCTGCACACCGCCGGACTGGCCGCCGAACCGCTGCGGGCGGGGCTGAGCGCGGCGGGCGCGGCGAAGGCCGTACGCCATCTGCGGACCCTGGTGGGCGCGGCCGGGCTGGCCCTGACGGACCGGGAGGTCCTGCTCGCCCTCGACGGGCGCGGCGCGCACCACGGTGACCAACTGCTCGCGGCGGCCCGGAAGGCGGTCGGCACCGGGCGGTCGACCGTGCTGCGCGAGTCGGAGCTGCACTGCGACCTGGTGGACTGCCCGGTACGCGGCGCGGTGGTGGCCCCGCTGAGCGCGGACGGCCGGGTGGTCGGGGCGCTGGTGGCGGTCGCCGACGGGCAGCCCGCCCCCGGGCTGGTGCAGGCGACCCTGGAGACCGCGCACTGGGCCGGCGACCAGCTCGCCCTGGCCGAGCTGGACTCGTCCCGGGAGCGCCTGGCCCGGGCCGAGGTACGCGCCCTGCGCGCCCAGATCAGCCCGCATTTCATCTACAACGCGCTGACCGCCATCGGCTCGTTCGTCCGGACCGACCCGGAGCGGGCCCGCGAGCTGATCCTGGAGTTCGCCGAGTTCACCCGCTACTCGTTCCGGGCGCACGGCGAGTTCACCACCCTCGCGGAGGAGCTGCGCTCGATCGACCGCTACCTGACCATCGAGCGGGCCCGGTTCGGCGAGCGGCTCCAGGTGCGCCTGCAGATCGCCCCGGAGGTGCTGCCGGTCACCCTGCCGTTCCTCTGCCTCCAGCCGCTGGTGGAGAACGCCGTCCGGCACGGGTTGTCCCGCAAGCCGGGCACCGGCATGGTGAGCATCGAGGCCCGGGACGCGGGCGCGGAATGCCACATAACGGTGGAGGACGACGGAGTGGGGATGGATCCGACGACGCTGACCGCCGGCATCGCCGAGCTGGCCGGCGCCGGCAGCGACCCGACCGACGACCCCGGCCAGCACGTGGGCCTCTCGAACGTCGACGAACGGCTCCGGTCGGTCTTCGGGGACCGGTTCGGCCTGGTCGTCGAGACCGGCCTGGGTTCGGGTACGAAGGTCAGCATGCGCGTGCCGAAGTTCCACCCCGGCGTACGGGCGACGTCATGAACGCTTCGGGATTCCTCCGGGTGCTGGCGGTGGACGACGAGCCGCCGGCGCTGGACGAGCTGGCGTACCACCTGCGGGCCGACCCCCGGGTGGCCCGGCTGCACACGGCCGGGGACGCGACCGAGGCGCTGCGGGTGCTCCGGGACGGCGACGTCGACGTGGTCTTCCTGGACATCCGGATGCCCGGGCTGGACGGCATGGAGTTGGCCCGGGTGCTGCGGCGGTTCGCCCGGCCACCGGCGATCGTCTTCGTCACCGCGTACGACGACGGCGCGGTGGACGCCTTCGACCTGGGCGCGACGGACTACGTGCGCAAGCCGGTACGCGCCGAGCGGCTGGCCGAGTCGCTGCGCCGGGTGATCGGCTCCCGGGTGGTCCCCTCGCACCCGGCGGCGCTGGCCCGGGCGGAGGAGGACCCGACCATCCCGATCGAGCTGGCCGGCACGACCCGGATGCTGCCCCGCTCGGCGGTGCGCTGGGTGGAGGCGCAGGGCGACTACGCGCGGCTGCACACCGCCGACGGCTCGCACCTGGTCCGGGTCTCGCTGGCCACCCTGGCCGAACGCTGGGCCGACGCCGGTTTCGTCCGGATCCACCGCTCTTACCTGGTGCAGTTGAAGCTGATCGCCGAGCTGCGGCTGGTCAACTCCGGCTATGTGGTGGTGATCGACGGCACCGAGCTGCCGGTGAGCCGCCGGCACACCCGCGAGTTGAAGGACAAGCTGGTCCGAACGGCGAAACAGGACTGGAACCGCTGAGCCGGATCGGCATCAGTGCGGCAGCGCGAACCGGGTCCACCGGCCAACCCTGACGTCCCCACCGGTTGTCCACAACGACCCGGCCGCCATCCACCGGGTTATCCACAGGAGTGACGCGTTCTCCACAGGTTGTTCACAACGCGCGCCCCCGATCTCCACGGCCGGTCCCTACAGTCGGACGCCATGAAGGAACGCCGGGTACTGGTGGTCGAGGACGAGCGGACCATCGCCGAGTCGGTCGCCGCCCGCCTGCGGGCCGAGGGATTCACCGTGGACATCGCCGGGGACGGCCCGAGCGCGGTCGAGAAGTTCCGGGCCGGTCAGCACGACCTCGTCGTCCTCGACGTGATGCTGCCAGGGTTCGACGGGCTGGAGGTGTGCCGCCGGATCCAGGCCGACCGCCCGGTGCCGGTGCTGATGCTCACGGCCCGGGACGACGAGACGGACCTGCTGGTCGGGCTGGCCGTCGGGGCCGACGACTACCTGACCAAGCCGTTCTCGATGCGGGAGCTGGCCGCCCGGGTGCATGTGCTGCTGCGCCGGATGGAACGGGCGGCGAGCACCGCGCCGGCCACCCTGCGGCTGGGTGACATCGAGATCAGCCCGGACGAGCGGCGGGTGCTGAAGGGCGGCGCCGAGGTGCACCTCACGCCCACCGAGTTCGACCTGCTGGTGCACCTGGCCGGCCGGCCGCGCACGGTACTGCCCCGGGAACGGCTGCTCGCCGACGTCTGGGGCTGGGCGGACGGCTCCGGCACCCGTACCGTCGACAGCCACGTCAAGGCGCTGCGCCGCAAGCTCGGCGCGGACCTGATCCGGACGGTGCACGGCGTCGGGTACGCGCTGGAGGTCCCGGCGTGACCGGCCGCCTGGTGGACCGGCTGAACGATCACCTGCCCCGCCCGCTGGACCCGGTCCGTTCGATCAAGATGAAGCTCGGCGTCCTGCTGGTCGCCTCCTGGGCCGTCGCGGTCGGCTACTTCTGGTGGGGCGTCGGTTGGCTGCCGCCGGGCACCGCACTGACCGCGATCGCCATCGCCCTGGTCACCGCGCAGGTGCTGGCGCACGGCATGACCTCGCCGCTGCGCGAGATGACCGCCGCGGCCGGGGCGATGGCCCGGGGCGACTACACCCGGCGGGTGCGGGCCACCTCCCGGGACGAGGTGGGCGAGCTGGCCCACGCGTTCAACAAGATGGCCGCCGACCTGGCCGCCGCCGATCAGCGCCGGCGCGAGCTGATCGCGAACGTCTCGCACGAGCTGCGTACGCCGATCAGCGCGTTGCAGGGTGTGCTGGAGAACCTGGTCGACGGGGTGGCCACCCCGGAACCGGCGGCGCTGCGCGCCGCACTCGCCCAGACCGAGCGGCTCGGGCACCTCGTCGCCGACCTGCTCGACCTGTCCCGGATGGACGCCGGGGTGGTCCCGCTGCGTCGGGTCCGGATCGACGTCGCGGACTTCCTCGACGAGGCGGTGGAACACGCCACCGCGACCGCCGCCGGCACCGGACAGGACGTCCGCTTCCGCCTCCGGCCGCTGCCCGCGCCGCTGACGGTGCGCGCCGACCCGGGGCGGTTGCACCAGGTCTTCGCCAACCTGCTCGACAACGCCGCCCGGCACAGCCCGCCGGGCGGGACGGTGCTGGTCGCCGCCGAGGAGCGGGCCGGGCAGCTGCACGTCCACGTGACCGACGAGGGCGACGGCATTCCGGCGGCCGAGCGGTCCCGGGTGTTCGAGCGGTTCACCCGGGGCGAGCGGGCCGCCGGGGGTGGGACCGGTCTGGGCCTGGCCATCGCCCGCTGGGTGGTCGAGCTGCACGGCGGCAGCATCCGGGTCGCCGACCCACCCGCCCACGCCCCGGGCGCCCGGCCCGGCTGCCGCATCGAGGTCACCCTTCCGCGTACCGAACCCGTCCGAGGAGAGGCAGCATGACGACCGCGCCCCCGCCCCGACCACCCGTCGACCCCCGCCTGGTGCTGCCCCACCCGGCCGGCCCGCACCCGGTCGCGGCCCCGCCGCCGGTCGCTCGACCGGCACCGCAGCCGTGGGCGTGGGAGCGGCGCTGGCCGGGGGCGACCGGGGCGGCCCGGCCGGTGGTGCTCGGCGCGGTGGCGGTGGCCGCCGGGGTGGCCGCCTCGGTGGTGCCGCTGGACCGGCCGGGCCTGGGCTGGCTGGTCGCGGCGGTCGCGGGTACTGCCGCGCTCGGCACGGCCGCGCCGCAAGCTGTGGTGCCACAGGCCGCCGGGGCGCAACGTCCGGCGGGATCGCCGCAGGTCGGCGTGACCGAGAAGAGCAGTACCGAAGTGGGCGCCCGTCCCGACGCCACGGGGGCGTCGGGCCGGGTGGCCCGGCTCCTCTGGGCGGTCGCGACCGTCGCCCTGATCGGGGTCGGCACGGTACGCGCGGCCGGCTGGCTCTTCGCGCTCTGCCTGCTCGCCGCCGTCGGCACCGGCTCGCTCGCGGTGTCCGGCGGGCGCACGCCGCTGGGCCTGCTCACGGCCGGTCTGCTGCCGCCGGTCGCCACCCTGCGGGCGCTGCCCTGGGCGGTCCGGGGACTGCCTCGGCCCCGGCCGGGCGGGGCGAGCGTGGGACGGAGCCTGCTCAGTGTGGCGGTCACCGCCGTGCTGTTGTTCCTCTTCGGGCTGCTCTTCGCCTCGGCCGACGCGGTCTTCGCGGACCTGGTGGCGGAGGCGCTGCCCGACGTCTCCCCGCCGGGCGTGTTCGGCTGGCTGGTCCGGCTGCTGCTGGTCGGGGCGGTGCTGCTCGGTGGGGCGTACCTGCTGGTCGCGCCGCCCGACCTGGAGCTGCGGGCCGGGCCGGCCCGGGTGGTCCGGCGGCTGGAGTGGGTGCTGCCGCTGGCCCTGCTCGACGCGCTCTTCGCCGCCTTCGTGCTGGTGCAGCTCACCGTGCTGTTCGGCGGCTCCGGGCACGTGCTGCGCACGGCCGGCCTGACCTACGCCGAGTACGCCCGGGGCGGGTTCTGGCAGCTGCTCGCGGTCTCCGCGCTGACCCTGCTGGTGATCGCTGGGGCGATCCGCTGGGCGCCCCGGCGCAGCCGGGCGGACCGGGTGCTGATCCGGCTGCTGATCGGCGGGCTGACCGGGCTCAGCCTGGTGATCGTGGCCTCGGCCCTCTACCGGATGCAGGTCTACACCGACGCGTACGGGGCGACCCGGCTGCGGCTGGTGGTGGCGACCGTGGAGCTCTGGCTGGGGCTGCTCTTCGTGCTGGTCGGGGTGACCACCGTCCGGCTCCGGGGCGCCTGGCTGCCCCGGCTGGTGCTGGCCGCGGGGGTGGTCGCCCTGCTCGGCCTCGCCGTGGTCAACCCGGACCGGCTGATCGCCGACCGGAACGTCGACCGGTGGGAGCGGATCGACCGGCTGGACGTCGGGTACCTGTCCGGGCTCTCGGCGGACGCCGTACCGGCCCTGGACCGGCTGCCCGAGCCGCTGCGTTCCTGCGCGCTGCGGGAGATCGCCGCCGAACTGCCCGAGGACGGCTGGCGGGCGGCGAACGTAAGCCGGGCGCAGGCCCGGGCGGTGCTCGGCGCGGACCGGGCCGGAGTCGCGGTGACCGCCTGCCCTTGACATTCCCGCTGATCAGGCAAGACTGCCGGGGATGACCGGAGGCGAGGAGCAGGACGCCCCGGAGCGGCCCGGCGTGGCCGCTCCGGTCCCCGTGCCGCGCGCCCCGGCACCGCTGCGGCGGACCCGGGTCGTGCTGGCCGAGGTGTCCCGCCCGGCCAGCCGGGCGGACCGGACCCGGTCGGAGCTGACCCAGCAGACCCGGGTCGGCGAGACCCTGGTCCAGGGGCTGGTGCGGGCGCAGCTCACCCTGGCGCTGCGGCTGAGTCTGCTGGTGCTGATCGGGCTGGGCGGCCTGCCCTGGCTCTTCGCCATCGCGCCCTCGGTCGGCCGGCTCACCGTGCTCGGGATCAACCTGCCCTGGCTGCTGCTCGGGGTGGTCGCCTTCCCGTTCCTGATCGGGGTGGGCTGGGCGTACGTGCGGCTGGCGGAGCGGAACGAGCAGGACTTCACCGACCTGGTCCAGCGGCCGGAGCGCTGACGTGGGCAACGGCTACGTCGTCCCGGCGATCGTGGTGGTCACCCTGGTCACCGTCGGGATCGGCTTCTACGGGCTGCGGCTGGCCCGGACCACGTCCGACTTCCTGGTCGCCTCCCGGGCGGTCAGCCCGACCTGGAACGCCGCCGCGATCGGCGGGGAGTACCTGTCGGCGGCGAGCTTCCTGGGCGTGGCCGGGCTGATCCTCAAGTACGGCGTCGACGTGCTCTGGTACCCGGTCGGCTTCGCCGCGGGCTACCTGGCGCTGCTGCTCTTCGTGGCCGCGCCGCTGCGCCGGTCCGGGGCGTTCACCCTGCCGGACTTCTGCGAGGTGCGGCTCGGCTCGCGGCGGCTGCGCAAGCTGGCCACCATCTTCGTGATCTTCATCGGCTGGCTCTACCTGGTGCCGCAGCTCCAGGGCGCGGGCCTGACCCTGGCCACGGTCGCCGGCTCGCCGTACCCGGTGGGGGCGCTGCTTGTCGCGGTGGTGGTGACCGCGAACGTGGCGCTGGGGGGCATGCGGGCGATCACCTTCGTCCAGGCGTTCCAGTACTGGTTGAAGCTGACCGCGCTCGCCGTACCCGCGATCTTCCTGGCCCTGCAGTGGCAGGCCGACGCCCGCCCGGCGGTGACCCCGCCCGACGGGCCGGCGTTCCGGACCGCGACCACCGTCGTGGTCGAGCACCGCGCGACCCTCACCTTCCCCGACGGCGACGTCCAGGAGGTACGCCCGGGCGACCGCCTCGACTTCGCGGCCGGCGACCCGGTCCCCGAGGTCTCCGGCACGGCCACCGAGGCGACCGACTGGCTGTTGCCGGACACCGCCGGGGACGACGACCGGGGCCTGTTCGCCACCTACTCGCTGATCCTGGCCACCTTCCTGGGCACCATGGGCCTGCCGCACGTTCTGGTCCGCTTCTACACCAACCCGGACGGCGCCGCCGCCCGGCGTACCACGCTGGTGGTGCTGGCCCTGGTCGGCGTCTTCTATCTGCTGCCCACGCTCTACGGCGTGCTGGGCCGGATCTACACGCCGCAACTGCTGGTCACCGGCCAGACCGACGCGGTGGTGGTGCTGCTGCCCACGGCCGCACTCGGCGACGGCACGGTGGCCCGGCTGCTCGCCGCGCTGGTCGCGGCGGGGGCGTTCGCGGCCTTCCTCTCCACCTCGTCCGGGCTGCTCACCAGCGTCGCCGGGGTGATCTCCACGGATGTGCTCGGCCGCGGCTCGGTGCGCGGCTTCCGGCTGGCCACGGTGATCGCCGGCGCGGTCCCGGCGGTGCTCGCGCTGAACCTCTCCGGCCTGGACGTCTCCCAGGTGGTGGGGCTGGCCTTCGCGGTGGCCGCGTCGAGCTTCTGCCCGCTGCTGGTGCTGGGCATCTGGTGGCGCGGCCTGACCGACCTGGGCGCCGCCGCCGGGGTGCTGGTCGGTGGCGGCGCCGCGATCGGCGCGGTGCTGGTCACGGTGCTCGGGCCGCCGCTGAGCGGCTGGCCGGCCACGCTGACCACGCAGCCGGCGGCCTGGACGGTGCCGCTGGCGTTCACCGTGATGGTGGCGGTGTCGATGGCCACCCGGCGGCGGCTGCCCGCCGACGTCGGCGTGACCATGCTCCGCCTGCACGCCCCCGAGACGCTGCGCCTGTCTAGGTGACCGGCCGGCCTCGGTTCCTCCTTCGGCGCGCCGGGCCGCCGACCGGTCCGGCTGGGGGATGACTGAGGATCATCCTCCAGCCGGACAGCGCACTGGCGGGACCGGGCTAGGTTCGGGTCATGACCGATGAGCACCCGGCGCTGTCCCTCCGTGGCCTGGCCAAGCGGTTCGACAGCAAGGTGGCGGTCGCCGGGGTCGATCTGGACGTGCCGACCGGCTCGTTCTACGGGCTGCTCGGTCCGAACGGGGCCGGCAAGACCACCACCCTCTCCATGGCCGTCGGCCTGCTGCGGCCCGACGCCGGCCACGCGCGGGTGCTCGGGTACGACGTGTGGACCGACCCGGTCCGGGCCAAGAGCCTGCTCGGCGTGATGCCCGACGGGGTCCGGCTCTTCGACCGGCTCAGCGGGGCGGAGCTGCTGGCGTACCACGGTCTGCTGCGCGGGATGGACCCGGCGGTGGTCGACCAGCGGGCGGCGGAGCTGCTGGACGTGCTGGCGCTCACCGACGCCGGCCGCACCCTGGTGGTCGACTACTCGGCGGGCATGAAGAAGAAGATCGGCCTGGCCTGCGCGCTGCTGCACGGCCCCCGGCTGCTGGTGCTCGACGAGCCGTTCGAGGCGGTCGACCCGGTCTCGGCCGCGCTGATCCGGGACATCCTGCACCGGTACGTGGTCGGCGGCGGCACGGTGGTCTTCTCCAGCCACGTGATGGAGGTGGTTGAGCGGCTCTGCTCGCACGTGGCGATCCTGGCGCAGGGCCGGATCACCCGGGTCGGCACGCTCGACCAGGTGCGCGGCGACCGTTCCCTGGAGGAGGTCTTCGTCGAGGTGGTCGGCGGGCGGACCGCGACGGGTGAGGAGTTGTCGTGGCTGTCCCGGTGACCGCACGGGACCGTCCGGCGCGGCGGGTCTCGGCCCGGCACTTCGTCCGGCTCAAGCTGCGGGTGCTGGGCAACAACTTCCGCGGCCAGGGCTGGCGGATCGTGCTCTTCGTGGTCGGGGTGCTGTTCGGGCTCTGGGTCGCCACCAGCGCCTTCTTCGCCCTCGCCGCGCCCGGCCTGGCCGGCGAGCCCCGGTTCGCGCTGCTGACCGCCGCCTTCGGCGGTGGGCTGCTGGTGCTCGGCTGGCTGCTGCTGCCGCTGGTCTTCTTCGGCGTGGACGAGACCCTGGACCCGGCCCGGTTCGCGCTGCTCCCGCTGCGCCGCCGCACGCTGGTCGTCGGCCTGTTCGCGGCCGCGCTGGTCAGCGTGCCGGTGCTGGCGACGCTGCTCGCGGTGTCCGGCCTGGTGGTCGCCGCCGGAGCGCTCGGCGGGTGGCCGGCCGCCCTGGTCTCGATGCTCGGGATCGTCGGCGGGCTGCTGCTCTGCGTGGCCGCCGCCCGCGCGGTGACCAGCGCGTTCGCCACCATGCTCCGGTCCCGCCGGGTACGCGATCTGGCCGCCGTCCTGCTCGCGGTGCTCGCCGCCCTGCTCGGGCCGTTGCAGATCGCGGTGATCGCCGCGGTCCGCCGCGCCGACTGGGACCGGTTGACCGGGGCGGCCTGGGTGGTGGGCTGGACCCCGTTCGGGGCACCGTGGACCGCCGGGGTCGAGGTGGCCGAGGGCCGGGCCTGGGCCGCCGTGGTCAAGCTGCTGATCACCGCGGCGGCGCTCGGGGCGCTGCTGTTCTGGTGGTCCCGGACGCTGGAGTCGGCGATGGTCGGCGCGGCCAGCGCCGGCCCGTCGCGGCAGCGGCGCGGCCCGGCCGGCGGGCCGGTCGCCCAGCTCTTTCCGGGAGCGGTCGGCTGGGCCCGGCGGGACCGGTTCGGCGCGCTGGTCGCGCGGGAGTGCCGCTACTGGTGGCGGGACGCGCGGCGGCGGGCCAACCTGATCACCATCGCGGTGGTGGGCGTGTTCGTGCCGGTGATGGTCAACCTGGGCGGCTCCCGGCTCGTCGAGGACGGCGGGCAGGCGTTCGACGGGACGGCCTCCTACTCCTCGCCGATGCGGCTCAGCCTGTCGATGATCTTCGTCGGGGTGGTCGCCTCGGTCACCCTGGCCAACCAGTTCGGTTTCGACGGCAACGCGTACGCGGCGAACGTGGTGGCCGGCGTGCCGGGGCGGCTGGAGCTGCGGGCCCGGATGACCGCGTTCTCGCTCTACGTGGTGCCGATCCTGGGCGCGGTCGCGATCATCCTGGCCACCCTGCTGGGACGGCCCGGTTGGCTGGGCGTGATGGCCGGCGCGCTGTTCGCCGCGTACGGCGTCGGGCTGTCGATCAACGCCTTCGTCTCGGTGCTCGGCGGGTACGCGCTGCCCGAGACGAGCAACCCGTTCGCCATGAACAGCGGCGCCGGGGCGGCGAAGGGCCTGCTCACGCTGCTGTCCATGGTTGCCTCGGTGGTGGCGGCGGCACCGGTGGGGGTGGCGGCAGCGCTGCTCGGCGGCGCCTGGCTCTGGCTGGCCCTGCCGGTCGGCCTGGCCTACGGGGTGGGCGCGGCGCTGCTCGGCTCGTACCTGGCCGGGGACGTGCTGGACCGACGTCAGCCGGAGCTGCTCTCCGCCGTCACCCCTCGTCGCTGACTCAAAGGCGACAGTCGATCGGCTGCAACCTGCACCCTCCGCTCGGGGTGTGCTGGGCAGAGCCGTGGTCGAGCGGCGGAGCAGCAGGGGAGGCGCCAGCGTGATGGTGCGGGAGCACGACCCCGGCGAGGCCCGGGCAGAGCGGTCACCCACGGCCACGGGGGGCGTGGGTGACACCTTCGAGGAGTTCTACGCGGCGAACTTCCAGCCGTTGATGCTCCAGCTGTACGCGTACACGGCCGACCTCGGCCAGGCGCAGGACGCGGTGCAGGAGGCGTTCAGCCGCGCCTGGACACGCTGGGACCGGCTCGCCCGGTACGACCGGCCCGCAGCCTGGGTCCGTACGGTCGCCATGAACGTGACGCGGAACCGTTGGCGCCGGCTGCGGGCCGCCCGCGCGCACGCGAGGTTCCATCGCGACGAGGTGGTCGAAGGGCCCGGCCCGGACCGCGTGGCGCTGGCCCGCGCACTGGCCACCCTGCCCGAGAGCCACCGGCGAGCCGTCGTGCTGTTCCACGTGGCCGACCTGAGCATCGCCGAGATCGCCGATCAGGAGGGGGTCGCTCCCGGAACGGTGAAGTCGTGGCTGCACCGGGGCCGTGTCGCGCTCGCCACCGCACTCTCCGACGCACGGACGGAGGAGCCTCATGTCTGAGCACGACAACGCATCGAACCTGGACGACCTCTTCGTCGCCTACACGTCTGGAGGGCCGCTGGTGGCGCCGCCCGGGGCCGCGGCCGCGCGCGAGGTCGCCCGCCGCCGCCGTACGGTCCGGGTCGCCGCCGCCGCCGGCGTGCTGGTGGTGACACTGGTCGCCACCCCGGTGCTCGCCGACACCTGGCTCGATCACGGGCCTCCGGCGCCGCCGGCCGGGACCCCCACGCCCACCCCGCCCGCCACCACAAGGCCGGCCATCTGCGACTCGGCGTTCACCATCCTCTGCGCGAGCCCGTCGGTGCCACCGCCACCCGCCGCGCCACCCCCCGATGGCGGGATAACGGAGAAGAACCTCGGGAACGCCACCCTCGACCTGCCGCCCTGGCCGGCGTACCTGCGGGACGAATGCCCGGCCGGTCAGGTCCGGTTCGCTGACGGACGCGCCAGGCGCTCGGCCGACGCGGAACTGGAGGTCAGAATTCTCCAGGTCATCCACGCCGACCTCGATCGCGACGGCGCCCAGGAGACGGCCGCGCTGCTCAACTGCAGCGGGCTGGAGATCAGCGAGTCACGTGTCCTGGCCTTCGACCGGAACCGGGCCGGAGCCATCGTGACGATCGGACTCGTGGTCGGGCAGGCCGGTGACATCGCGGGCATCCGCTCGATCCGCCCCGACGGACGAGCCGTCGAGGTGCAGGTGGTCGACTACCGGGGGGACGGCGTCGCGGACAGTCTCGCCCAGCGCCAGTGGCGAAGTTACTCCTGGTCCGGCGCGAGTTTCGAGCAGACGGGAGGGCCTACCGCCTTTCCGGCGAACCCGCGGATCACGGACCTGGCCGTCAGTGGCGGCGAACTGCGGCTCACCCCGGCCGACGCGGACCGGGCGACCGGTGCGCTGCGTCTCAAGGTGGAGAACCACGGACCTCAGCGGGCGACGGCCCCGGAGGTGAAGGTCACCCTTCCACCGGGATTCGAGGTCACCCGGTTGCCCTCGAACTGCACGCGCTTCGCATTCAGCATGGGCACCAGCTACACCTGCCGATTGACGGCGCTGGCGGTTGACGACACCGCGACTCTCGACCTGCCGGTCTCGGTTCAGCGGTCGCGGGTGGGCAGCGGCGTGGTCGGGACGTACTCGGCCAAGGTGTCCTGGCACGAGCGCGGCGACCTGCCCTATCCGGAACCGAAGGGCGAGGAGAAGGACAACACGCTCACGGGCGACCTCGTCGTGACCGACTGACAACCACCCGGCTCACGCGCGCCCGGCAGCCTGCCTCGGACGGGCTGCCGGGCGTACGTCGCCCAGCCGGGCTGGGTAGCCAGCGGCACAATGGGCCGATGCCCGTCGTCGAAGCCGCGAAAGTCGTTCCGCTGCCCCGGAGCTCGCCGCGATAGGTCCGATCCGCACCTCGCGGGCCGACCGGTCAGGCCGTCCGGCGCATGGCGGCGTACAGGTTGTGACCCTCCCCGACGGAGGTGATGTTGACCAGTTCCCACCCGTAGTTCGACAGGTGCTCGACCCCCTCCATGAGCGGGGGGAAGGCGTTACGACGGAAGGAGTGGCGGGCCACCAGGACGAGGTGTCGGTGGGGGTAGGCGCGCAGGTCTACCTGGCCGCCGAGGATGGCCTCGACGCTGATGACACGGTCCTGAGCGAGCTGCTGCGGCGACACGAACGACATGCCCGGACGGTAGCCGGGCCGCGCATGCCTCATCCGCCGCAAGGATGTGGTGGCCGCCGACTCAGGGAGAGGCCACGGTTCCGCGGATCGGGCGTGACCTTGACGGGCCCGGCCGTCGCTGCGGTCACCCGTCGTCGTGCAGCAGGGCCAACAGTCGCCGGGCCTGGTCGTCGGCGGCGTCGGGCGGATTGCGTCGGGCAGGTCGGCGCGCAACGGTCGGGGCACCAGGTCGGGTTCGTACCGGTAAATCAGCCGCAGCACAGCCCGTTCCCGCCGATGCTCGCCGCGCCGCCACGAGGTGTACCGCTTGGAAGCACCGGCCCGGCGTAGCTCAACTCGTGGGTGCTCATGGCGTCAGGGCACGTGGGCGTAGGCGTCGAGCAGGGTCTCCGCACGGAGGGCCAGGTCGTGCTCCGGCAGCCCGGTCACGCGTACGGAGACGACGTCGCTGCCAGGCGCCTCGGCGAGCCAGACGGTGACGGTCTCGCCGAGCGGGTGGTCGTACCAGCGGGTCGAGTCGCCATCGTCGGTGCCGGCGATGCCGAGGGCGACGGTCTCCCAGTCGGTCTCGTCGAAGGCGCAGCCGAGGTAGTGGCTGAGCAGTTCGAGGAACGCCCGGGCGTGCCGGGCGAAGACCCGGCCCGAGACGGTTTCCTCGGCCGTCATCCACCCGTCCGGACGGACGGGACGGCGGACAGGAAGCCGCGCCAGGCGTCCGGGGAGAAGGTGAGCGTCGGGCCGGACCTGTCCTTGCTGTCCCGGACCAGCACCACCCCGGGCAGGTTGCCCGCCACCTCGACGCAGTTGCCAGCGTTGTCAGACCGGGTCGACTTGCGCCACCTTGGCACCGAGTCGTTCATGGCGTCACCTTCAACTTGTTGATCAGATCGAGCGAAGCCCGCTCGGACAGGGCCTCGCCGAGCAGAATCTCCCACTTGCGCAGCATCACGCTAATCCACTCCGGATGATCGGCTATCTGGCCTCGGGCCGGGTTATCTAGGCAGAGCACATGCTCTTTGCTGGGCAGCTCGGCGATCGCAAAGCCGCCACCGAGCGCGACATGGGCGCCGACATGGAGAGGCAGCACATGCAGACGCACCTGCGGATACTCGGCTGCTTCCACGAGCCGGCCGAACTGACGATCCATCACCGCCGGCCCGCCGATTGATCGGCGAAGTGCACTCTCATCGATGATGAAGACGCATTCCGGCGGATAGTCCTTGTCAAGCACCTGCTGGCGGCGCATTCGAAGGTTCAGCAACTCCTCCACACGGTCGTTCCGGTAGAGCCTGCCGGCCGTGAAGATGGCTCGGGCGTAGTCCTCGGTCTGAAGAAGCCCGGGAACCGCACATGGCTCGAAGTTGCGGAGCAGCACTGCCTGATCTTCATAGCCCTGCCACGGCAGGAACCAGGACGGTGACCGATCGCCCTCGTCCTCCGTGAGCAGACCCGCGAGGAGGCCGCCGGTGCCGAGGGCCTGATCGGCGGCGACGGCGAACTCCATGGTCGGCCGCCGGCGGCCGGTCTCGATCGCGGCGACCGTGGACGGACTCCACTTGATCAGCCCGGCCAGCCCTTCCTGGGAGACGTCCGCGCCGGCCCGAGCGGCTTTCAGCGCCCGGATCCACATCTCGATGTTCATCCTTACCTCTCCGGTAAGTACGTGACCGCGCTCCGTAGTAAGCCCTGGCATCCTCCCCTGTCGCCGCACCCGCGTCCAGGGTGGAGACACGCGGCCCGGCCGGTGGAGGCGACGACCCGGCGGCCGGTCCTGCGACGGGTCGCCCCGGCCATTCCCCCGGCCGGGGCGACCCCTTCCGACCAGAGGAGGCACCGGATGTTCGCCCTGTTCCGCCGCCGCGGGAACGCCGCCACGCGCTCGTGCCGGAGGAGCGCCCGGCCCTCGGCGGCCGCCGCGCCGCCGTACCGGAGAGTCACGCCGCCGCCCCAGGGCGGCGCACCAGGTCCAACCCGGTCGAACGCCGCACCGGCCTGGGCGACCCAGCCGACGGTCGCCCTGCCGCGACCTGGCCGAGCCGGCTGGTTGACCCCCGCGCAGGCCTGGCGCGCGAACGGCGGCCGATGGTGACCACCGACCGGAGCGGCCGGCGGGCGCACCTGCCGATGCGGCCGTTGTGGCGGTGCCGAGGGTGCGGGGCGCACTGGCCGTGCCAGCCGGCCCGGCTCGCCCTGCTGGTCGAGTACCGGCACGACCGGACCGCGCTGCTGGTCTACCTGGGTGGGCTGATGGCGGAGGCGGGCGAGCAGCTCGGCCACCCGGCCGGCCTGCACCGGCGCTTCCTGGGTTGGGCGCGGGGGCGGGGCGGCACAATGTTTCACGTGAATCATGAACCGGGGGCCGAGATCCACCACACCGACCCGTTCGCGGTGCCGGCCGGACAGCGCTCGCCGACACGCCGGCTGCGTGGTCGGCTGGCCGCCCCGGTGACGCTCTGGACCGCGCCCGGTCCGGCCGGGCTGACCGTCTCGTCCACCCTGGTCGCCGAGGGGGAGCCGGACCGGCTGCTCGGGTTGATCGACCCGGAGTCGGACCTGTGGGCAGCCGTCGAGCAGGCCGGCCGGTTCGCGGTCGCGCCGCTCGGCCCGCCGCACCGGCAGCTCGCCGACCGCTTCGCCGGCCTCTTCCCGTCCCCCGGCGGGCTCTTCGCGATCGACCCGTGGACCGAGACGCCGTACGGGCCGGTCCCGTCGGACGCCGGCGGGTGGGCCGGGTGCCGGCTCGACACCGCCCGGGAGTACGGCTGGGGTCTGCTGGTCGAGGCCACCATCGAGACGGTCGACCTGGCCGAGGAGACCGACCCGCTGCTGCACTACCGGGGTCGCTACCGCGAGCTGAGCTGACCCGGTCCCGCCGGTGAGCGGAGTGACCTGGGTCACTCGGCGCAGGGGGCCGACCGTTCGGCGCAGCCGTCCGCCGTGGTCGATCTGCACCTTTCCGGGCTGGGAGCGCGCTCTCTACCGTGCGCGAAAATCCCCACGTCTGCGAAGGTGGTGATCCACAGATGTCCACGGACACACCAGCGTCCGCGCCGGCCGAGTCCGCAGCGGAGCGTTACCTGGCCGTACAACGGTCGGACGAGTTCGCCGGGTTGCGGCGCACGCTGCGCGGCTTCATCTTCCCGATGACCGTCGCGTTCTTCCTGTGGTACGCGCTCTACGTCATCCTCTCCGCGTACGCGCGGGGCTTCATGGGCACGAAGCTCTTCGGCAACGTCAACGTCGCCCTCGTCTTCGGCCTGCTCCAGTTCGTCTCCACGTTCGTCATCGCCTGGCTCTACGCCCGGTTCGCCGACCGCAGGATCGACCCGGTCGCCGACCGGATCCGCGCCGAGATCGGGGAGGTGACCCATGAACACGGTCCTCGCGGCTGAGGCGAGCGGCACCACCGCCCGCAACCTGACCATCACGCTGTTCCTGATCTTCGTCGCGGTCACCCTGGCCATCACGGTCTGGGCCAGCCGGCAGACCAAGACCGCCACCGACTTCTACGCCGGCGGCCGCTCCTTCTCCGGCTTCCAGAACGGCATGGCGATCGGCGGCGACTACATGTCGGCCGCGTCCTTCCTCGGCATCGCCGGCATCATCGCGCTGTACGGCTACGACGGCTTCCTCTACTCGATCGGCTTCCTGGTCGCCTGGCTGGTGGCGCTGCTGCTCGTCGCCGAACTGCTGCGCAACTCCGGCCGGTACACGATGGCCGACGTGCTGGCGTTCCGGATGCGCCAGCGCCCGGTCCGGACAGCGGCGGCGGTCTCCACCATCACCGTCTCGATCTTCTACCTGCTGGCCCAGATGGTCGGCGCGGGCGCGCTGGTCGCCCTGCTGCTCGGCATCAAGCCGGGCACCACCTTCCTGGGCATGGACGCGGACACCGCGAAGGTGGCCACCATCATCATGGTCGGCGCCCTGATGATCATCTACGTCACCGTGGGCGGCATGAAGGGCACCACGTACGTCCAGATCGTCAAGGCGTTCCTGCTGATGACCGGCGCGATCGTGATGACGCTGCTGGTCCTGGCGAAGTACAAGTTCAACCTGTCCTCGCTGCTCGGCGACGCCGCGTCCGCCTCCGGCAAGGGAGCCAACTTCCTCGAACCCGGCCTGCGGTACGGCGTCGAGACGCCCGGCGACGCGTTGAAGACCTTCTACAGCAAGATGGACCTGCTGTCGCTGGGCATCGCGCTGGTGCTCGGCACCGCCGGCCTGCCGCACATCCTGATCCGCTTCTACACCGTGCCGACCGCCAAGGCGGCGCGGAAGAGCGTGCTCTGGGCGATCGGCATCATCGGCACCTTCTACCTGCTCACCCTGGCCCTCGGCTTCGGCGCGGCGGCCCTGGTCGGCGGCAAGGCGATCACCGCGCAGGACAAGGCCGGCAACACCGCCGCGCCGCAGCTCGCCGAGGCGCTGGGCCGGGACTTCTTCGGCGGCAGCCTGGGCGGCGCGACCCTGCTGGCGATCATCGCGGCGGTCGCCTTCGCCACCATCCTGGCGGTGGTCGCCGGCCTGACCCTGGCCTCCTCGTCCAGCCTGGCGCACGACTTCTACGCCAACGTGATCAAGAACGGGCAGGCCTCCGAGCGGCAGGAGGTGACGGTGGCCCGGGTCTCCGCCCTGGTCATCGGCGCGATCTCGATCGTGCTGTCGATCTTCGCGCAGAGCCTGAACGTGGCCTTCCTGGTGGCGTTGGCCTTCGCGGTCGCCGCCTCGGGCAACCTGCCGGCGATCCTCTACAGCCTGTTCTGGAAGCGGTTCAACACCTCCGGCGCGGTCTGGGCGATCTACGGCGGTCTGCTCGCGGCCGTGGTGCTGGTCTTCTTCTCCCCGGTGGTCTCCGGGGCGCCGACGGCCATGTTCCCGGAGCACGACTGGCACTGGTTCCCGCTGTCCAACCCGGGCATCATCTCCATCCCGTTCGGCTTCCTCTGCGGCTGGATCGGCACCCTGGTCTCCAAGGAGCACGACGAGGAGAAGTACGCGGAACTGGAGGTGCGCTCGCTCACCGGCGCGGGCGCGCACTGACGTACCGCACGAAGCGGCGGGTCGGAGCCGACGACGGCTCCGACCCGTCGCCTTGAGTAGGCTGGCCGGCATGAAGGTCGCTACCCGTTTCGGCACCGGACACCGGATCCTCGTCACCGGGGGCGCCGGCTTCGTGCCGTCCCACCTGGTCGACCGGCTCATCGAGCGTGGCTGCACGGTGGTGGTGCTGGACAACTTCGTCACCGGCTCCAAGGACAACGTGGCCCACCTGCTGGACACGCCGACCTTCACGCTGGTCGAGGCGGACATCTCCGAGGGCCTGCCGACCGGCCACCCGGCCCTCGCCGAGCGGTTCGACGCGATCCTGCACATGGCCTCCCCGGCCAGTCCCACCGACTTCGAGAAGCTGCCGGTGGAGATCCTGCGGGTCGGCTCGGTCGCCACCCTGCACCTGCTGGAGCGGGCCACCGCCGACGGCGCCCGCTTCCTGATGGCCTCCACCTCCGAGGCGTACGGGGACCCGAAGGAGCACCCGCAGCGCGAGACCTACTGGGGCAACGTCAACCCGATCGGCATCCGGAGCGTCTACGACGAGGCCAAGCGCTTCTCCGAGGCGGCCACCATGGCGTACCACCGGAGCCGGGGCACCGACACGGCGATCGTGCGGATCTTCAACACGTACGGGCCGCGGATGCGGCCGGACGACGGGCGGGCCATCCCGACCTTCATCTCCCAGGCGCTGCGCGGTGAGCCGATCACGGTGCACGGCACCGGCAACCAGACCCGTTCGATCTGCTACGTCGACGACTTGGTCCGGGGCATCCTGCTGCTGCTCGACTCGACCGAGACCGGGCCGATCAACTGCGGGACCGAGCACGAGATGTCGATGCGGCAACTGGCCGAGACGATCGTGTCACTCACCGGAAGCGCCTCCGAGGTGAGCTACATCACCCGCGCCGCCGACGACCCGGAGAAGCGCCGCCCGGATCTCACCCTCGCTCGTGAGCTGCTGGGATACGAGCCGAGCGTGACGCCCGAAGACGGCCTTCGACGCACGATCGAGTACTTCCGCGGGCGGCTAGGGTACTGACCCGGGCTGGGAGGAGGCTGACACCCGGTTCCGCCTGACGGCGGTACTGGTGCGACCGACTTACCCTCGGTTACATGTCAGCGAGCATGTCTCCCGGCGCCCCGCTCCCCTACCTGAGTCGGAGCGCGGGCCGCGCTTCGGTTCCCGGCCCCGACCGGGGCTCCGCCGGGCGGGCCCGTGCGACCGACGCCCGCTGGTACCCCGCGTACGAGGAGGCGAAGCCGCGCCCCGGTGGACCCGGCGGCCCGGGTGGACCGTCCGGCCCCGGCGGGTCCGGCGGCTCCGGCGGCCCGGGGCGGCGTGGTCCCCGCCCGCGTTGGGGACGGATCGGCCTGGTGGCGGGCGTCGCGGTGCTGGTGCTCGCGCTGCTCGGTGGCGCGGGCGCGTGGCTCTACGCCCGCAGCCTCAACAACGACCTGGCCCGGACCGACCCCTTCTCGGAGATCACCGGGGGGCGGCCGGCCAAGACGGTCGACGGCGCGCTGAACATCCTCATGGTGGGCAGCGACTCCCGGGACCCGGACGCCCCGGTCGAGTCCTCCGGCAAGTGGCGGTCGGACACGATCATCCTCATGCACGTCCCGGCCGACCACAAGGCGGCCTACCTGGTCTCCATCCCGCGTGACCTGTACGTGCCGATCCCGGAGAACGCCGGCGCGTCCTGCGACTCCGGCCAGCGCAACAAGATCAACGCAGCCTTCGCCTTCGGTGGCCTGCCGCTCGCGGTGAAGACCGTGGAGTGCTTCACCGACGTCCGGATCGACCACGTGATGGCCATCGACTTCGCCGGCTTCAAGGAGGTCACCGACGCCCTGGGCGGGGTGGACCTGAAGGTGGACCGGACCATCACCTCGATCCACAAGCCGTACCGGACGTTCACCAAGGGCGTGAACCACATGAACGGCGCCGAGGCGCTGGACTGGGTCCGGCAGCGCAAGCAGTTCCCGGACGGCGACTTCGCCCGGATGCGCCACCAGCAGGAGTTCCTCAAGGCGCTGATGGACAAGGCGGCGAGCACCGGCACGCTGAGCAACCCGAAGAAGCTGAACAATTTCCTCAAGGCGGTCACCGCGGCGGTCACGGTGGACAAGGACTTCTCGGTGACCGACATGGCGCTGGAGTTCCGGAACCTGCGCGGCGAGAACCTGACCTTCCTGACCAGCCCCAACCTGGGCGGTCAGGACGTCGGCGGGCAGTCGGTGGTGGTCTCCGACCGGGAGAAGGCGCTGGCGATGTACAAGGCCATCGCCTCGGACACGATGGGTGACTGGGTGAAGGCCAACCCGCCGGCGGACGGTACGGGCGACGGCGGCTGAGCAGCCTTCCGGCACGACCGCAACAACCGGTCGGTGGTCAAGGCTCGTCCCGCGACGAGCCAACCGCCGACCGGTTGCTTTTCTCAGCCGTTTGGGCAGAAGACCTGGACGAGCGCCGGGTAAACCGGGAATGGCCAGCAGATGAGGTCGCCAAGGCGGGAACGGATACGTACAGTGGTCCCGCCCCCCGATCATCGAGCTGGAGCACGCATGCCGGTTCATACCAGCCATCGCCCCCAGTCGCTGGATCCCGGAGCACCCGGGCGGGTGCCGCCGGTCATTCCGACCCAGCCCGGATCCGGCGGCCGCCACCCCGGCGGAGCCAAGAAGCGGACAAAGCGGAAGGATCCGCTCTGGGCCCGGCTCACGTTGATCTTCGGCGCGGTGCTGATGATGACCAGCGGCATCGCGATCGTCGGCAGCAAGGCGTTGATCGGTCAGGCCACCAGCGGGATCGCCCAGCGCAACCTGCTCGGTGACGCGGGCAAGTCCGACGCCGAGGGCGGCAACAGCCTCGACGGCCCGATCGACATGCTGCTGCTCGGCGTCGACGCCCGGGAGCGCTGGGCGGCGGACAACGTCCGCTCCGACACGATCATCATCCTGCACATCCCGGCCAGCCACGACCAGGCGTACCTGATCTCGATTCCCCGGGACACCGAGGCGCAGATCCCGGCGGACCCGAAGTCCGGCTACGGGGGCGGCGTCGACAAGATCAACGCGGCCTTCTACTTCGGTGCGCAGAAGGGCGGCGGCTGGGAAGGTGGCGCCCGGCTGATGGCCAAGACCATCAAGAACATGACCGGGATCAGCTTCGACGGCGCCGCGATCATCAACTTCGGTGGCTTCAAGAACGTGATCGACGCCCTCGGCACCGTCCGGATCTGCGTGAGCCACGAGGTCAAGTCGCACCACATGTCGATGGTCGACGGCAAGCCAATGTGGAACGCGGACGCCCGCAAGACCGGCAAGCCGATGAGCCCGGTGGTGCACAAGAAGGGCTGCCGGGAGATGGAGGGCTGGGAGGCCCTCGACTACGCCCGCCAGCGCTATGGCCTGCCCCGAGGCGACTACGACCGACAGCAGAACCAGCAGCAGCTGATCAAGGCGATGGCGAAGAAGGCCACCGACAAGGGCATGCTGACCAACCCGCTCAAGCTGAACCAGCTGATCAAGGCGGCCGGCAAGGCCTTCATCCTTGACACCGGCGGCGCGCCGATCGCGGATTTCATCTTCACCCTCAAGGGCGTGACCGGGAACGACCTGGTCACCCTGCGCACCAACGGCGGCAACTTCTCCACTGCGGCCAGCGGCCGGGAGATGCTCAACGAGACGAGCAGAGAGATGTTCCAGGCGGTCAAGAACGACAAGTTGGCCGACTTCGTGGTGGCGAACCCGGGCGTCCTCTCCACCCGGAAATGACCCGGACCCGGCGGTAGCTGCGGCGAAGCGGCCACCGCCGGTCTCCCCTCCCCGTAGGCTGACGTGAGCGGGTCTCACGTACGGCTGCGGGGAGGGGTGTCACGTCCAGGGCGGCACGGACCGGACGCGGGCGGGGCCGACCCGCCCGCTGGATTCGGTTCCTGATCGGCGCCGGACTCGCCCTGGTCCTGCTCGCCACGCTCGGCATCGCCGGGCTGCACTGGCTCACCAACCGGTACGACCGCTCGGTGACCAAGCAGCAACTGCTCGCCGACGCGGCGCGGGAGCGGCGTACCGAGCTGTCGCAACCGCTCAACTACCTGCTCATCGGCTCCGATCACCGGCCCGGCGCCAACCCCGAGGACCAGCGCTCGGACACCATCCTGATCGTGCACGTGCCGGCCGGCATGCGGCAGGCGTACCTGATCTCGATCCCGCGCGATCTGCTCGTCGCCATCCCGGCGGCGCCCGGCTACAGCGGCGGCCAGGACAAGATCAACGCGGCGTACGAGCACGGCGGCGGTGGTGAGGCCGGCGCCCGGCTGCTCTCCGCCACGCTCACCCGGCTCACCGGGATCCGCTTCGACGGCGCCGCACTGGTCGACTTTTCCGGGTTCAAGCAGGTCATCGACCTGCTCGGCGGGATCCGGATGTGCGTCGACACCCAGGTGCGGTCCATCCACACCAAGACCCTGTTCACCCCCGGCTGCCAGCAGATGGACGGCGCCCGGACGCTGGACTACGTCCGCCAGCGCTACGGCCTGCCCGACGGGGACTACGACCGGCAGCGGCACCAGCAGCAGATGCTCCGCGCGGTGCTCGACAAGGCCGGCGAGGCGCACCTGCGCACCGACCCGGTCAAGCTGGACCGGGTGCTGCGGGCCGTCGGCGGCGCGCTGACCGTGGACACCAACGGCGTACCCCTGGAGGACCTGCTCTTCGCGCTCCGGTCGCTGCCCGCGGACGCCCTCCGGGGGGTACAGGTCCCCTCGTACCCGCAGACCATCGACGAGGTCTCGTACGTGGTGCTGGACAACGGCGGCGCTGGGGTCTTCGACGCGGTCCGGGGCGGTCGGATGCCGGCCTGGGTCGCCGCCAATCCCCGCTGGGTCAACCGACTGTGACCGGCGGGGCATCGCTAGGCTTGGTAGCCGTGTTCGGACCCCAGGTTCCCAGCGTGCCCGCGTCGGCCGTGCCCGACGACGTCTACCTGCTCGACGTCCGGGAGGACGACGAGTGGGCCGCCGGCCACGCGCCGGCCGCCCACCACCTGCCGATGACCGAGCTGCCGGCCCGGATCGCCGAGGTGCCCGACGACCGCGAGGTCGCCGTGATCTGCCGCTCCGGCGGGCGCTCCGCGCAGGTCGTCGCTTACCTCATGCGCAACGGCTGGGACCAGGTACGCAACGTCGAGGGCGGCATGGGCGACTGGGCCGCAGCCGGTCGGCCCGTGGTCACCGACGACGGGCAGCCGGGCCGGGTCGCCTGAGGCGGATCGGCGGCATGACCACCCCCCTGGTCTTCGCGCACCGTGGCTCCTCGTACGACCTGCCGGAGCACACCCTCGCCGCGTACCTGCGCGCTCTCGATGAAGGCGCCGACGGGCTGGAGTGCGACGTCCGGCTCACCCGGGACGGGCACCTGGTCTGCGTGCACGACCGCCGGCTGGACCGGACCAGCAACGGTCACGGGCTGGTCAGCGCGCGTACCCTCGCCGAGCTGGAGGCACTCGACTTCGGCTCCTGGCACCCGGGCGGGATGTCCGCCGACGGGGACGAACCGCTCGACGACTCGCACACCCGACTGCTCACCCTGGAACGGCTGCTCGACGCCGTGCTGGCCGCCGGCCGCCCGGTCCGGCTGCTGATCGAGACCAAGCACCCCGCCCGGTACGGCCGGGACGTGGAACGCCGCCTGGTCGCCCTGCTGCGCCGGTACGGGCTGGCCGAGCCGCGGCCGGACGACCGGGTCCGGGTGACCGTGATGTCCTTCTCCCCGCTCGCCCTACGCCGGATCCGCGAGCTCGCGCCCGGCCTGCCCACGGTGCTGCTGCTGGAGGTGCTGCCGCGCTGGCTGCGACTGGGCCGGCTGCCGTTCGGCACCCGGATCGCCGGGCCGGGGGTCGGCCTGGTCCGGGCCCGGCCGCAGCTCGTGCCCGCGCTGCGGGCCGCCGGCAACCAGGTCTACGTCTGGACGGTGAACGAGCCGGAGGACCTGGAACTGGTGCTGGCCGCCGAGGTGGACGGCGTGATCACCGACCGGCCCGCCCGGACCCTGGCCCGGCTGGGCCGATGAGCCCGACCGATCGACCCGGCGGCCGGCCCCGCCCGTCCGGCCGGGGGTGTCCCCGGACCGGTCGGCGCGGCACACTCGGGACATGCCGGAGCGAACCGACTTCAGCGCCCTCATCGCCGGCCACACCGACGTGATCGCCTCGATCAACGCCGGGGAGTCCGGCCTCTCCGTGCTGACCCGGCTGCTCCGGGTGGTGGAGCCCGCCGTCGGCGCCGCCGGCCTGGTCTGGGTGGAGTTCGCCCCGACCGGTGGCCGGGTGATCGCGGCGACCGGCAGCGCCGAGTTCGTCGTCGGCCGACCCCTGCCGGCCACCAACCCGGCCACCGTCTGCCTGCTCTCCGGGCCCCCGGTCCGCGAGGTACGGGTGGACGCCATCCCGGGCGCTCTCGCCGTCGAGGTGGCCGCGCGGGGACTGTGCCGGATGATCGTCGCCCGCGCCGAGATCGGCGGCCTGACCGTGGGCAGCCTGCACGCCCTCTATCCGGAGGGCGAACCGCTCGACGCGTCCCAGCGGGCCGTCATCGGGTACGTCGCCGCCTGCATCGGCCACATGTACGGCGACCAGACCGGTCTGCCGGTGCACGGGGACGGCCCGGTGGTGGCGGCGCTCGCCGACGGCCTGGCGGTGGTGGACCGGGAGCACCACGTCCGGCTCTGGAACCCGGCCGCCGCCGAGGTGACCGGCCGGCCGGCGGGCGAGGCGCTGAACCGCCCGCTGCCGTTCCCGCTGCCCCCGTCCGGCCAGGTGCTCGACCACCGGCTGCGGGACGGTCGCTGGCTGCGGATCACCGCCGGCGAACTGCCCGGCCCCGGCGCGCTGCGGGTGGTCACCTTCCGGGACATCACCGACCAGCAGCGCCGTGACCACGACCGGGACCTGTTCGTCGCGGTCACCAGCCACGAGCTGCGCACCCCGGTCACCGTGATCAAGGGGTACGCGGACACCCTCACCGATCACTGGGAGTCGCTCAACGACGACGACCGGCGGCAGGCCGCCATGATCATCGGTCAGCGCGCCAACGAGCTCGCCCGGCTGGTCGACCGGCTGCTCACCGCGGCCACCGAGCACCGGCCCGGCGGCGAGCCGGCCGCCCCGTTCGACCTCGGCGACGCGCTGCGGACCGCGGTGACCGACCTGCCGGCCGACGTCCGGCACCGGATCGTCCTCGGCCTCCCCGACGACCTGCCCAAGGCGCTCGGCGACCGGCACAGCCTCGCCACCGTGCTCACCGAGCTGAGTACCAACGCGGGGAAGTACTCACTGCCGGACACCCCGATCGAGGTCACCGCCGAGGCGAACGAGCGGACCGTCTCGTTCCGGGTCGCCGATCGCGGCATCGGCATCCGCCCCGAGCACGTGGAACGGGCGTTCGACCGGTTCTGGCAGGGCGAGTCCGGCGACCGCCGGCGCTACCCCGGGGCGGGGCTGGGTCTCTATCTCGTGCGCCAGATCGTTGAACAGCAGAATGGATGGGTATCCCTCCGACCGAGAGCCGGTGGGGGTACGGTCGCAGAGGTGCGGCTGCCGCGGGGATGACCTGGGCACACCCACGGGGTGGAAGGAACGACGGTGGCGACGGGTTCGGCCGAACGATCGTGGTGTGTGGTGGTGCCCCACCACGCGACCGGCGCGCGCCTCGCCCGGCACCGGCTCGCCGACGAGCTGGCCGACGTCGTACCCCCGGTCCTGCTGGCCGACCTGGTCGCGGTCCTCGCCGAACTGGTCGGCAACGCGGTACGCCACGCGGACCCGCTGCCCGGCGGCGTGGTCCGGGTGGCCTGGCGGCTGCGCTCCTCCGACGACGGGCAGACCGTCCAGCTCCGGGTCACCGACGGCGGGTCGGCCTCGGGTCCGCTGATTCGGCCGTCGACCCCCGACTCGATCGACGGGCGCGGCCTGCACATCGTCTCCGGGCTGGCCAGCCGCTGGGGCGTCGAGCGGGACGGCCTCGGGCAGAGCGTCTGGGCCGAGTTCGACCCGACCGCCGCGCCCCGGCCGGACCTGGTCGTGGCGGGTTGACCGGCGTCCGGGGGCGGGTCCTGCCCACCCGGGTCCGGCCCGGCATCTAGGCTGACTCGCCGTGAGCAAGCGTCGAAAGAGCCAGCGGGCCGCCGAAGCCACCCCGAAGCGGGAGAAGGTGCGCGACGTCTTCGTGCCCCGACCGTTCGAGGGTCTGGTCGACGAGCCGGAGTGGATCGCCCTGCGCGAGCTGGTCCCGGCCGCCTCCGCGCCGCTGCGGCTGACCCCCGAGCTGGTCGAGGAGTACGGCGACCGTCCGGTCACCCTGGCCACCGTGCTGCCGATGGCCGCCCCGGCGATGACCAAGCCGGACGGGCGGGTCTTCATCGGCCTCCAGCGGCACCAGCAGTCCGGCGACGTCTCCCGGGACCTGGCCGACGCGCTGCTCTGCGCCCTGCGTACCGAGCCGGGCGGCCAGGTGAGTGTGCCGCCGCTGCCCGGGCCGGGCCCGCGCCTGCAGGACGTCCTGGTGGACGGCCCGCTGGAGATCACCATGCACGACGGCTTCGAGTTCTGGCTGGACCCGGGCGCCGCCGACGACCCGACCGTGCAGGCGTCCCTGGAACGGGCCAACGCGGCGATCTACCCGACCGTCAAGCTGGCGGCGGCCCGGGCCGCGTACTGGTGCCAGGTGCCGGAGAAGGCGCACGTGCGCTGGGTGCTCCCGGACGACGAGGACGTGGCGCTGGACGCGCTGTCCCGGCTCGCCGTGGCCGGCACGCTGACCCTCGGCGAGCAGACCCGCTTCGCCGGCATGTTCCGGGCGCACGGCCGCCTGGTGCCGGTCTGGGACCTGCCCGAGGATGTCCCGGCCGCCGACTGGGAGGAGCCGACGACCGAGTTCGCCAAGCGGTACGCCGAGGCGCTGGAGGAGAAGGAGCCGCTGGACGCGGCCGGCCGGCGGGCCCGGCAGGGCCTCCTCGGCCGCCAGCTCACCCTGCGCTGACCCGGTCTCCCGCCGTCGTCAGCGGCGCAGCGGTTCGCGGACCAGCGGGCAGGACATGCAGCGCGGTCCGCCCCGGCCGGAGCCCAGCTCCGAGCCGGCGATCGCGATCACCTCGATGCCGGCCCGTTCCAGCTGGGCGTTGGTCTCCACGTTGCGCTCGTAGCCCACGCAGAGCCGGGGCGCCAGGGCGAGGGTGTTGTTGCCGTCGTCCCACTGCTCCCGCTCGGCGGTGACCGGGTCGAGGCCGGTGTCGATCACCCGGAGCTGGTCCAGGTCCATCGCGTCGGCGGCGGCGCGCAGGAACGGCGCCGGCCCGTCCACCCGGGGCTCGTCGCCGTCCGCCCCGGCGATGACCGTGTACGCCGACAGCGTGCTGGCGATGTTCGGATACATCAAGACGGCGTCCACGTCGACCATCGTGCAGACGGTGTCCAGGTGCATGGTGGCCCGCTCCTGGGCGATCGGCACGACCAGGATGGTGTGGGCCAGGCCGGCGGCGAACACCTGCCGGGCGAGCCGTTCCGCGCCGGCCGGGGTGGTCCGCTCGCCCACGCCGACGGCGAGCACGCCCGGCGCGAGCAGCAGCACGTCGCCGCCCTCCAGGTGCTCCAGCTCGGGGTGATAGACGAACTCGGTGCCGGCGAAGCGCGGGTGGTGCCGGTAGATGGCGTCGGTGAGGCTGGTCTCCCGCCGCCGGGCCGTCATGGCCAGGCTGGTCACCCCGACCCGGTCCCCGATCCACACCGACGAGTCCCGGGTGAAGAGCAAATTCGGCAGCGGGTCGATGACGAAGTCGTGCCGGTCCATCAGGGTCCAGACCAGACCGCCCGGCCGGTCCCGGCCGATCCGCAGCTCCTCGTGGGCGAGCCCGGCGATGAAGACGTCGGCGAGGGCGGCCGGGTCGAGGTAGGCGAGATGGTCGGCGATCCGACGGCGCAACGTGTCGCCCAGCCGGGGCGAGCGGAGCACCAGCTCGGTCAGCTCGGCCCGGGCGTCCGGCACGGCCAGCGTCTCGGCCAGCAGGGTGGCGAGGTAGAGCACCTCCACGCCGCGGTCGCGCAGCGCGGCGGCGAAGGCGTCATGCTCCTCCTGCGCCCTTCCCACCCATGGGATAGCGTCAAAGAGCAACGAGTCGTTGTTGCGTGGGGTGAGGCGGGCGAGTTCCGGCCCGGGGCGGTGCAGCAGCACGGTGCCGAGCCGACCGACCTCGCTGTCCACGTAGTGGGTCACCATCGCAGCGTAGGACAGGCTTCCGCACCATCCGGGAAAAGAAGTGTGAATGAATATGGCATTCATCCGCACTCATTCCGACGCTCCAACTTGCCGAGCCCCGGGGTAGGCAACGTAGGGTAGTGGAGACATAACTTCGAGAGACCTTTTGCCGGAGGTCGCGATGACTGTCTTTCCCGCTCGTCGAGCCGTACCCACCCGGGCGCTGCCGACCGTCGCCATGCCCCACCCCCGGGTGGAGTCCACCTCGGTGCTCGAACCGGCCCGACCGACGCCCCTCGAGTGGGCGCGTCGTCGCCGGGCCGAGCGGGGCGCCCGTCGACTGGAGGCGGCCGGGGCCCGCGCCCTCGGCCAGCTCGACCACCTCGGGCCCGCCTGGCACGTCATCGAGTGGCCCCGTACGGACGCTGCGGACGTCCTCCTCGACCGCGGTCAGGACGAGCGGGCCGGTTTCCTCGCCATCGGACCGAGCGGTCTCTTCGCGGTCACCATCGCCGACCACGGCCGCGCCCGGGTGCTCGTCGCCGGCGACGTGGTGCAGATCAACGGCAAGCGTCCGCCCTATGTGGCCGAGGCCCGCCGGGACGCCAAGCGGGCGAGCAAGGCACTCTCCGACGCGGTGGGGCTGCCGATCCCGGTCTCCCCGGTGCTGACCTTCGTCGGCTCCGGGGTGATCAGCGTCTACGGCCTGCCCAAGGACTGCCTGATGGCCACCCACCGGGAGCTGGACCGCCTGCTCGTCGCCGGGGGCAACCGGATCAGCCCGGCCACCGCCGAGAAGCTGTCCCAGGTCGCCCAGGCCCCCTCCACCTGGCTCAACGGCACGTACCGTCCAACGGCCGACTACCGGTGGTACGAGGACGGCCGAACGGCCGCTGACAAGCGGGCCGCCCGGCGGTAACGTCTCCGGCGACGCCACGCGGTCCGCGGATCCGCCCCCCGCGGTTTCCGTCAGCCGCGCCGTCGCCGGCCGCCCGACACCGGGCACCCGTCGCACCGACATCCGTCCCCGATCCCGCCGACGTCCCGGGTTCCCGGGCAGCACCGGCGACCGGTGGACCGAGCGCGGTCGGGCGGTCGCCGTGACGACCGGCTAGCGTGGACAGACCGTCGGTGTACCTAGGAGGCGCGGTGGCCCACGTCGAACTCTCGCTCTCGGAAGTGTTTTCCCCACCGTCGGGGACCCCGTCCGAGCAGGAGTCCGACAACTTCGGGCAGTGGTCGGGGGCGGTCTCCCGGGCCGCCGAGCCCTGCCTGCTGATCGACGACGACACCACCGTGGTGGCGATCTCCGCGTCCGGCTGCGAACTGCTCTGCCTGGGGGCGCCGGAGGACGTGATCGGGCGGCCGCTGCTGGAGGGCGGGCTGCGCCTGGTCGACTTCACCGCCCAGCCCAGCGAGCTGACCGAACAGGAATCCGACAAGATCCCGCCGCTGCTCGCCCTGAACTCCGGCCGGCTCGCCCGAGGGTTGCTGCGGGTCCAGGGGCCGGACGACGACGCCGGCACCACCGTCGACGCCATCGCCACCCCGGTGTTCACCGACGGCGAGGTCGCCGGGTCGCTCACCTTCTTCTCCCGCGTCTGACCTGCGACGACGAGCGGGCCGGGCAACAAATCCACACATGACCTTCACCCGATCGGGCGATCCTCCTACGATGGGCTCGGCCAGTCAGCCGTAACGGCGTACGTCGATGCCGAGGATCGGACCGTGTCACCCAGCCCAGCCCAGCCCACCACCCCCCGCCACCGGCACCTCCCGGTGGCGCTGGTCGCCCTGCTGGCCCTTGCCGGCTGCGGCGCCCCGCCCGAGTTGCGCCAGACGGCCACCCCGGTCGTCCCGGCCTCGGCCGCCCCCACCGTCACACCCACCCCCACGCCGAGCACCCCGCCGACCGCCCCCACCGCTCCCGTACCCGTCCCCAGCCCCTCCGACCTGGTCGCCACGGCCTGCCCAGCCGGCCCGACCGGTGACCGCGTGGTGTCCCTGCTGCGCGGCCGGGGCGGCGTGCTGCCCCGGGACGTACGGGTCACCGTCCGGTCCGGACCGCTCTGCGCCGGGGGCTGGCAGTACACCGTGCTGGCGGTCAGCGGACACGAGGAGCTCCAGGTGGTCACCCGGGGCAAGCCCAGCGCCCTGGAACTGGTCACCGCCGGGACGGACGTCTGCTCCGTCGAGGTACGCGCCGCCGGCCCGCCCGGCATCCGGACCCTGGCCTGCGACGGCACCCCGGGTGCGTAGGCTGGTCGTCATGCCGGGAACACCGCCGACCCGCTTCGTCTACCTGGGTCCCGAGGGCACCTTCGCCGAGCAGGCACTGCGTACGGTGCCGGCCGCCGAACGGGGCAGCCGCACGCCGGCCCGCAGCGTCGGCGAGGCGCTGGACGCCGTCCGGGCCGGCGAGGCGGACGCCGCCCTGGTGCCGCTGGAGAACTCCATCGGCGGCGCGGTCGGGGTGACCCTGGACGAGTTGGCCGAGGGGGAGCCACTGGTGATCACCCGGGAGGTGATCCTGCCGGTGGAGTTCGTGCTCGCCGCCCGCCCGGGCACCACGCTCGCCGACGTCCGCAGCCTGGCGGCGCACCCGCAGGCGTCCACCCAGTGCCGCAACTGGCTCCGCGACCACCTGCCCGACGCGACGGTGGTCGACGTGCTCTCCAACGGCGCCGCCGCGGCGGGCGCCGCGACCGGCGAGTACGGCGCCGCCATCTGCGCCCCGATCGGGGCGACCCGGCACCGGCTGGACGTGCTCGCCGACAAGATCGCCGACCACCCGGACGCGGTGACCCGGTTCGCGCTGGTCTCCCGCCCGGGCCCGCCCCCGCCGCCCACCGGGGACGACGTGACCTCGCTGGCGGTCTACATCGCCCACGACCGGGTGGGCGCGCTGCTGTCCGTGCTGACGGAGCTGGCCGTCCGCGGGGTGAACCTGACCCGGATCGAGTCCCGCCCGACCGGGGAGGCGCTCGGCCGATACTTCTTCTTCCTCGACTGCACCGGCCACGTCGCCGACGTACGCCTCGGCGAGGCGTTGCAGGGGCTACGCCGGGTCTGCGCGGACGTGCGCTTCCTCGGGTCGTACCCCCGGCACCGCTGGAGCCCGGCGGCGAGCGACCGGCCGGTCCCCGCACCGGCCGGCCTCTCCGACGCCGACTACGCCGACGCGGCGGCCTGGCTGGCCCGGCTGCGCGCCGGCGAGCTGAGCTGACAGTGCGCGGGGCGCCCGCCCGGGTGCACCGCGCACCCGACGGTCACTGCAGCAGGCCGCCGAGCAGGCCACCCTGCTGCTGCTGAGCCCCGCTGCCCTGCACCGGCGCCTCCTCCGACGGCTGGACCACGACGAAACCCTGGCCGGCGAAGCTCATGGTGAACGCCTCCCCGGTGCTGCGGCCGAGCAGCGTGCCCAGGCCGAGCTGCTCGGCCCGGTGGTAGCCGGTCTGCAGGTTGGCCGACCAGCAGACCGCGGCCTGCGGGTCGACGTAGGTCGGGGCGTCCACGTTGAGCACCACCGGGGTGCCCTTGGTGGTGATCGCGATCCGGCCGTGGCCGCTGAAGACGCAGTTGAACAGGCCGGAGGCCGCAAAGCCCATGCCGCTGACCATCTTGATGTCGTAGTTCAGCGTGGAGTCGAAGGCGAGCACGCTGGACCCGTTGATGGACAGCGCATCGCCGGGCTCCAGGTCGATGATGTGCACGTCCTTGGAGAGGTCGGCGAGGAACACGTCGCCCCGGCCGCTGAGCTTCATCAGCGGGACGCCCTCACCGGTGAGCCGCTGCTTGATGAACTTGCCGATGCCGCCGGAGCCGAGCGCCTGGAACTGCACCTGGCCCTGGTACGCGACCATGGACCCGACGCGGGCCATCGCCTCGCCGTTCAGCTCGACCTTCAGCATCTTGGAGTTCTGCAGCCGCATGCCCGGCTGCTGGGACTCCTTCTCAAGGTTCTCCGCGGAGAACAGCGCGCTGCGCATGGGGTTCTTCCTCCTGCATCGGGGTGTGCCTGCCCGCAGGTTAGGGGAACCGCGCAAGGCGGGGGATCGGCCGAGCGGGGCGCGGCGTGGAGCCGGTCAGGCCCAACCGAGGGTGTGCAGCCGCTCGTCGTCGATGCCGAAGTGGTGGGCGATCTCGTGCACCACGGTCACCGCGACCTCGTCCACGACGTCGTCCTCGGTGTCGCAGATGCGCAGGATCGGGCGGCGGTAGATGAGGATGCGGTCCGGCAGGACGCCGGAGTAGTCCCAACCGCGTTCGGTGAGCGCGTGCCCCTCGTAGAGGCCGAGCAGGTCCTCGCCGGGGGGCGGGTCGTCCTCGACCAGGATGACCACGTTGCTCATCAGCCCGAGCAGCTCCTCGGGCACCTCGTCGAGGGCCTCACCGACCAGCTCCTCGAACCGCTCTCGGCTCATCTCCACGGCCACGCCGCCCGCTCACCCCTTCCGGGTCGGCAGAAATTCACGGAAAGAGTGGCCATCGGCAGCCCGATGGGCACTCTTTCCGTGAAAGTGCGGCCACGCATCGCGCGGGCCGAGGTCAGGCGAGGCGGGCGTCGAGGGTGATCTGCGCGCCGGGGGAGAGCAGCCGCGAGATCGGGCAGTTCTCCTTGGCCGCCTCGGCCAGCTTGGTGAACTGGGCCTCGTCCATGCCCGGGACCTGGCCGACGGTCTCCAGGTCGATCCGGGTCACGGTCATGCCCGCGTCGGTCTTGTCGAAGTGCACCTTGGCCGTGGTCTCGACCGAGGTGTCGGTGGCGCCCGCGTCGGCGAGCTGCTTGGAGAGGGCCATCGAGAAGCAGCTCGCGTGCGCGGCGCCGATCAGCTCCTCGGGGTTGGTGCCCTCACCCTCCTCGAAGCGGGACTTGAAGGAGTAGTTGCCGGTGAGACCGCCCTTGCCGGTGCGGACCGTGCCGGCGCCCTCGGTGAGGTTGCCCTGCCAACGTGCGGAAGCGGTACGGATAGGCATGGCACGACGCTATCCGAAAGCGGCCGGCACCGCACCGGCCCGACGCACTTGCGGTACCTGTCACCGGCTGCCGGATGTGTCATGATTCGACGCAGGCCCGCGAACGCGGAAGGGTGGCCGATGTCCCAGGATCTCCCCATCCCCAGGCAGGACCGGCCCGACGGCACCAGCGTCGTGGAGTGGGGCGACGCCGACCCGATTCCGACCGGCCGGCCCGGCCGCTCCCTCGCCGGCCTGGCCCGGGACCACCGCGTGCCGCCGGTGCTGGTCGGGCTCGGCGCGGTGGCCACGATCGCCTCCCTGGCCGGCGAGTGGCTGGTGATGACGGTGCCGAACGGCGGCCCGGAGGGCAACACCCCCGTCCGGGTGCCCGGCGGGGTCGCGGACGTCGACGGCTTCGGGGTCGGCTACCTGGTGGGCCTGCTCGGCCTGGCCGTCGCGGTGGCGCTGGCGCTGCGGGGCACCGCCGCCGTCCGGCAGAACGCCCGGGTGGCCGGCCTCGGTCTCGCCGCGGCGGTGCTGGCGCTGCTGACCGCCGCCGCCTTCTCACTGGACGACTCCGGCCAGCGCACCCTCTTCTACTCATCCGAGGAGGGATTCCGGGTCGACTACGGGCGCGGCCTGGTCAGCGCCTTCGTGGCCATGGTGCTGCTCGCCGCCGCGCTCTACCTCTCCGGCCGGCCGGTCGACCCGGGACCGGAATCGGACGGCGAGCCCGTGGCGGCGGAGAGCGGACGCCCGATGCCGGCCCGGCGCCGCTCCGGGGAGGACGAGCTGCCGCCCGCGCCGGCCGACCTGACGGTGGCGCCCACGGTGCCGTTCGCCCGGCCCGATCAGCCGCGCTGACCTGCGCGGACGGACACCCGGCGGTCGCCACGGATTGGTGTCCGATTCGCCGAAAAGCCATGGTTGCGGACGGTTCCGCGAGATACGGTTGCTGCCCGCCGTTCGTAGGCCCAGGCACCGAGGACCAGGGCGGCCGGCGCGACGGCGGCGGGCGAAGGAGGAACCATGACCCGCCCGGGACTGCCCAAGCTGATCGCCACCGACCTGGACGGCACACTCGTCCGCAGCGACGACACCGTCTCCGCGTACACCCACGAGGTGCTCGACCGGGTGCGGGCCGCCGGGATTCCGGTGGTCGGCGCGACCGGCCGCGGGCCGCGCCTGACCGAACTGACCCGCAACGACATCCGCGCCGCCGACTTCCTGGTGATGGCCGGCGGCGGGCGGGTGGTCGACCAGAGCGACCCGGAGGGGCCGCTGGTGCTGCGGGACGAGCGCCTCTCCGGCCAGGTGCTGGCCCGGCTCCTCGCCGATCTGGAGGCCGAGGTCGGCCCGCTGACGGTGATGGTGGAGGCGTCGGACGAGCACGACGCGCCGCTGTGGGGCGACTACCACGCGAGCTGGCCGTACCAGGACCGGTTCGAGGCGCGCAGTCGCGAGGAGTGCCTCTCCTGCGACGTGATCAAGGCGTTCGCCCGGACCGCCGACCACCACGTGGACGAGTTGCTGGCGGTGGCCCGCACGATCGTCCCGCCGGAGCTGGCCACGCTCACCCAGGCCGGCCTCGGCTTCATCGAGATCTGCCCGCCCGGGGTGGACAAGTCGACCGGTCTCGCGGTGGTCGCCGAGCGGCTCGGGGTCGACCCGGCGGAGGTGCTGGTCTTCGGCGACCAGCCCAACGACCTGCCGATGTTCGGCTGGGCCGGCTGGGCGCGGGTGGCGGTGGCCAACGCCCACCCGGAGGTGCGGGCGGCGGCCGACGAGATCACCCTGCGCAACGACGACGACGGCGTCGCGGTCTACCTGGACCGGCTACTCTCCCGGTGATGGGAGATCCACCTCGCCTGATCGCCACCGACATCGACGGCACCCTCCTGCGGGACGACCGGACGCTGAGCCCGCGTACCGCCGGGATGCTGGCCCGGATCACCGCGGCGGGCACGCCGGTCGTGCTGGTCACCGGCCGTCCGATCCGCTGGCTCCCGCTCGTGTACGAGCAGCTCGCCGAGCCACTGCCGGCGATCTGCGCGAACGGCGCCGTGGTGTACGACCCGGTCGCCGACGAGGTGCTGCGGGCCGACCCGCTCGCACCGGAACTGCTGGCCGAGGTGGCTCGGCGGCTGCGGGCCGAGGTGCCCGGGGTGAGCTTCGCGGTGGAGATCGTGGACAGCCGGCAGATGCGGCACGAGTCGCACTACCCGCTGCGCTGGGACGCCGATCTCGACGCGATCCGGGCGATCGAGTCCCCGGAGGAGCTGCTCGCCGTGCCCGCGGTGAAGCTGCTGGCCCGGGCGGGTGAGCAGGATGCGGACGCGTTCGTCCGGGTGGTCGCCGCCGCGCTGGAGGGGCTGGCCGAGGCCACCCACTCCTCGTACAGCGGGCTGGTGGAGATCTCCGCCGCCGGGGTGACCAAGGCGGCGGGCCTGGCCTGGTACGCCGCCCGGCTCGGGATCGACGAGCGGGACGTGCTGGCCTTCGGGGACATGCCGAACGACGTGCCGATGCTGACCTGGGCCGGCCGGGCGGTGGCCGTCGCCAACGGGCACCCGGCGGTGCTGGAGATCGCCGACGAGGTGACCGGGGCGAACCAGGAGGACGGCGTGGCCGCGTACCTGGAGCAGGTTTTCGGGGTGGCCTGACGGCCGGGGCGCGGAGTGTGCGCCCCGGGCCGCCGGATCAGAGGTACTGGCCGGGGGCGTGCCCCTCGTTGGTCGGCGGCATGCCCGGCATGCCCGGGACCATCCCGCCCGGGCCGCTGGGCAGCGCCGCCCGGCCCGAGCGCATCTGCTCGAGCTGCACGCGGGCGGCCATCTGCTGGGCGACCAGCGCGGCCTGGATGCCGTGGAACAGCCCCTCCAGCCAGCCGACCAGCTGGGCGTGGGCGATCCGCAGCTCGCTCTCGCTGGGCGCCTTGTCCTCGGTGAAGGGCAGCGAGATCCGCTCCAGTTCCTCACGCAGCTCGGGGGCGAGGCCCTCCTTCAGCTCGACGATGGAGCGCTCGTGGATCTCCCGCATCCGGTGCCGGCTGGCGTCGTCGAGAGGGGCCGCCTTGACCTCCTCCAGCAGCTGCTTGATCATGCTGCCGATCCGCATCACCTTGGCCGGCTGCTCGACCAGTCGGGTCGGATCCTCGCCCTGCCCCTCGTCGGTCTGCATCGTGCCGACCGGCCGACCGTCCGGCCCGACCACCACCACCGTGCCGGGGATGCCGTCCTGGTCCTGCTCGTCGTTCTGTCCCGCGGAACGCGCTTCGGTCATGGCACCCATCTTTACTCAGCCCCCGCCACCCGCACGCGGCGGGACCGCCGCGACGCCTCGGAACCACCCGGCCGGACCACCCGGCCCGACCCGGCGGGCGGGCACGCTACCGTCGCCGGCATGCCCGCCGACCCGCGCGCCGTACTCACCCAGCCGTCCCCGCCGCCGGACGCCACGGTCGCCTACGGCGACCACCCGGACCAGCTTGCCGATCTGCGCCGGCCGGCCGGCGACGGTCCGCCGCGGCCGCTGGTGGTCGTGGTGCACGGCGGCTTCTGGCGGGCCGAGTACGACCGCGCCCACATCGGCCCGATGGCCGCCGCGCTCGCCGCGCTGGGCCATCCGGTAGCCCAGCTCGAGTACCGGCGCACCGGGCAGGCCGACGGCGGCTGGCCGAAGACGCTCACCGACGTGCTCGCCGGGGTGACCGCGCTGCCCGCGCTGGCGGCCGCCGTGCTGCCCGGCCGGGTGGCCCCCGGACCGGCGATCCTGGTCGGCCACTCGGCGGGCGGCCACCTGGCCCTGTACGCGGCCGCGCACGACCCGGCCGCGGTCGGCGGCGTGCTCGCCCTGGCCCCGGTCGCCGACCTGGCCGAGGCGTACCGGCTGGACCTGGACGGCGGCGCGGTGGCCGCGCTGCTCGGCGGCGGCCCGGCGGAGTTCCCCGACCGGTACGCGGCGGCTGATCCATCGGCATTGGTGCCGATTCGAGCACGCACAGTAGTCATGCATGGCCTGCTGGACCAGCAGGTCCCGATCGGGATCAGCCGCTCATGGGTGGCCGCCGCCCGGGCGGCAGGCACCCCGGTCACGCTGCTTGAGCTGCCGGAATGCGAGCATTTCGGGCTGATCGCACCGGACTCGGCGGCCTGGCCGGAGGTGGTGGCTGCGTTGCGGTCCCTGCACGATGATCTTCCGACCATTGACGCAGCGTCGCGGAGCAGGTAGAACGCCGAAGGGGCGTGCACCCTGGCAGCCCTTACGGGAAGGAATCGGTGTCGCAGATGAACCGCAGGCGGGCACTTCAACTGCTGGCCGCACTGGGTACCAGCGGGCTGGCGGCGGGCTGCGGCTCCGACACCGACTCCGACAGCACGACCAGCCCCGGGAGCCCGGTGAAGATCGGGCTGATCGTCCCGAGCGCCGGTTCGAACAAGGCCATCGGTGACGAGATCACCAACGGCTTCCAGCTCTTCCTGACCCTCAACAACCAGCAGCTCGGCGGCCACCCGGCGACCGTGGTCCCAGCCGAGGAGGGCGACGGCGCCAAGAGCGGCCAGGCCGCCGTGGACCGGCTGGTCAAGGAGGGTGTCCTCGCGCTCACCGGCGTGGTCAGCTCCGCCGTGATGTCCGGCATCCGGGACACCGTCGAGCAGGCCCGGGTGCCGCTGATCGGGTCCAACGCGTCACCGACCAGCCTGCAGAGCGTCGTCTACATCTGGCGCACCTCGTACGTGCTCGACGAGCCCGGCGAGGCGCTCGGCGCGTACCTGCGGCAGATGGGCGTCTCCGGGAACATCGCGATCTTCGCCTCGCAGGGCCAGGGCAGCCGGGACGTGATCGACGGCTTCCGGCGCGGCTACGAGCAGGACGGGCACCGGCTCATCGGGGACCCGGTGTGGACCAGCGACGACCCCAACCCCGGCAAGGCGGCGTTCAGCGGGGCGATCGGCAAGGCGCTCGCCAAGCGGCCCGACGCGGTCTTCTGCAACTACTCCGGCACCGCGGCGGTGCAGTTCATCAAGCAGCTCTACGACCAGGGCTACCAGGGCAAGCTCTACGCCCCCGGCTTCCTCACCGAGGGCACCGTGCTGAGCCAGCTCGACGACGGGGAGAACGGCGAGCAGCGGGCGCGCATCCTCAACCAGGGCATCGAGACCGCCCTGAACTACTCGCCCGACCTGAACAGCACGGCGAACCGGGTGTTCGCCTCGGCCTACCGGAAGACGTACGGCGCCTCCCCGACCACCTACGCGATGGCCTCGTACGACGCCGCTCAGGTGCTCGACAAGGCGATCCGCCTGGTCGGGGCGGACCCGACCCCGCAGGCGGTCAACCTGGCGCTCGGCAAGATCGGCCAGATCGACAGCCCGCGCGGTGCCTGGCAGTTCAACCAGCCGCGTACGCCGCAGCAGAAGTGGTACCTGCGCCGGGTCATGCTCGACGGTCGACTGCTGTCGAACGTCGTCGTCAACGAGCTGGCCACGCTCGGCTGAGCCCTCCCGTACGCCGAACGGGCGGTCTCCCCGCGGGGAGGCCGCCCGTTCCGTGTCCGTGCGGGAGCGCGTCAGCGGCGCAGCTCGGCGATGCAGCACTTCACGCTGCCGCCGCCCTTCTTCAGCTCGGCCAGCTCGACCGGGACCGGGGTGTAACCCGCCGCCTTGAGCTTGCCGGCCAGCCGGGTCGCCTCGCTGTTCAGCACCACGTTCAGGCCGTCGCTGACCAGGTTCAGGCCGAACGCCAGCGCGTCCTCGTCGTCGGCGAGCACCGCGTCCGGGAAGAGCTGGGCCAGGACCTTCTGGCTGGCCGCGGAGAAGGCACCCGGGTAGTAGACGACGTTCTCGTCGTCGATCGAGGCGAGCGCCACGTCCAGGTGGTAGAAGCGCGGGTCGACCAGGCGCAGCGAGACCACCGGCCGGTTGAGCGCCTCCTGCGCCTCGGCGTGCGCCGCCAGCTCGGTCCGGAAGCCGTGGCCGGCGAGGATCAGCCCGCCGTGCGCGTCCGGGAGGTAGGCGAAGTCGCCCTCGCCCTCGTTGGTCTCGCTCGGCGCGATGAACCGCCAGCCGTGCTCCTCGTAGAACGCCCGGTGCGCCGCGGCCTCGGCGGCCCGCTGCTCGTGCTTGAACTGGGCGCCGTAGACCGTGCCGTCCACCACGAAGGCGCCGTTGGCCGCGAAGACCATGTCCGGCAGCCCGCGCTCGGGGGTGAGCAGGTGCACCTCATGGCCGAGGCCGACGAGCGTCTCCCGCAGGCGGTCCCACTGCTTGACCGCCAGCTCCGCGTCGACCGGCGCGGTGACGTCCATCCACGGGTTGATCGCGTACTCGACCGCGAAGTGCTCGGGCGAGCACATGAGATATGTCCGCTTTCGCGGGACTCGCTGCTGGTTCACGGTCACCAAGAGTAGGTACGGTACAACTTTGGTAACAGCCACAACCATTGCTTCCCAGAGGCGGAACGTTGCAGATAGACGCGGTCGACCAGCGAATCATTGCGTTGCTCGTGGCAGATGCCCGCGCCTCGTACGCGGACATCGGCACCCGGGTGTCACTCTCCGCCCCGGCGGTCAAGCGTCGGGTCGACCGACTCCGATCCGCCGGGGTCATCCGCGGCTTCACCGCAGTGGTCGACCCGGCCGCCGTCGGCTGGACCACCGAGGCGTTCGTGGAGCTGTTCTGCGCCGGCCGGACCACCCCGGCGCAGATCGGGGCGGCCGCGCGCCGGCACCCGGAGGTGGTCGGCGCGTACACCGTCTCCGGGGAGGCGGACGCGCTGGTCCACCTGCGGGCCGCCGACATCGCCCACCTGGAGGAGGCGCTGGAGCGGCTCCGGGCCGAATCCTTCGTCACCTCGTCCCGGAGCACCATCGTCCTGTCCCGGCTCGTCGAATCCCCCGGCGTCGGCCCGTCCGCCCCTTGACCTCAACCTCGCTTCAGGTCGTTCACTGAACGCCGGGAGCGCGGGGTGCGGTCCCGGACGGGGGGGGTGCGACGTGCGGGCGGTGTGGCTACGCGAGTTCGGCGGTCCGGAGGTGCTCGTCCCGGGGCCTGCCCCGGACCCGGTGCCCGGTCCGGGGCAGGTGCTGATCGAGGTGGCGCACGCCAACCTGACCTTCGTCGAGACCATGTTCCGGGCGACCGGGTTCGGGCCGTACGGCCGGGAGCTGCCGGTGATCCCCGGGAACGGCGTGGGCGGCACCATCATCGGAGTCGGCCCGGACGTCGACCCGGGGCTGGTCGGCCGGCGGGTGGTCACCGCCACCGGCGGCACCGGCGGGTACGCCGAACGCGTGGTGGTTGCCGCGGACACGCCCCTGCCGGTGCCGGACGGGCTGCCGCTGGACGAGGCGGTCGCGCTGCTGGCCGACGGCCGTACCGCCCTGATGCTGGTGCGGGCGGCCGGGCTGCGGGCCGGCGAACGGGTGCTGGTCGAGGCGGCGGCCGGCGGGGTGGGCAGCCTGCTGACCCAGCTCGCCACGGCGGCCGGCGCCCGCGTCGCCGCCGCCGCCGGCGGTCCCCGCAAGGTGGCCCTGCTGCGGGAACGCGGCCTCGACGTGGTGGTCGACTACCGGGAGCCGGACTGGCCCGACCGGGTACGCGCCGCCACCGGCGAGCTCGACGTGGTCTTTGACGGGGTGGGCGGGTCACTCGCCCGCGCCGCGTTCGACCTGCTCGACCGAGGTGGCCGGATGCTCAGCTTCGGGCTTGCCGGCGGCGCCTGGGCGGACCTGCCCGAGGAGGTGGCCGCCGAGCGTGGAGTGACCCTGCTGCGCCCGAGCGCCCCGCCGGAGGAACTGCGCGCCCTCACCCGGCAGGCGCTGGCGGAGGGCGCGGCCGGGCGGCTCCGCCCGCTGATCGGGCAACGTTTCCCGCTGGAACGGGCCGCCGACGCACACGCCGCCATGCAGTCCCGCGCCACCGTCGGCAAAACCCTCCTCGACCTCTGACCCGCACCCGCACCCGCGTCAAGATCCGCGCTCATGCACGGAAGCTCTCGCCAGGCGGGTGGGGGGGTCAGAGGTACATGCCGGTGCGGTGTTCGGACTGGCTGCGGGCGGGTTTGTCGCCCTCGCCGAAGAACCGCTTGCCGCCGAACTCCCCGTGCAGCCGGTCGTCCAACTCGTCGGCGAGGCCGGTCATCACCTGCACCGCGAGCATCAGGTGAGTGGCCTGGAAGTTGCGGCCGAAGACCGGGATGGAGGCCCAGACCGTGTCGTCCGCGCAGTAGAGGCGGCCGATCGGCATCCGGTTGGTCAGCTCGGACAGCTTCACGTAGAGGCGTTCGGTCGGCTCGACCTCGGTGAGCACCGGGGAGAAGACGTCGACCAGGGGCGGGTTGTCGCGTACCCGGACGAAGACCATCGCCGAGCCGGCGCGGATGTTGATGTCGCCGTCGGAGTCGACCTGCAACTGGTCGGACTTCGACTTGAGCATGGTCGAGACGACGGTACGCACCCGGTCCTCGAGCGCGAGCACGTCGTTCTCGGCGGCCTGCGCGGTGGCCGCCGCGGCCAGCGCCTCGTCGAGGTCGGCCTCCACGTCCCGGTCCGGACCGAACTCGCTGCGGGCCGTGCCGAGCGGCTCCACCGGCAGCGCCTCACCTTCGGCGTCGTGCACCAGATAGACCAGGAAGGCGGGATGCGGGGCCCCGTAGACGTCGCGCAGCGTCCGGGACAGCACCGCCGCCAGCCGGGTGGCCTCGTCGACCGCGCAGTCCAGGCCGAACTGCTCGCCCGAACCCTCGACCACCCCCGGTGGGGACCAACCGAGCGCGATCATGTCCGCCACGGCGGCCCGGTCGAGCCGGTACCCCTGGGGCAGGGTGGCGTTGCCGACCGCCCGCGCCGACAGCCGGCCCTCGTCGCCGACGTCCACGCTGATCGAGTAGACCGCGTCTCCCGTGCCGGAGGCGGTCGGGTCGAGCGTCAACTCCAGATGCGCCCCGGTGGGCAGGGCGCGCAGCCGGTCGGCCAGCGCGCGGGCGAACTCCCGCCAGGCCTCCGTCACCTTGGCCCGAAGATCGGCCGTGGTGGGCTCGTCCAGCAGGATCGGCTCGTACTGCTCCGGCGCGCCGCCGCCGGCGGGCTCACCGGCCGACGAGGGGTGGTCTGCCGTCATGATCGCCTCCGTCCGTCACGGGCCACCCTACCCACGGACGGTGGGGGTCGAATCACGCCGGGGACCGACATCGGACACCGGGTCGGAGACCCGGCGGAGCGGCCTACTCCGTGGGCGCCGTGCCGTCCAGTTCGACCGGCCAGGACCCGGCCAGCTCGCTGAGCCGGGCGGCCGTCGCGGCCGGGTCCGCGCCCCGACCCACGGCCACCCCGAGGAGGTACGCCGTGACCGGGGCGCCCGGGCGCAGCACCTGGTGGGCCACGTCCTTGGCCAGGTCGAGCACGACCGGCACCGACACCTCGGCCGGATCCAGCCCCAGCTCGGCGCAGGCCGCCGTGACCCAGTCGTCCATCACCGTCATCGCGTCCACTCCTCGGCCCGGCGTACGTCCTCGTCAGTGTCGCAGTCGAACCAGGGCGGCGGCCCGGAGCCGGACCAGGACACCTCCCGGACGACCATGCCGGCCAGCAGGCCGCGTACCGGGGCCCCGTCGACCGTGCCGCCCCGCTCGGCGGCGAGCCGCTCGACCGCGGCCCGCAGCGCGGCCACTCGCCACACTCCGCAGAGCTGCTGCCGGCGCCCGCCGTCGTCGACATAGCAGACGCCGTCGGCCGTCGACCCGTCGAGCCCCCGTCGCAGGTCGGCCACCGCCGCCGGAGTCAGCAGGGGCAGGTCGGCGGCGAGCAGGGCGACGGTGGGCGTACCGGGGTCGAGCAGGGCCAGACCGGCGGCCGTGGCGGCGACCGGACCACCGCCGGGCGGGTCCTCCCGGGTCACCCGTACGCCGTCGGGGACGGGACCGGCCGGGCCGACCACGAGCCGCGGCTCGGCGTCGGCGACCGCCGCGAGCACCCGGTGCAGCATCGGGCGACCACCGACCGGGCGTGCCGGCTTGTCCACCCCGCCCATCCGGCGGGCCGCGCCCCCAGAGAGCACCACCGCCGCGTACGCCGTCACGTTGGCCACGGTAGCCCCCGCCTCGACGCGCCTTGCCGCCCACCGACTCCTCGCTGCGGCGAGGGCGTGTCGCGGCAACTCGGTGTCTCCCGGTCCGGGGACATCGCGTCCTGCCGCGATCCGGCCTCGACGACCAGCCGTCCGCCTGGCCGGGCAGCTGGCGGGCCGGCCCGGGTCGGGCGGTGGACGGGCCGGCGCGGGTGGGGCGGTGGACGGGCCGGCGCGGGCGCGGCGGGCGTCGCCGTGCGGGTGGCGGGTCTCGCGGGGCAGGATGGCGGAATGGGACGGGCGACTGACCGGCGCGGCGTGCTCCGGATCGACCTCGACGCGGCGGCCGGCGGGCGGGACCGGGTACGACGGCAGGACACCCTGGCGGTGGAGGAACCCCTGGAGATCCGGGTCGGCCCGGGCGGCCCCGGCCGGCGGAAGCCGCTCGCGGTGACGATGCGGACCCCCGGCGACGACCTGGACCTGGCGATCGGGTTCCTGCTCACCGAGGGGCTGATCCGGTCGGCCGACGACGTGCACACCGCCCAACTCTGCGCCGGGGCGGAGACCCCGAACACCTACAACGTGGTGGACGTGGTGCTCGCCCCCGGTGTCCCGGAGCCCATCACCGACCCGGCGCGCAACTTCTACACGACCAGCTCGTGCGGGGTGTGCGGCAAGGCGAGTATCGACTCGGTGCGGACCCGGTCGCGCTTCGCGGTACGCGACGACCCGCTGCGCGTACCGGCCAAGGTGCTCGCCGAGCTGCCGGACCGGCTGCGCGCCGCGCAACGCGCCTTCGACCGGACGGGCGGCCTGCACGCGGCGGGGCTCTTCTCCGCGGACGGCGAGCTGGTGGTGCTGCGGGAGGACGTCGGCCGGCACAACGCGGTGGACAAGGTGGTCGGCTGGGCGGTCCGGGAACGCCGGCTGCCGCTGGCCGGGCACCTGCTGCTGGTCTCCGGCCGGGCGAGTTTCGAGCTGACCCAGAAGGCGTGGATGGCCGGGGTGCCGCTGCTCGCGGCGGTCTCCGCGCCCAGCACCCTCGCCGCCGAGCTGGCCGAGGAGGCCGGGATGACCCTGGTCGGCTTCTTGCGCGGCCGGACCATGAACGTCTACGCCGGCGCCCAGCGCGTCGCCGAACCCGCCGGCTGAGCCGGCCACCACCCCGGGCTGGAGCTCACGTGGCGGGCCCATCAGATGCGCCGGCGGGCGATGCGGCGGCGCGGGCGGGCGCGGCGTACCACCCCTGGGAAGCCGACCTCCGGCCAACCGTCCAGCTCGGACGGGGGCACTCCGCGGCGGAGCAGGTCGTCCAGGAGCAGCGCGAGCGAATAGTCGGGCCGCGCGGCGAGCACCCGTTCCAGGGCCACTGCGGCCAGGGCGCCGTAACCGGCCCGCCAGGCGGCGAAGGCGAGCAGGCTGCCGGGGGCGGCGATCAGCTCCGGTTCGGCCCGCCGCAGCACGTCGGTCCAGAGGCTGATGTCGGCGTCCCGCCCGTCGGTCCGTTCCCAAGCGTGGTCGCGTACCGGGAGCTGGGTGAGGAGGACGGTCAGCCAGGCCACCTCGTCGTCGGTCAGCCGCTCGTCGCGCCGGTGCCGGCGGAACGCGGTGCGGACGGCAGCCACCCCGGCGGAGCGTACGGACCGGCCACCGACCAGGGCGGTCTCGGTCGCTTCCTCGGTGAGGCCGGCCAGCCGTCCGCGAGCCCGGACGGTGGCCCGGCGCATGGCCACCCGGACCGGACCGTCGAACGCGGAAACCTGCGCGGTCAACGCAGCCCGGTCGGGCAGGGCGACCTGACCGGCGAAGACGGCCGCCGCGCTGACCTCGCTGGCCCCGGCGTCGTACGGGGTGCCGTCGGACGGGCAGCACTCGGGCTCGGTGCAGAGGTAAGACCACCAGCGTCCGTCGGTGACCCGAAGCGCGTCGAGCACGAGCAGGCCGGCCCGGTCCAGCGCCTCGCCGACCGCGTCAACCGCCGGGGTCACCCGGGCGGCCGGACCGTAGCCGATCACGGTGGCGGACTCGGTGCCCTGCCGGGCGATCACCTCGGCCAGGTGCCCGGCGGCCGGCCGAGGGTCGGCCCCCGGCTCGGGCAGGTCGCCCCGGGCGGCGAAGACGACCCGGCGGCCGCGCAGCGCCACCACGACCACGCTGTCGGCCGGGTGGAAGCCGAGCAGGTACGGCACGGCGGCGATCAGGTCGGCGGGCGAGCGGACGGCGAGCCGGAGCTGGTCGGTGGGAGTCATGCCGAGAGCGTGCGGTCACCCCGACCCACCCCGACAGGCCCTGTGGACGACACGCGGGTTGTCCACAGATACGGAGAGTATCGGTGCAGGTGAACGTCGATCGGCGCCGGCCGAGGACGGCACAGGACCCCGCGAGCGTCGGTCCGACCGGCTACCTTGCGCTCATGGACCTGGCGTACCTGCGGGCACACCCGGAGCACCTGCCGACCTTCCTGACCCACCAGCGGATCCGGGAGACGCCGGTCTCCGGCGGGGACATCTGCGCCACGTCCCGGCTCACCCTCGACGACGGTCACTCGGTCTTCGCCAAGACCTGGCCGGAGCGGGCCGGCCGGCCGGTGCCGGAGGGCTTCTTCGCCGCCGAGGCGGCCGGGCTGCGCTGGCTGCGCGAGGCGGGCGCGGTCGCCGTGCCGGAGGTGCTGGTGGCGCTGCCCGAGCTGCTGGCGCTGGACTGGGTCGAGCCGGGCGAGCCGAGCCCGGAGGCGGCCGAGCGGTTCGGGCGCGAGCTGGCCGGGCTGCACCGGGCCGGGGCACCCGGGTTCGGCGCCGAGTGGGCCGGTTTCATCGGCGCGCTGCCGCAGGACAACACGCCCGACCCCGGCCCGTGGTCGGCGTGGTTCGCCCGCCGCCGGTTGTTGCCGTACCTGAGGATGTCGGTCGACAACGATGCCCTGACCTCCGCCGAGGCCGCCCTGGTGGAGGAGCTGGTCGACCGCATCGGCGAGCTCGGCGGTGACGAGCCACCGGCCCGGATCCACGGCGACCTCTGGCCGGGCAACCTGCTCTGGGGTGCCGACGACCGGGTCCGACTGATCGACCCGGCCGCGCACGGCGGCCACCGGGAGACCGACCTCGCCCAGCTCGCGCTCTTCGGCGGCCCGCCGCACCTGGACCGGATCATGGCCGCCTACCAGGAGGTGTGGCCGCTGGCCGACGGCTGGCGGGAGCGGGTGCCGGTGCACCACCTCCACCTGTTGCTGGTGCACACCGCCCTGTTCGGCGCGGCATACCGGGACGCGGTGGGAACCGCCGCCCGCGCCGCGCTGCGGGGCACCGGACGCGCTACGGTCGACAGGTGACCGCCGCCCCGACGACCGACGGGGTCCTCGTCGACCGGTACGGCCGTGTCGCCCGGGACCTGCGGGTCTCGCTGACCGACAAGTGCAACCTGCGCTGCACCTACTGCATGCCGGCGGAGGGGCTGCCCTGGCTGGCCGGGCCGCAGCTGCTCGGCGACGACGAGATCGTCCGGCTGGTCGGGATCGCGGTGCGGCAGCTGGGCGTCACCGAGGTCCGCTTCACCGGCGGGGAGCCGCTGATCCGGCCCGGACTGGTCGGCATCGTGTCGGCGGTGGCCGCGCTGGAGCCCCGCCCCCGGATCTCGCTGACCACCAATGGCCTGGGGCTGGAACGGCTCGCGCCCGCGCTGCGCGCCGCCGGGCTGGACCGGGTGAACGTCTCGCTGGACACCCTGGACCGGGCTCGCTTCACCGCGCTGACCCGTCGGGACCGGCTCGCCGACGTGCTCGCCGGGCTGACCGGCGCGGCCTCGGCCGGGCTGACCCCGGTGAAGATCAACACGGTGCTGATGCGCGGGGTCAACGACGACGAGGCGCCGGCGTTGCTCCGGTTCGCCCTGGCCCACGGCTACGAGCTGCGCTTCATCGAGCAGATGCCGCTGGACGCGCAGCACGGCTGGGACCGGGCGACGATGGTCACCGCCGACGAGATCCTGGCGGCGCTGAGCCGGGAGTTCGCGCTGACGGCCGATCCGGCCGAGCGCGGCGCGGCACCCGCCGAGACCTGGCTGGTGGACGGCGGGCCGGCCCGGGTCGGGGTGATCGGCAGCGTGACGCGGCCGTTCTGCGGCGACTGCGACCGCACCCGGCTCACCGCCGACGGGCAGGTCCGGGCCTGCCTCTTCGCGACCGAGGAGTCCGACCTGCGCGGCGCCCTGCGCGGCGGGGCGGACGACGCCGAACTGGCCCGCCGGTGGCGGGCGGCGATGTGGGGCAAGCGGGCCGGGCACGGCATCGACGACCCCACCTTCCTGCAACCCGCCCGCCCGATGTCGGCGATCGGAGGCTGACCGGTGCAACTCACCGTCCGCTACTTCGCCGGGGCGCGCGCCGCCGCCGGCCGATCGGAGGAGACCGTCCCGGCCGGCCGGTCGCTCGACGAACTCGTCGACGAGCTGGCCGCCCGGCACGGCGAGCGGCTGGCCGTCGTGCTGAAGGCGGCGAGTTTCCTGGTCGACGGCCTGGCCTGTCACGACCGGCAGGCACCGCTGCCGGCCGGCGTGACGGTCGACGTGCTGCCGCCGTTCGCCGGCGGCTGAGGGGAGCCCACGTGTTGGCGATGGCGACGTTCGTCGGCTTCGTCCTGCTCGTCACCGCCCTCATCCACCTCTACCTGTGGAAACGGCTGGTGCGGGACACCACCGTCCCCGGGCGTCGGCGGCGACTCGGCGGGGTCGCCGTACTGCTGCTGGCGGTGCTGATCCCGGCCACCATGATCGTTACCCGTGCCGGCATGCACTGGGTCGCCTGGCTCGGGTTCATCTGGCTGGCGCTGATGTTCTACCTGCTGGTCGTGCTGCTGGTGCTCGAAGTGCCGATGGCGGTGGCCAAGCTGGTGCTGCGGCGCCGGGCGGCGGTCGCCGAGCCCACCGCGGCAGCCCCCGAGCCGGCCCTGGTCGGCGCCGCCGATCCGCTGGCCGGCGGCACCAGCGCCGACGATCCGGCCGGGCACGCGGTCGACCCGCCGGCCGCGGCGGCGGTCGGCCAGCCGGACCACGACCCGTCCCGACGGTTGCTGCTCACCCGGGGCGCGGCGATCTTCGCCGGGCTCACCGCCGCCGGCATCACCGGGTACGGCGTCCGCACCGCGCTCGGTCCGCCGCAGCTGGACCGGGTCCGGATCCCGCTGGCAAAGCTCCCGCGCAGCATGGACGGCCTGCGGATCGCCACGGTCTCGGACATCCACCTCGGGCCGCTGACCGGCCGCGCGCACACCGAGCGGATCGTCGCGATGATCAACCGGATGGACGCCGACCTGGTGGCGATCGTCGGCGACCTGGTCGACGGCTCGGTGGCCGAGTTGGGCGACGAGGCCGCCCCCCTGCGCGACCTGCGCTCCCGGTACGGCAGCTTCTTCGTCACCGGCAACCACGAGTACTACTCGGGCGTCGAGGAGTGGGTCCGCGAGGTGGACCGGCTCGGCGTCCGGGTGCTGCAGAACGAGCGCCAGGAGATCCACGCCCGGGGTGGCGTGCTGGACCTGGCCGGGGTGAATGACGTGACGGCCGCCGGCACCGGGCTGGCCGCGCCGGCCGACTACGCCGCCGCCCTGGCCGACCGGGACCCGAGCCGCCCGGTGGTGCTGCTGGCCCACCAGCCGGTGGCCGCGCACGAGGCGGCGAAGTTCGGCGTCGACCTCCAACTCTCCGGGCACACCCACGGCGGCCAGATGGCGCCGTTCAACCTGCTGGTCCCGCTCCAGCAGCCGGTGGTCTCCGGGCTCGGCGAGGTGGACGGCACCAAGGTCTACGTGACCAACGGCGCCGGCTTCTGGGGGCCGCCGGTCCGGGTCGGCGCCCCGCCGCAGGTGACCCTGGTCGAGCTGCGCGCCCAATAGCGCGCCCGGGCCGCGCGGTCCAGCGGCGGATTGCACAGGTCACGCGTACGCGTGGCGGCGCACGGCCAGGGGACCGGGCGTGACAGGATGCGGCGTGCCTCCGTTCAGCGCCGCACCCCCCGGTGGCCTCCCGCCATTCGTCGCGGATCTGCACATCCACTCGAAGTACTCGCGCGCGTGCAGCCGCGACCTGACCCTGCCCAACCTGGGCTGGTGGGCCCGGCGCAAGGGCATCGGCGTGCTCGGCACCGGCGACTTCACCCATCCCGCCTGGTACGACCACCTGCGGGAGACGCTGCACCCGGCCGAGCCCGGCCTGTTCCGGCTCAGCCCCGAGGCGGAGCGGGACATCGCCCGCCGCCTGCCGCCCCGGCTGGCGAGCGCGGCCGAGGCGGCCCCGGTCCGGTTCATGCTCAGCGTGGAGATCTCCACCATCTACAAGCGGGACGACCGGACCCGCAAGGTGCACCACCTGATCTACCTGCCGGACCTGGACGCGGTGGCCCGGTTCAACACCACGCTCGGGCGGATCGGCAACCTCGGCTCGGACGGCCGGCCGATCCTCGGCCTGGACTCCCGGGACCTGCTGGAGATCACCCTGGAGGCCAGCCCGGACGGCTACCTGGTGCCGGCGCACATCTGGACGCCCTGGTTCTCGGCGCTCGGTTCGAAGTCCGGCTTCGACGCCATCGCCGACTGCTACGCCGACCTGGCCGAGCACGTCTTCGCGGTGGAGACCGGGCTCTCCTCCGACCCGGGGATGAACTGGCGGGTCGGCAGCCTGGACCGCTACCAGCTGGTGTCCAACTCGGACGCGCACTCGCCGCCCGCCCTGGCCCGCGAGGCCACGGTCTTCACCTCGGGCCGCGACTACTTCGCGATCCGCGAGGCGCTGCGCACCGGGGACGGGCTGGCCGGCACCATCGAGTTCTTCCCGGAAGAGGGCAAGTACCACGCCGACGGCCACCGGCTGTGCGGGGTGAACTGGTCCCCGGAGCGGACGCGGGAGGCCGGTGGGCGATGCCCGGAGTGCGGCAGGCCGCTGACGGTGGGTGTACTCAGCCGCGTCGAGGAGTTGGCCGACCGGCCCGAGGGGCACCGCCCGGCACACGCCCGGGAGGTCACCCACCTGGTCCCGCTCGCCGAGATCCTCGGCGAGATCAACAAGGTGGGCGCCCGGTCCAAGAAGGTCGAGGGGAAGCTCAACGACCTGATCGCGGCGCTCGGCCCGGAGCTGGAGATCCTGACCGGCACCCCGCTGGACGAGATCGGCCGGGTCGGCGGTGAGTTGCTCGCCGAGGGGATCGGCCGGCTGCGCCGGGGCGAGGTGCGCCGGGTCCCCGGCTACGACGGCGAGTACGGCGTGATCACCCTCTTCGACCCCGCCGAGCTGGGCAGCGGCGGCAGCGGCTCGGGCGCGCAGGACACGCTCTTCGACGTACCCGTGCCCGCGCAGCGGAAGCCCACGGAGCCGGCGTCGAAGCCCCGGACCCGACGCCCGGCGGCGGCGAAGGCCGAGCCGAAGCGGAAGACCCCGCCGCCGCCCCCACCACCGATCGCGCCGGCGCCCTCCCCGCACGAGCCGTTCGAGCCGATGCTCGCCGGCATGGAGGAGGTCGGCACCGGCCTGCTGGACCGGCTGGACGCGATGCAGCGGGTGGCCGCCTCCGCGCCGGGCGGCCCGCTGCTGATCGTCGCGGGGCCGGGCACCGGCAAGACCCGGACGCTGACCCACCGGATCGCGTACCTCTGCGCCGAGCTGAACGTCTTCCCCGAGCAGTGCCTGGCGATCACGTTCACCCGGCGGGCGGCCGAGGAGCTCCGGCACCGCCTCGACGGGCTGCTCGGCCCGGTGGCCGAGGACGTCACGGTCGGCACCTTCCACTCGCTCGGGCTCACCATCCTGCGGGAGAACGCCGAGGCCGCCGGCCTGCCGGTGGACTTCCGGATCGCCGACGACACCGACCGGGCGGCGGCCCGGGCCGAGGCCGGCGAGGACCCGGAGGCGTACGCCGGGCTGCTGCGCAAGCGCGACCTGGTCGACCTGGACGAGTTGCTCACCCTGCCGGTGGCGCTGCTGAGGGCTGACAGGAAGCTGGTCCGCGAGTACCGCGAGCGCTGGAAGTGGATCTTCGTCGACGAGTACCAGGACGTCGACGCGGTCCAGTACGAGCTGCTGCGACTGCTCTCCCCCGCCGACGGCAACCTGTGCGCGATCGGCGACCCCGACCAGGCGATCTACTCGTTCCGGGGCGCGGACGTCAGCTATTTCCTGCGCTTCTCCCAGGACTTCACCGACGCCCGCCTGGTCCGGCTGAACCGCAACTACCGCTCGTCGGCGCCGATCCTGGCCGCCGCGGTGCAGGCCATCGCGCCGTCGTCGCTGGTGCGCGGCCGCCGGCTCGACCCGGCCCGGCTCGACCCGGAGGCGCCGCTGGTCGGCCGCTACGCCGCGGCCTCCGTCGCGGACGAGGCGGATTTCCTGGTACGCACCATCGACGACCTGGTCGGCGGCCTCTCCCACCGGTCGCTGGACTCGGGTCGGATTGACGGCCGGTCGACCTCCCTGTCGTTCTCCGACATCGCGGTGCTCTACCGCACCGACTCGCAGGCCGCCCCGATCGTGGACGCCCTGGCCCGGGCCAACATCCCGGTGCAGAAGCGCTCGCACGACCGGCTCCGGGACCGGCCCGGGGTGACGGCGATCGCCCGCGAGCTGCGACACACCGGACTGGATGGCTCGCTGGCCGCCCGGGTCCGGTTGGCCGGGCAGGTGCTGGCGGAGCGGTTCGCCGTGCCGACCCTCGACGGTTCCGGCTCGGTACGCCCCGAGGACGTCCGGGTGGCGGTGGACCTGCTCACCCCGCTGGCCCGCCGCTGCGGCGACGACCTGGAGCTGTTCCTGTCGCAGCTGGCCACGGGCGCGGAGGTGGACGCCCTCGACCCGCGCGCCGAGGCGGTCACCCTGCTCACCCTGCACGCCGCGAAGGGCCTGGAGTTCCCGGTGGTGTTCCTGGTCGGAGCCGAGGACGGGTTGCTGCCGCTGCGCTGGCCCGGGTCGGAGCCGGACGACGACGCGGTGGCCGAGGAGCGCCGCCTCTTCTTCGTCGGGCTGACCCGCGCCCAGGACCGGCTGTACGTCAGCCACGCCGCCCGGCGCGCCCGGCACGGCGCCGAACGCGACTGCCGGCCGTCCCCGTTCCTCGACGTGATCGACCCCGGCCTGTTCGAGCGGTTCGGCGAACCCGAGGCCCGCCGTCCCAAGGACCGCCAGCTCCGGCTGATCTGACCGCCACGTCTTGATCCACTTCGGTTGCGGCGAGTCGGGGTTTCCTGGAGCTGGGACACCCGACTTGCCGCAAGGCGATGTCGATCCCGTGTCAGGCGAGCAGCACCGCCAGCCAGGCGCCGACCAGGATCGCCGGCCCGAACGGCAGGGCGGCGTCCCGGCGTACCCGGCGGACGGCGAGCAGGGCGAGCGCCACCACGCCGTTGAGCAGGTGCGGCAGGAGCAGCCCGAGGCCGAGGGTCGGCCAACCCAGCCAGCCGAGCGGTAGGCCGAGCGCCGCGGCGAGCTTCACGTCGCCGAAGCCGAGCCGGGCGCCGGGCAGCAGGGCGAGCAGCACGTACCCGGCGAAGGAGGCGGCGGCGCCGGCCGAGGCCGGGAGCAGGCGGCCCGGGGTGTCACCGGCCAGCGCGGCCAGCACCAGGCCGAGCCCACCGCCGGCCGCGGCGAGCGCCACCAGCGGGTCGGGCAGCCGCAGGCAGGCCAGGTCCACCACAGCGAGCACCAGCCCGACCGCCCCGACCAGCAGGAACGCCGGCAGCGCCGGGTTGGCGCCCAGCGCCGCCGCCAGCCCGCCGAACACCACCGCGCCCGCCAGGCTCGTGCCGAGCCGCCCGACCGGCCGGCGTCGGACTCCCGGCTCGCCGGCAGCCGGCAACGGCCCGGCTGCGTCGGCCACCCGAGGCGGCCCGGCTGCGTCGGCCCTGGACGCGTCCGCACCGGATGCGTCAGTTACGGATGCCTGGGCACCGGGTGCCGGTCCGGTGAAGCGGCGGGCGAGCGGGACGGCCGCCCAGCCGGCCAGCGCGCCGAGGAGCGCGACACCCGTCACCAGCCCGGCGGACACGTGCCGGGATGTTACCGGCGGGCCGCCTCGGCGGCTGCCCCGTCGACCTGCCGGCGCGGACGCTCGGTGCTCACCACCACCGCCACCCCGGCGACGATCACCGCGCCGCCGAGCAGTACCTGGGCGGTGACCGGCTCGGCGGCGAGCAGCGCGCCGAGCGCCACCGCGACCGCCGGGTTCACGTACGCGTAGGTGGCGACCAGCGAGATCGGCGCGTGGTGCAGCAGCCAGACGTACGCGGTGAAGGCGACCAGCGAGCCGGCCACCATCAGGTACGCCAGCGCCGCCCAGGAGCGGCCGGTCACCTCGGCGGGGGAGAAGTCGCGCAGCTCGCCCCGGCCGGCGGCGATCACGCCGAGCGCCACGGCACCGGCGAGCATCTCGTAGGCGGTGGCCACGAACGGATCCGCCGGCATCCGGATGCGCCCGGAGAGGTAGGAGCCGACCGACCAGCTGGTGGCGCCGACGACCACGGTGAGCGCGCCGACCACCGGCACCGTCCCCGACCCGCCGGTGGGCACCACGAGCAGGACGAGGCCGACGAAACCGAGGGCCACCCCGGCGAACGTCCACAGCCGGGGGCGGTCGCCGCCGAGCGTGCGCAGCAGCACCACCAGCAGCGGGACGGTGGCCACCAGCAGCGCGGCGATGCCGGAGGGCACCCCCACCCCGGGCGGGCCGGACTCGGCGAGCACCACCAGCCCGTTGCCACCGGCCAGCAGGAGTACGCCGACCAGGGCGGCGGAGCCGAGCTGCCGCCGGTCGACGCGGAGCGCCCCCGGTCCTCGGCGCAGGCGCAGCACCAGGGCGAGCAGCGCGGCGGCGGCGGCGAACCGCATCGCCGCGGAGGTGAGCGGCGGCAGCGACTCGACGGCGACCCGGATGCCCAGGTACGTCGAGCCCCAGAGCACGTAGACGAGGACCAGCGCGGTCCAGATCAGCGCAGGTCGGGTGGTGGGTGCGGGCGGGGCGGGGTGGGCGACCGGTGTCGCACTCGCGGGGCGTGAGCTCATCGGTGGACCACGCTACGGTGGCCAGGACGTCGCCGTCCTCCGTTGGTGGCCGGCCTCTCAGCTCGGGTGCACCCAGGAGGGCCTTCCATGTCGAACTTCGGACCACCCGGCGGCGGCTCACCCGATCCGCGGGACGGGTGGCCCGGCGACGGATACGCCCCCGCACCCAACCAGCGGTACGCGCCGACCGCTCCGCAGTACGAGCCGCCCGCCCAGCGGTACGAACCGCCGGCCGGCTGGGACGTTGGGCAGCCCATCCCACCGACCTTCCCGCCGCGCGGACCAGACCCGGGCGGCCCGCCGTACCGGAACCCGCCCCGACCGAAGCGCGGCAAGGGTCCACTGGTCGCCGTGCTGGCCGTGGCGATGGTGCTCCTGCTCGTGGGTGCGGCGGCGTTCTGGGTCCTCGGCCGGGACGAGCCCGGGCCGGTGAGCGCGCCGGGTACCCCGACCGCGCCGGCGGTCGACCCGCCGGCGGCGAGCGGGCAGCCCGTTCCGGCGACCACGGCGGCCGCCCCGGCTTCCTCGACCGATCCGCGGTTCGTCCGGGCCGGCCAGTGCGTGCGCAATGACGGCGGCGTCGCCGAGCCGAAGCTGGTGATCACCGAGTGCGCCCCGAAGACGTACGAGGTGCTGAGCCGGATCGACGGGCCGACGAGCGGCGAGAAGGACGCCGAGGCCAAGTGCGCCAAGGTGGCCGGCTACACCGACTGGTTCTTCTTCGACAGCGAGCTGGACACCCTCGACTTCGTGCTCTGCCTGAAGCGGCACTGACCCCGCCGTAGCCAAAACTAGGGCTTTCTAGCACGGATGCTAGACAGCCCTAGTTTTGTCTCGAAGCGCTCGACACGCCGGTAGCCCCATCTACGGATGTCTAGCCTCCCAGCTAGACGGCCCGATACTCTGCGATTCGTGGATCCGGTCCGCAACCCGTACGCCCCGGGCGCCGGCCAGCGCCCGCCCGAACTCGCCGGGCGGGGGCGGGAGCTGGACGTCTTCGACGTGGTGCTGGAGCGGATCGCCCGGGGCCGCCCCGAGCGCAGCCTGATGCTCACCGGCCTGCGCGGGGTCGGCAAGACCGTCCTGCTCAACACCCTCCGCTCGCAGGCGATCATCCACCTCTGGGGCACCGGCAAGATCGAGGCCCGGCCCGACCAGTCGCTGCGCCGGCCGGTCGCCGCCGCCCTGCACATGGCGGTCCGCGAACTGGCGCCCCGGCACCGCGCCCCGGACCGGATCGACGCCTTCCTCGGCGTACTCAAGGCCTTCGCCCAGCGGTCCGCGCCCACCGGCCGGGGCGGGGCCGCCCCGAAGCTGCGCGACCGCTGGCAGCCCGGCATCGACGTGCCAGCCAGCAGCGGGCGGGCCGACTCCGGGGACATCGAGATCGACCTGGTCGAGCTGCTCAGCGACGCGGCGGCGGTGGCCACCGACGTGGGCACCGGCATCGCGATCTTCATCGACGAGATGCAGGACCTCGGCGCGGAGGACGTCTCCGCGCTCTGCGCCGCCTGCCACGAACTGTCCCAGCTCGGCGCGCCGCTGATCGTGGTGGGCGCCGGGCTGCCGCACCTGCCGGCCGTGCTCAGCGCCGCCAAGTCCTACTCCGAGCGGCTCTTCCGCTACCAGCGCATCGACCGGCTGGACCGGATCGCCGCCGACCAGGCGCTCTGCGCGCCGGCCGAGCGGGAGGAGGTCGAGTACGAGCAGAAGGCGCTCGACCTGCTCTACGAGAAGTCCGGCGGCTACCCGTACTTCGTCCAGGCGTACGGGAAGGCCACCTGGGACCACGCCCCGCGCTCGCCGATCACCGCCGCGGACGTCCGGGTTGCGGCGCCCGAGGCGGAGGCCGAACTGGCGGTCGGCTTCTTCGGCTCCCGGTTCGAGCGGGCCACCCCCGCGGAACGCGAGTACATGCGGGCGATGGCGACCCTCTCCCTGATCGAGGGGGAGGAGAGTGGCCGGGACGACATGGACGCGGCGGTGCCGACCGCGGAGATCGCCCGGGCGCTGGGCCGGAAACCGGCCAGCCTCTCCCCGGCCAGGGACGCGCTGATCAAGAAGGGGCTGATCTACTCCGGCGAACGCGGCACGGTCGCCTTCACCGTCCCGCACTTCGGCCGCTACCTGCGGACCCAGCCGGCCTGACCGGCGGCGTCAGACCTTCGACCAGGGCGGCGGGAAGACCACCTCGCCGGGTGCCGGCGGGGCCTCGTCGCTGGTGACCGGCGGCAGCACCTGGGCCTGCCACGGCTCCCCGAGCCCGGACCACGGGCTGGTCAGGCCCAGCCGGTCGGCCGGGCCGAAGCCGAAGCGCCGGTAGAACGCCGGGTCGCCGAGCACCACCACCAGCCGCTCCCCCAGCTCGGTCGCGGCGTCCAGGGCGGCCTGCACCACCGCGGTGCCGTGCCCGATCCGCTGCCGGTGCGGGGCGACCGCCACCGGGCCGAGCGCCAGCGCCGGGTACGAGCCGCGCTCGGTGCACACCCGGACCCGGGTCAACAAGGCGTAGCCGACGACCTCGCCGCCGTACTCGGCGACCATGGCCAGCTCAGGGATCCGGGCGTCGCTGTGCCGGAGCTCGTCGACCAGGGCCACCTCGGGCGGCGTGGCCACGTCGGGGCGGGCGAAGGCGGCGGCCAGCACCCCGGCGACCGGTCCCTCGTCCGCCGGATCCTCGGGTCGGAGTCGCAGGGTCGTCACCCGCGCGACCTTACCGCGCCCGGCCGGTCCATCCGCGACGGTCGCTGAAATCGGCCGCCGGAGCGTCCGGGTCGGACGTCCACGTCGGCCGATCCCTTTCGGGTGTTGCCCGGGTAACGGCCGGCCCGACGGGGTATGACTGATCCATGAAGCCCGTGCGTACCCTCGCCCGTGTCATGCTGAGCGGCATCTTCGTGGTCAGCGGCGCCCGCAACCTGCAGAACCCGGGCCGACTGGTCCCGGCGGCGCAGCCGGTCACCGACCGGGTCGCCCCGCTGATCCAGAACCTGCACCCCCGGATCCCCACCGACACCGCGACGCTGATCCGGGCCAACGCGGCCACCCAACTCGTCGGCGGACTGATGCTGGCGACCGGGAAGTTCACCCGGCCCGTCGCGCTCGCCCTGGCCGGCACGCTGGTGCCGGTCACCATCGCCGGTCATCCCTTCTGGAACAACGACGACCCGGCGGCGAAGAACAACAACCAGGTCCACTTCCTGAAGAACCTCGGGCTCTTCGGCGGACTGCTCCTCGCCGCCGCCGACACCGAGGGCAAGCCCGGGCTGCGCTGGCGCGCCGGCCACCGGATCGACCACTCGCGACGCTCGGTTCAGCGCGCGGTCCGGACCGCCCGCCGCGAGGCGAAGATCGCCACCCGCTCGGCGGCCACCGCCCGCCGACTCCCAGGCTGACCTGCATCAATACGGCCACCACCCCCCGCAAGGCCATCAATCACCTGAACCGTCCGACACCCGTTAACGCGGTGGAAATGTCAAAAACACGTGTGGGATCGGACACGGTCGCATAACGCGGGAGGCAGCAACGTGAGGCGCCGTTCTAGGCTCCGTGCGGGACCTGGACGGGTAGGACGATCTTGGTACGGGGGTGGCACCGCCATGCCGGCGACTGTCGGTAGACGGATGGACCGCCTCGCTCCAGTCCGTCGCGGAACGCGTGGGATCGATCGCAGGACAGTCGTACGGACCGGCATCGTGGCCGCCGTCGCCTACGCCGCTTGGCTCGCCATCGGCACCTTCGGGCGGCCGTACAACTTCTTCGACATGAAGATCTACCACGGTGCCGTGGTGTGGTGGGCGAGCGGCAACGAGCTGTACGACTTCATCGCACCCTCCACGACCCTGGGCTTCACCTACCCGCCGTTCGCCGGGCTGGTCATGCTGCCGATGTCGTGGCTGCCGGTCGGCGCCGCCGGCTGGCTCAACGCGCTCGCCAGCATCGCCGCGCTCGCCGTCGTGCTGGCCGCGCTGCTGCGCCCGATCGTGGACCGGCTCGGCTGGCCGCTCTGGTACACCGTCGCCGTCGCCACGCCGCTGGCGCTGGCCATCGAACCGTCCCGGGAGACCCTCGGCTACGGCCAGGTCAACCTGTTGCTCTTCGCACTGATCATGGCGGACCTGGTCGGGCTGCGGTGGCGGGCCAAGCGGGGGACCCACCACGACACGGCCGACTCGGCACTGGCCCGGTTCGTCTACAGCGGCGCCTGGGCGGGCGTCGGCATCGGCCTGGCCACCGCGGTCAAGCTGACCCCGGCGCTGTTCGTCGCGTACCTGATGATCACCCGGCAGTGGCGCGCGGCGGTGACCGCGATCGGCACCGCTCTCGGCGTGACCCTCGGGACGTTCGCGCTCTGCGGGGAGGAGTCGCGGACGTACTTCAGCTCGGTGCTCTGGCAGACCGAGCGGGTCGGCGCGGCGGACATGACCGCCAATCAGTCCCTGGCCGGCCTGCTGGCCCGGCTCTACGACTCGATCGAGACGCCCGGCCTGCTCTGGCTGGCCTTCTCGGTGCTGGTGCTGGCGCTGGGGCTGTCCCGGGCGGCCAGCGCCCGGGCCGACGGCGACGAGCTGACCGCCTTCACCCTGGTCGGGTTGACCGCCAACGTGATTAGCCCGATCTCCTGGTCACACCACCTGGTGTTCGTGATCCCGGCGATCATCGTGCTGGCCGACGCCGCGGTACGCCGCCGCGAGGCCAGCCGCGGGCTGTCGACCCGGGTCACCGGGGCACCGCCGGCCGGCGGGGTGCCGCCGCTGCGCCCGCCGATCTGGTACCCGACCCTCACCGGGCTGCGGCACGGGGTCGGTGCGCTCGCGCTCTACCTGCTCTTCCTGATCTCGCCGATCTGGCCGTACGAGCACCAACTCCCCGAGGTGTCGCACTACCAGGACGGCCTGTTCGGCGCGCTGATGGAGAACTCGCTGGCGATCGCGCTGATCGTGCTGGTCGCGGCGCTGCCCTGGCGGCCCGGCGCCGAGCCCGCCTTCTACCACGACCGGCTGGTCCGCACCGCTCAGCTGACCGCTCGGCGCTGACGGTCCGCCCGCTCTCGTCCGGACGGGCGGACCGATCAGGGGCAGTTCACCCACTCCTCGGTGCCGTCGGCGAAGACCTGCCGCTTCCAGATCGGCAGCCGCGCCTTCACCTCGTCGACCAGCCGCGCGCAGGCCGCGAACGCGGCCGCCCGGTGCGCGGTGCTGACCGCGGCGACCAGGGCGACGTCGCCGATCTCCAGCCGGCCGATCCGGTGCGACACCGCCACCGCGTACACCTGTGGGTCGGCGGCGATCTCGGCGGCGACCTCGTGGAGCACCGCCTCGGCGGTGGGGTGGCCCTCGTACTCCAGCAGGGTGACACCGCGGCCGTGGTCGTGGTCGCGGACGACGCCCTGGAACGAGACCACCGCGCCGGCCCGCCGGTCGGCGACCGCCGCCTCGTGCGCGGCCAGGTCGAGCGGCTGGTCGGTCACCGCGCCGATGGTCACCCCCGCAACCGGGCTCACTGTTCCTCCTTCGCTCGCGACTACCATGACCGCTCCCCGGGGATGAGCGGCAGCGGGACGACCGGCACCAGGGCGCCGGCCTCGCCGGTGCTGCCCGGCCGGATCACCGCGAAGCCGTCCGCCCCGGCGAGACCACGCAGCATCGCCGAACCGACGTGCCGCACCGGGTACGCGGTGCCGGCGGCCCGGTCCACCCGGACCAGGGCCAGATGGGTGTAGTCGCCCCTACCGGGGATCGGCTCGGCGAGGGTGACCTGCGGCAGCACCGGCATCGGCCGGCCCGCCAGCCCGGCGAGCAGCGGCGCGACTAGCGAGACCAACGCGACGACGGCCGACTGCGGATTGCCCGGCAGGCCGGCCACGAAGCGGACCCGGCCGTCGTCGTCGACCAGCCGGGCCAGCAGCATCGGGAAGCCCGGCCGGACCGCGACGGTGTTGACCACGTAGTCGGCGCCGAGCGCCTCCAGCGTGGGGTGCAGGTGGTCGACCGGGCCGTGCATGGTGCCGCCGGTGGTGCAGACCAGGTCGGCGTTGGCCAGCGCGCCGCGCAGCGCGGCCACGTGCGCGGGCAGCGTGTCGGCCACCGGGCCGACCACGTCGGCCGGGCGCACCTGGCAGCCGTAGCGGCGCAGCCAGGCCGGCACGGTCGGACCGAGGGCGTCCCGGACCCGGCCGGCACCGGGCGGGCCGGCGGTGAGCAGTTCGTCGCCGAAGACCAGCAGCGCGGCGCGCGGCTGCCGGCGGACCCGCAGCGTGTCATGCCCGCAGGAGGCGGCCAGGCCGATCACCGCCGGGTCGACCGCCGTGCCGGCCGGCAGCAACTCCTCCCCGGCGTACGCCTCCTCGCCCGGTTCCCGCCACTCCCGCTGCGGGCGTGGCGTGCCGGCGACCAGGCCGTCCGGCGTACGAGTCGACTCCTCGATCCGCAGGATCGCGGTCGTGCCCACGGGGACCATCGCGCCGGTGGCGATCTCGGCGGTGGTGCCGTCGTCGGCCAGCGGGGGCGGGGTCTGCCCGGCCAGCACCCGGCCGATCACCCGCCACGGCCCGTCCCCGCGCACCGCCCAGCCGTCGATGCTGGAGGTGGGGAACGCCGGCAGGTCGGTACGCGTGGTCAGCGGCTCGGCCAGGGTGTGCCCGTCGGCGTCGGCGATCGGCCGGTCGACTGCGGGGAGCGCGGCGGCGAGGCCGACCGCGTACACCCGGGAGCGGGCCTCCTCCCACCCGGCCGGCGGCGGCGCGGCGACCTGCGCAGCGGCGGCTGCGGTTTCCGTGCTCATCCGGCGAGCCTATCGCCGGTGCGGCCCACGCGTGGTCAGTGGTCGCCGCCACGCAGCTGGTCGACCGCGTGGGTCAGGATCGGTGCGAGCACCGCCAACCCGTCCTTCGCCCCACCGCGCGACCCGGGCAGGTTGACCACCAGCATCCGGCCGACCACGCCGGCCAGCCCGCGGGACAGCGCGGCGGTGGGGACCTTGTCCCGGCTGTGCGCCCGGACCGCCTCGGCGATGCCGGGGATCTCGTAGTCGAGCAGGCCGCGCGTCACCTCCGGGGTCCGGTCGGTCGGGGTGATGCCGGTGCCCCCGCTGGTCAGCACCACGTCGACACCCTCGTCCCGGGCCGTCCGCAGCGCGGCGCCGACGGGCTCGCCGTCCGGCACGACCACCGGGTCGTCGACCTGACAGCCCAGCTCCCGCAGGCCGGCGACGAGAAGCGGACCGCTGGTGTCCGCGTACACCCCGGCGGCGGCCCGGTTGGATGCCACGATCACCCGGGCCCGGATCACGGCCGGTCCTCCGGCCGCACCCACTCGCCGGTCTTGCCGCCCTCCTTGCGCAGCACGCGCACCGCGTCGATCGACGCGGCCGGGTCGACGGCCTTGACCATGTCGACCAGGGCGAGCCCGGCCACCGCCACGGCGGTAAGTGCCTCCATCTCGACGCCCGTGCGATCGGCGGTCTTCGCGGTCGCGGTGATCTCGACGGTGTCGGTGGTGAGCCGCAGGTCGACGGTGACACCGTGCAGGGCGATCGGGTGGCAGAGCGGGATCAGATCCGGCGTGCGCTTGGCCCCCATGATCCCGGCGAGGCGGCCGACGGCGAGCGCGTCGCCCTTGGGCAGGCCGTCACGGCGCAGCAGTTCCACCACCTCGGCCGTGGTGCGGAGCCGGCCGGCGGCGACTGCGAGCCGCCCGGAGACCGGCTTGGCGGAGACGTCGACCATGCGGGCCGCGCCGGCCGGGTCGACGTGGGTGAGCTGCGCGGGTTCGGTCACGGCCGCGAGCCTATCCCTCGGGTACGACCGGCCGCGTCCGGTCGGTGGGGAGGAGCGCCGTGGGTGCCGGTGGCGCTCCTCCCGCACCTACCCGCCGGCAGGTCGCTGGGGGGAACTCGCCGGCGGGCGTCTCGTCGACTCGGCCCGTCCCCGGTACCGGACCTCCCCCGTTCGCCGACGGAGGGAGACGCTAGCCGGCGACGCGATAAGAAATCGATAAGCGCCTCAACTGCCTTCCGGCTCGGCGAGGACCCGCTCCACTGCCTCCCGCTCCGGCGCGCCCATCCGACGGAAGATCGCCAGGGCACGCTGCCGATACCGGCGGGCCTGCTCCGGTTCGTCGTCGCGGAGGTGATCGGCGAGCGCGACGAGGGCGCGGCCCTGCTCGTACGGGTGCGCGATGCGGGTCGCCAGGTCAAGTGCGCGCCGGTGGGCCACGATCGCCTCATCCGTACGTCCCGCGAGCGCCGACGTGATGCCGAGGTCGTTCCACACGGCCGCCTGCACGTGCCGTTCTCCCGAGTCCACGGCGAGGTCGAGGGCCAGCTCGTGCTGCTCCCGCGCCTCGTCCAGCCGGCCCAGGTGCCGGTAGGCGATCGCCAGGTCGTTGCGGGCCTCGGTCTCCCCGAACCGGTGCCCGGTCCGGCCGCGTAACCGAAGCGACGCGATGATGAGTCGGGCAGCCTTGGCGAAGCGTCCGAGCCGGTTCTCCACGGCAGCGATGTGCCCCAGGGCAGCCGAGATGTCGTAGTGACTCCCCCGGCACCGCGCGATGAAGAGATGAAGTCGGTGGGCCCTGAGCGCCTCCCCGTAGCGCCCCGCGACGGTGAGAGCGAGACCGAGGTTCGCCAGCGCCAGGATCGAGTCCACCGCGGGAGGACCGGGGCGCTCACGGAGCGACTGTCGCCCGAGGCTCACCGAGCGGGCCAGATCGCCTGTCAGCATGTGGACGACCACTAGGTTAGCCCGGTAGCGACTCTCGCTGAACTGGTCGCCGAGCTGACGGGTGATGGACACCGCCGCCTCGAGGTGCCGCAGCGAGTCCAGGTAGCTGCCAGTGCGGGTGTACGCAGAGGCCAGGTAGTTGTGCATGGCGGCCTCCGCCGCCCGATCACCACCCTTCTCGGCGGCGGCGAGACCGGTGCGGTGGGTGGCGAAAATGTCGTCGAAGTAGCCCCGGATGTAGCAGAACCGCCACATCGCCCGAGCGATTCGCCACGCGTAGCCGTGGTGGGACTCCTGTTCGGCGGACGCGATGAGCGCGAGCAAGTTCGAGCGTTCCCGCTCCAACCACTCGACGTCTCCCGGATCGGACTGTCCGAGCAGGTCGGGGCGACGGGCCGCGCCCAGACGGAGCTGGCGGGGCAGCGCGAGCTGCTCCAGCGACTGTGCTCGGCCGACCACCTCGTGCAGCACGTGGTCGAGGAGCCTCTCGGCGGCGTTCCTCCGGATCCCGACCTCATCCAGATCCCGGGACAGCTCGGCCGAGTAATGGCGCATCAGGTCGTGCAGGCGGTAGCGGCCCGGCTCAACCTCCTCGATTAGGTGCTGATCCAGCAGCTCGTCCAGCACCTGCTCGGCCCGATCGAGCGGCAGGTCCACGAGCGCCGCCGCCATCGGCGCGTCGAAGTGAACACCAGGGTGGACGCTGACGAGCCGGAACAACCGCTTGACCGGTTCCGCCAGCGGCTCGTACGACGCGGTGAAGACGCTGGCCACGGTCTGCTGTTCGACGGCAAGTTGCCGCAGCACCGTCTGCCCGGCGCTCAGTCGTCGGGCCAGGTCGGCGACCCCCCAGGTGGGCCGGTGCAGAAGACGCCCCCCGGCCAGCCGGATGGCGAGCGGCAGATGACCGCACCGACGCACCACCTCCACCGCCGCCTCGGGCTCCCGGTGCACCCGATCTTCGCCGGCAGTGTGCGCCAGCAGATGGATCGCCTCCTCTGGGGTCAGGGCCGGAAGCGGCACGGGCGGCCCGATGTCGCCGGGCGACAGCCGGCGTCGACTGGTGACGAGGACGACGGAGCCGGGGGCTGCTGGTAGGAGCGGCCGAACCTGCTCGCTGCTGGCCGCGTTGTCGAGCACCACAACGACGCGGCGTCCGCGCAGCTCGCGCTGCCACAGCTCGGCGCGGAGCAGATGGTCTGTCGGTATCCGGCCGGCGGGAACGCCGAGTTGGCGGAGCAGCCCGGTCAGCGCATCGGCCGGATCGACCGGTACTCCCTCGGCGTGCCCGCGGAGGTCGATGAAGAGCTGAGCGTCCGGATAGTGGCTGGCCAGGCGGTACGCCAGATGGACAGCGAACGCGGTCTTGCCGCTGCCCGCCATACCATCGATGACCCGAATCGCCGCCTCGTACGGGCCGTCCTCGACAATCTGAGCCACCAGGCGCTCAGCCAACTCTTTTCGGCCCACGAAGTTCGCCACCGGACGGGGCAGGCGGTTGGCCGGCTCGATGCGGGGTGCCGCGCAGTGCTCCTTGTCTTCCTGCAAGAGGGAATCGGCGACAGGTTGAGGCCGTACATCGAGACTCGCATCGGCCCGATTCATGATGCTCTGCCGCAGCGCCTGCAACTCGATCCCCGGCTCCACCCCGAGGTGTTCCCGCAGGACCGCCCGGGCATGGTCGATCACGGCCAGTGCGCCGGCCGGGTCGCTGTCCGCATAGCGCGCCCTGGCGAGCAGAACATGGGCCTGCTCCCGGTAGGGGTGCGTTACGACATGGTCCGTGAGAAAGGCAACGGCGTCTCTCGTACGCCCGAAGTTAAGGTCAAGTCTCGCCCGCAACTCGATCGCGGACAGGTGCTGCTCGTTGAGCGACGCCCGCCGCGCTCCGAGGACGGGCCCCACGGACAGACCGGCCAGCAGTGCGCCGCGCCAGAGTTCCTCGCTGCGCGACAGCAGGGCCGCCGCCTTGTCGACATTCCCGTCCGCCCACGCGCGGCCGGCACCCTCGACAAGGCGTTCAAATCTGATCACGTCGAGCGACTCGTCGCCCAACTCGAGCCGGTAGCCTCCGGGCAGACGCATCAGCACGGGCCGGTGCAGTTTTTCGAACATGCGACGCAGATTTCCGGCGTAGGTCCGGACGTTCGCTACTGCGGAACGCGGTGGCTCCTCTGGCCACAGTTCATCGACCAGCGTTTCGAGTGTCACCATGCGTCCGGCATGAACTGCCAGCATTGCCAGAACGATCTGCTGTTTTGGCGTGCCCAGGTACATCTCGCGGCCGTCGAGTACAACTTCGAGGTTGCCCAGAACTCTGATCTCCACAGTTCCCTGCTCCAACTCGAAGGGCATCCACGGGGTCACCCTGCGTAGGTTTACGTCGTCCAGCATCTACCAAGTGGTCGACACCTCAACAAAGAGGATGTGCCATTCGAGCACACGAGGCGATGTCGCCGATCACCAATCAGCAGCAGCCCGAACTACGGATGGAGAAAGGGGCCGGGGCGGCGCCACACTGAGTTGAGGCGATGGCGACGACACGGGCCCACCTTCGAGCGCTCCGCATTTGAATGGTGGACGGACCGTCACAAATGACCTGCATTTCTCTGATGTTGCATATAAAGACAAATATCTGTACAAGCTATGTCGAACCCTGCCTAGACTCCCGGCATCGGAAGGCAACATCTACGGCTGGGGGTCGTTGTGAAGTCGCACGAGTGGACCTGAGCAAGCTTCTACTGTGACGAGAAGCGGGGTACGCTTCAGAGGCTCGATAGCCATCGGTTACCACATGAGGACGATGGGTGGCTTCTGAGGATCGACGTAACGAGACCGATCAGCGACTGACGTCGCTAGTCGGTCTCGTCGTCGTTCTGGCGGCCGCCTCGGCAACTGTTTCGCTCGTCAAAATCGGCACGGGCGGCCTCGCCACGACACCACCCGTCTGGGTCGCCGTCGCCTCCCTGGTCGCGGTCGGCTTCTCGGTGAAGGTACGAATCCGCATCCGAGCCAGCAACCACAACTTTGCTTGGACCGAAACCGCCATCATGATCGGTCTCGCCGTCGCTCCCGCGCCGGCGGTCATCCTGGCCACGGGCTGCGGGCTCGCGTTGGCCATGTTCCTCACCCGGGTAACGCCGTTCAAAACGGCGTTCGGCGTGGGGAAGAACATGCTGGTCGCCACTACGGCCGGCTTCGTGCTCCACATCGCCGGCTGGCGACTCGGCGACGACATCACCCACGCCATCCTCCCGTTCTCGGTCGCCTATGCAACCGCTGTGGTGCTGGACGAAGCGATCACCCTTCCCGTCATCTCGATGGCGACCGGGGAGCACCTCAGAGTTCTGTTCAAGGAGGATTGGGGGCTGCGGGTGGGGGCCGCAGTGGCCCGACTCCTGGTGATCATCGGGACCGTCTTCATTCTTCAAGCCGACGGCCGATTCCTACTGGCGGTGCCGCCACTGGTGCTGAGCCTGCACCTGCTCTATTCCAACCGCGTCAAGGCCCGTACCGAGCAGCAGGCCTGGCAGCGACTCGCCCGGACCACCGACGCGCTCAACGTGGTCGGCCTCGACCAGGTGCTCACCACCGCGGTCACCCAGGCCGCCGAACTCTTCTCCGCCGACGAGGTCGAGATCGAGCTGCGCGACGGGCGGCGCACGGTCCGCGGGGGCACCGGTGGCATCGCGTACGAAGGAGAAAGCCCCGAGCCCAGCACGGTGGACGGCACGGTCCTCCCGGTGGGGCTCGAGGGACACGAACGAACCGTCGACCTCGGCGTGCTGCGGCTGCGCTTCGCCGGCCCCGTGCAGCTCTCCGAGCGGGAGCAGTACACCCTGCGTACCTTCGCCTCGGCGTTGTGCACCGCGGTCCGCAACGCGCAGGCGTACGCCGAGCTGGCCCGGATCGCCGAGGAGCACGAGTACGCCGCCACCCACGACGCCCTGACCGGCCTCTCCAACCGCCGGCACCTGCTCGACGAGGGCACCGAGCAGCTCACCAACCGGCACGCCGACGGGGTCACCGCGCTGGTGCTGATCGACCTCAACCACTTCAAGGAGGTCAACGACACCCTCGGACACGGCGCCGGCGATCAGGTGCTGACGCAGGTCGCCGACCGGTTGCGGGCGGCGGCCAGCCCGGGTGACCTGGTTGCCCGGCTCGGCGGCGACGAGTTCGCCGTGCTGCTGCGCGGCCTGCCCGCCCCGGCGGTCGCGACGCACCGCGCCGAGTCGCTCCTCGGCACGCTGCACGAGCCGCTCGACCTGGACGGCATGCGGATCAGCGTGGAGGCCAGCGGCGGCATCGCCGTCGCCCCGACCAGCGGCGGAATGCCCGAGCTGCTCCGCCGCGCCGACGTGGCGATGTACCAGGCCAAGCGGACCGGCCAGCGGATCTCCACGTACGCCCCGACCCGCGACACCGCCGACCTGGGCCGGCTCACCCTCGGCGGTGAACTGCCCCGCGCGGTCGCCGACCACGAGTTCACCGTCACCTTCCAGCCGATCGTCGACCTGGGCAGCGGCGCGGCCATCGGCGCCGAGGCGCTGGCCCGCTGGCACCACCCGACCCACGGCATGATCGACCCGCTGCGGTTCCTGGAGGCGGTGGAACGCTCCGGGCTGCTGCCCGCGTTCGCGGAGGCGATCCTCGACCAGGCACTGATCGCGGCCGGCACCTGGCGGTCCGCCGGGTTCGACCTCCCGGTCTCGGTGAACGTGTCCCCGCGCAGCCTGCTCGACCCGCGCTTCCCCGGGGCGGTGCTGGCCCGGCTACGGGCGCACGACCTGCCGCCCGACCGGCTGGTGCTGGAACTGACCGAGACCCTCACGCTCAGCCAACTCGACGTCGTCGACCAGGTGCTCAGCCGACTCCGCGACTCCGGCGTACGGCTCGCGCTCGACGACTTCGGCACCGGCTACTCCTCGCTCTCCCTGCTCTCCCGCATTCCGGTGCACGAGCTGAAGATCGACCGCAGCTTCGTCACCGCCATGGAGAGCGCGCCCGAGGCCGCCGCGGTGATCCGCTCCACGCTGGACCTCGGCCGCAGTCTCGACCTGACCGTGGTGGCCGAGGGCGTGGAGAGCGAACCGCAGCGGCGGGCGCTGTGGGAGCTGGGCTGCGCCGCCGGCCAGGGTCATCTCTTCGCCCGGCCGCTGCCGGCCGGCGCGCTGCTCGCGGCCCTCAAGCGGGGCGCGGGCGGACAGCCCGGCGCGCTCGCCCCGCCGCTGCACGACGCGGGCGCGGTGATCCGCCTGCCCGGCCGCCGCACGGGAGGCAGGAACCGGACCGCCGGCAGCGCCAACACCGGCCGGACCGGCGAACGCGGCGGAGGCTGACCCGGTTGATCCGCTCAAGGTGCGGCAGGTCGGGCTCTCCCGGGACCGGGACACCGCGGTCTGCCGCAGGTGGAGTCGATCAAGCTTGGGAGCCCCCAGCGCAACCGGCCGGTCCGACGGGTCTGCCAGACTGGCCGGCGTGACCGCCGACCCCCACCGGGCCGCCCCCGCCACCCGTCGCTGGCAGGCCGTGGACTCCGCCGCCGGCGGCCTCGCCCTCGACCTGGGCCTCTACGCCGTCTCGGCGGTCTTCGCCGGGGTCACCGCCGGTACCTCCACCCTGGCACCGCACCGCGCCTGGGGCACCATCGCCGCCGTCGGCTACCTGCTGGCGACCCTCCTGGTGACCGGCCAACTCCTCGCCCGACGCCACCACCTCGGCACCACCCTGGCCGGGCTCCCCGCCCGCTGGGCAGTCACCGGATTCGCCTGGACCGCCACGGCGCTGCTGCCGATCGTGGCGCAGAGCGCGCAGCGGACGGCGGGGCGTACCGACCGGGCGCAGGAGGAGGTGGTGGTGGTCGAGCAGGCCGGCATCCGGCTCGTCGAACACGGCACCCCCTACCTGGGTCACGACGCGATCGCCGCGCTCCCGCCGGCGGAACAGCTGCTCGGCTACACCCCGTACCAGCCGGGAATGGCGCTGTTCGGGTTGCCCCGGGCCGCCGCCGACGCCTGGTGGACCGACGCCCGGGTGTGGTTCGCCCTGGTCACCGCGCTGGTGCTGGCCACCGCCGTGGCCACCCTGCGCGCCGCGCCCGCCCCCGACGCGCCCCGCCGGGACGCCGCCGTGCTGCGCGGCGTCCAGGCCGCCACCGTCCTGCCGCTCTGCGCGCTCACCCTGGCCACCGGCGGCGACGACCTGCCCGTACTCGCGCTCTGCCTGCTCGCGCTGGCCCTCGCCGCCGCCGGCCGACCCGGCCGGGCCGGCGTCGCCGTCGGGGTGGCCGGCGCGCTGAAGCTCTTCGCCTGGCCGGTGGCGCTCGTGCTGGTCTGCTGGGCCGTCACCCGCCGGGCCGGCCTGCGGACCGCCCTCGGCGCCCTCGGCCTGCCGGCGGTCGCCCTCCTCCCCGCCCTGCTGGTCGACCGGGATGCCCTGGTGGAGAACGTGCTGCGCTTCCCGCTCGGGCACGGGCTGGTGACCAGCCCCGCACAGTCCCCGTTCCCCGGCCACCTGATCGCCGCCGCGCTGCCCGCCGGCCGGATCGTCGCCGCCGCGCTGCTGGTCGCGGTGGGGGTGGCGATCACCGTCCGGCTGCTGCGCCGCCCGCCGCGCACCGCCGCCTCCACCGCGCTGATCTGCGGGTACGGGCTGCTCGCGGCGATCCTGCTGATGCCCTCCACCCGGTTCGGCTACCTGCTCTACCCGGTCGCCCTGCTGGTGCTGGCCCCGGCGCTGGTGCTGGCGGAGACCCGCGACCGCCGGGCGGTGCCCGCCTGACCGGCATTCCGGAAACTCCCGGACGCGGCCCGCCGGCAGGGCGTACACCTGAGGACATGACCACCTACCGCGACCGGGCCGACGCGGGCCGAAGACTCGCCGACAAGCTCACCGACCTCGCCGGGCGACCGGACGTCATCGTCCTCGGGCTGGTACGCGGCGGCGTGGAGGTCTCCCGGGTGATCGCCGAGCGGCTCGGCGTGTCCATGGACGTGCTCGTAGTCCGCAAGCTCGGCGTGCCGTACGCGCCCGAGGTGGCCTACGGCGCGCTCGGGCCCGGCGGCGTGCAGGTGCTCAACGAGATGGTCGCCGACCGGATCGGCGAGGCCGAACGCGCCGAGGTGCGGCAGCGGGAGCAGGCCGAACTGGAGCGCCGCGAGCGCCTCTACCGGGCCGGCCGCCCGCCGCTCGACCTCACCGGGCGAACCGCGGTCATCGTCGACGACGGCCTGGCCACCGGCGCCACCGCCCGCGCCGCCGTGCAGGTCGCCCGCCACCTCGGCGGGGCCCGGGTCATCGTGGCGGTGCCGGTCGGCTCCCGGGAGGCGTACGAGATGCTGGCCGCGGAGGCCGACCAGGTGGTCATCCTGGAGACCCCGCCCGACTTCATGGCGGTCGGCGCGTACTACGAGGACTTCCACGAGGTCTCCGACGACGAGGTGACGGAAACGCTCAAGGCCACCGCGTGAGTCCACCGGGTACCGTCGGTCCCATGCAGCTCACCTGCCCCAAGTGTCACGGAGACATGCGCCAGTACGAGCGCAGCGGAGTCGTCATCGACCAGTGCGGCGAGTGCCGCGGCATCTTCCTCGATCGCGGCGAGCTCGAAAAGCTGTTCGAGGCCGAGGCGAACTGGAACCGCCAGCACGGCGCACCGCAGCAGGCGGCCCCGGCGACCGGCGGCTACACCCCGCCGCCACCACCACCGCCCGCCGCCCCGCACCAGCCCGGGTACGGCGCCGTCCCGCCGCCCCCTCCGCCGCCGCCCGGTCACGGCTACGCGCAGCCCGCGTACGGCCACGGCCAGCACTACGGCTACCACGGCCACTACCGGCGCAAGAAGCACCACGGCTTCCTCGGCGAACTCTTCGACTGACCGGAGTGGCGGGCCGGGCCGTCCACCGGCCCGGCCGCCCGCCGTCGTGCCGACCGGGCGCAGCCGTGGCAGTCTGCACCTCATGACCGCGATCCGGCAGCACGAGGCGCTCGGCCAGGCGTACGAAGGGATCACCGCGGTGGTCGGCGGGCTCGACGACGCCGACCTGCAACGGCCGACCCGCTGCCGCGGCTGGCTCGTCGCCGACCTGCTCTTCCACGTCCTCTGCGACGCCCAACGGGCCCTGGTCACGCTGGCCAGCCCCGCCGAGGGGCCGGCCGACGTGGACGACGTCAGCTACTGGCGCGCCTTCGCGGGCGGCGCCAGCGACGCCGGCGCGCGGCACGCCTGGTGGGCCCGCCGCTCGGCGGCCGCGTTCGAACGGCCCAGCGGCGTCGTGCGGATCTGGACCGACACCGCCCCCGCCGCCGTCCGGGCGGCCGCCGCCGCTGATCCGGACGGGCACGTCGCCACCCAGGGCCACGTGCTGCGCGTACCGGATTTCCTCGCCACCCTGACCACCGAGGCGGTCATCCACCATCTCGACCTGGTGGTGGACCTGCCCGCCGCTCCGCTCCCCGCCGAGGCGCCGACCCGCGTCGCGGTGACCACCGTGGACGGCCTGCTCAGCGACGACACCGTCCGACCCGCCGGCTGGGACGACCCGGAGTATCTGCTCAAGGCCACCGGCCGGCTGCCGCTCACCGACCGCGACCGGCGCGACCTGGGCGAGGCCGCGGGCTGGTTCCCGCTGCTCGGCTGACTACGCCGTGGGTCAGACGATGGCCATGTCGACGAAGCGGGAAAGATGCAGCTGGGCGGCCACGGTCACGGTGTCGGTCGGGCCATTTCGGTGCTTGGCCACAATAAAGTCCGCCTCCCCGGCGCGTGGCGACTCCTTGTCGTAGTAGTCGTCGCGGTGGAGCAGGATGACAACGTCGGCGTCCTGCTCAATTGATCCCGATTCGCGCAGGTCGGAGAGCTGCGGTCGCTTGTCCGTACGCTGCTCGGGACCACGGTTCAGCTGGGACACCGCGATCACCGGGCACTCGACCTCCTTGGCCAGCAGCTTGAGGCCACGGGACAGGTCGGCGACCTCCTGCTGCCGGCTCTCGGTGCGCTTCGGCGAGGTCATCAGCTGGAGGTAGTCGACCACGATCAGCTTGAGATCGTGCTTCTGCTTGAGCCGCCGCGCCTTGGACCGGATCTCCATCAGGTTCATGCTCGGCGTGTCGTCGACGAAGAGCGGTGCCTCGCTGATCTCGCCCATGCAGCGGGCCAGCTTGGTCCAGTCGTCGTCGGAGAGTTGGCCGCTGCGCAGCACGTGCAGCGGCACCCGGGCCTCGGCCGAGAGCAGTCGCATGACGATCTCGACCTTGCTCATTTCCAGCGAGAAGATCGCCGACGCATGGTTCGAGCGAATGGATGCATTTCGGGCAAAGTCCATGGATGCTGTTGACTTGCCCAAACCCGGCCTGCCCGCCACGATAATGAGTTGGCCCGGGTGCAGGCCGTTGAGCAGCCGGTCGAGGTCGCTGAACCCGGTCGGCACGCCGGTCATCACGCCACCCTGGGCGCCGACGGCCTCGATCTCGTCCAGCGTCGGCTGGAGCATGTCGGCCAGTACGGCGAAGTCCTCGCTGACCCGCTTCTCGGTGACCTCGTAGACGGCCTGCTGGGCCAGGTCGACGACGTCGTCGACGTCCCGGCTGCCGCCCTGGCCGGTGCCGTACCCGAGCTGGACGATCTTGGTGCCGGCCTCGACCAGGCGGCGCAGCACCGCTCGCTCGCCGACGATCCGGGCGTAGTAGGCGGCGTTGGCGGCGGTGGGCACGCTGGCGATCAGCGTGTGCAGGTACGGCGCGCCACCGATCCGGGCCAGGTCGCCGGAGTCGGCCAGCGCGGCCGCGACGGTGATCGGGTCGGCGGGCTCGCCGCGGCCGTAGATGTCGAGGATCGCGTCGAAGATGGTGGCGTGCACCGGCCGGTAGAAGTCGTTGGACTTCAGGATCTCGACGACGTCGGCGATGGCGTCCTTGGACAGCAGCATGCCGCCGAGGACGCACTGCTCCGCAGCCACGTCCTGGGGCGGGGTCTTCTCGAACTGCGCGTCTCGCTGCGGCGGCGCGGGCGACGGCCCCCCGGTCCGCTCCGTCCGCTGGTCGTCGGTGACCGACACGGGTCCCCCCTCGCTGCGTCGGATCGAATCCAGGTCTACCGCCGGGGTCTGACAGCTCCGACGACCCTCCGGTCGATCGGGGGCCATCGCCCGGACGGTCGGGGGACCACGATACGGAACCCGAGGTCAGGCCCTCAACAATGCCGGTGGACGAGCCTCGGGACAACCTGTGGACGCCGAGCGAAGGACATGTGCGCAGGGTGTGCACAGGTTGTGGAAAAGTGTTGGCAGATTCTGTCCACAAGCATCCTGAGCTGGGATTCCTTAATCCCCACCCTGTGGACGACAGATTTCGGGTGGAGCCTCTGAGCCGTTCGTCCCGTACTATCTCTGCGAACGGCTACACCTGGACAGCGGATTGCGCTTTCGGTTGAGAAGGGTCACGCTCCGGCCGTGAGTTACCGGGACTGGGGAAGCGGGGAGGGCAGGCCGCGCGAGCGCCAGCCGATCGCCCCGTGGGACGATCCCGGCGAGCCGTTCCCGGGAGACCAGACGCCCGGGCGTTACCGCACGCCGAGCCGTCGTCGGGCGATCGAGCGCGGCCAGGACGAGCCGGTCGACACGTACCTTCCCCGGTGGGCGGTGGAGTCCGGCGTGAGTCGGACGGACGGCGGGGGACGGCACGCCGCCCCAAACGACGACGAGAACTTCGAGCCGCCGTACTCCGGCGGTGGCTCGGGCGCCGGCGGCGGGTGGCGCCGCGAGGGCGACCGCCGTGAACTGCAAGCCATCGACGCCGGCCCGGCGAGCGAGCACACCGCCGAGTGGACCCTCGACACCCCGCAGGAGCAGGGGTACGTGGGGAGCCGCCGGGCCGAGCCGGGCGAGGACGATCCGGTGTCCGGTCCGGTCCCGCGCAGCCGGCCACGGCGTGCTCCGGCCCGGCGACCGCAGGTGACCTGGTCCGGGCTGGCGGACGGCACGTCGCCGGGCACGGAGGGCGACTGGTGGGAGTCAGGTTCGACCGGGCGCGCCCGGTGGGCGGGCTCCGGCGATTCCTGGTCCCGGCCGGCGGCCGATTCGTGGAGCCGGGGCCGGTCGGTCGAGGCGGATCCGGCGGAGCGGCCGGCGGTCGACCCGTGGGACGCCTCCGGGGTGCACGCGTGGGACCGGTCGGCCGCCGACCGATGGGACGACACGGCCCGGTGGGAGCGTACGGAGCACACCGGCGAGTGGGCCCGCGTCACGGACACCGGCCAGTGGCACGGGTCCACCGCGGACACCGGCCAGTGGAGCCGGTACGCCGAGGTCGACCAGTGGGACCGGACGGTGCCGCCGACGCCGGTCCGGGAGGGTTGGGCATCGGCGGAGCAGGCCGAGGCTTTCTGGTCCGGGACCCGGCTGGCCGGTGACGATCCGCGCTGGATGGAGACGCCGACGTCCGCACCGCGCTCGCCGGTGGTCCCGTACACCGCTCCCCGCCCGCGTACGACGCGCCGCCCGGTCGATCCGGTGGACGCGGGCCGGGGCGGGGCGTCGACCCCGCGCCGGCGGGTGGAGGCGGTCGGCGGCGGATCGTGGAGCCGTCGGCTGGAGGACGACCTGCTCGACCCGGATCCGGGCGGTCCGCTCCGGCCGCTGGTCTACACCGCCGCCTGTTACCTGCTGCCGGCGCTGCTGGCCTTCGTCGGGCTGCTGTTCCTCGACGGGCAGGCCCCGGCGGGCTGTGTCACGGACATCACCGGTGGCGGCTGTGACTCCCCGCGGACGCACGCCTTCGCCTCGCTGATCGCCGGCGCCCCGCGGTTCGGGCTGGCCCTGGTGAGCAGCCTGGTCGTGGCGGTGGTGCTGCGCCGGGTCGGGACGACGTGGCGGTCGGCGACGGTGGCGCTGTCGGCGGCGGTCGTCGGCGGCGGCCTCTCCACCGTGGTGATCAGCGCGGTGACCGGCCAGCCGATCGGCTGAACGCTGCCGGGCGAGCGCTGTCGGGCAAGCGAAAGGGCCCGCACCGGAGTCCGGTGCGGGCCCTTCGTCGTGCTCGGTGTCAGCCCTTGACGACGTTCAGGTCGAACTTGGCGCTCACCTCGGGGTGCAGCTTGATGCTCACCGGGTAGGAGCCGAGGGCCTTGATGTGGCCGGGCAGCTCCAGCCGGCGACGGTCCAGGCTGGGACCACCGGCGGCCTTGACGGCGTCGACGATCTCGGCCGGGGTGACCGAACCGAAGAGCCGGCCGCCGTCGCCGGCGCGGGCCTTCAGGTTGACCTTCAGGCCCTCGATCTGGGCCTTGACCTCGTTGGCGTGGCCGAGGTCGCGGATCTCGCGGGCCGAGCGGGCCCGCTTGATGACCGTGACCTGCTTCTCCGCGCCCTTGGTCCAGACGATCGCGAAGCCCTGCGGCAGCAGGTAGTTACGGCCGTAGCCGTCCTTCACCTCGACGATGTCGCCCGGGGCACCGAGGCCGGACACCTCCTGAGTCAGGATGATCTTCATGTCGGTGCCTCCTCTCAGCGGGTCGTGGCCGTGTACGGCAGGAGCGCCATCTCGCGGGCGTTCTTGACCGCACGGGCGATCTGCCGCTGCTGCTGCGAGGTCACGCCGGTCACCCGCCGAGCGCGGATCTTGCCGCGGTCGGAGATGAACTTGCGCAGCAGCGCGGTGTCCTTGTAGTCGATGTAGGTGATCCCGTCCTTGTCGAGCGGGTTCACCTTCTTCTTCGGCTTGCGAAGTGCCGCAGCCTTGGCCATTGCTCTTGCTCCTGGTTTGCGATCGCGGGCGCTCGGCGCCATTAGAACGGGGGCTCCTCGTCGAAGTTTCCGCCGCCCGAACCACCGCGCGAGGGAGCCGGGGAGGCCGAGGCCCAGGGGTCGTCGAAGTTGCCTCCGCCGCCGCCCTGGCCACCACCACCACCGAAGCCGCCACCGCCGCCGGAGCGGGACATCTTCTGCACCTTCGCCGTGGCGTAGCGCAGCGACGGGCCGATCTCGTCGACCTCCAGCTCGATGACGGTGCGCTTCTCACCCTCTCGGGTCTCGTACGACCGCTGACGCAGCCGGCCGGACACGATCACCCGGGCGCCGCGCTGCAGCGACTCGGCGACGTTCTCGGCGGCCTGCCGCCAGACCGTGCACGAGAGGAACAGCGGCTCGCCGTCCTTCCACTCGCCGGACGCCTTGTCCATGAAGCGGGGCGTCGAGGCGACCCGGAACTTGGCGACCGCCGCCCCGGAGGGGGTGAACCGCAACTCGGGGTCATCGGTCAGGTTGCCGATGACCGTGATGGTGGTGTCTCCTGCCATGACCATCTCCTCGCGCACTCATCGTTTCGCCCTCACAGGCTCTCAGAGCCGTCTGACAGCGTCGATGAGGCTTGATCCGGACGTGCCGGGTCAGATGCTCAGCGCATCTCCGGCCGGATGACCTTGGTGCGCAGCACGGACTCGTTGAGTCGCAGCTGACGGTCCAGCTCAGCCACCGCCTCCGGCGTCGCCTGGAGGTCGACGACGGCGTAGATGCCCTCGGCCTTCTTGTTGATCTCGTACGCGAGGCGCCGGCGGCCCCACACGTCGGTCTTCTCCACCGAGCCACCCGCGGTCCGGATCACGTTCAGGTACGTGTCGAGCGACGGGGCGACGGTGCGCTCCTCGAGGCTGGGGTCGAGGATCACCATGATCTCGTAATGACGCAAGACGTGCTCACCTCCTGTGGGCTAAGCGGCCACGGTCCTTCCGTGGCAGGAGGTCGTGCGTCGTGGCCCGTGCCCGGTGTCGGGGGAACCCGGCCGGACGCGGACAACCGGACCAGGATACCCGGTCCAGACGATCATGTCCGGGCCGGTCGGACGCGGGGTCCCGGGCGCGGCGACAGGGGTCCACCTCCGGCGTCGGAGGTGGACCCCTGTCCACGGGGCCGCGGGGCGTCCCGTCCGCATTCCTTGGGTGGGACCTGGGGAGGAACGACCACACCGATGAGGTTGGATCGAGGACGCCCCGCGGAGCTTTATTGTGTTGTCACCTGGTCTGACCATACAACGGCTCTCGTCACCTCTTGGGGTAAATGGAGGAATTTGCCCGGCGGATCTGCCGAGAGCCGTCCGTTGTGACGAGCCGGGTCACGCCCCGCCATGCCGGGCCGCACGGCGGGGCGTCCCGTTTCCGGGTGGTCTTCCCCTCGCCCGGGCGCGCTGTGGACCCGCGTCCGGTCGGAGCGTCGACCATCAATCCCACCTCGGACAACGACCACCGGGCCGGCAGGTGACGCTGGTCGCCGCCCCGACCACCGAGGCGCGCGCCGGTCCGCACACCGCAACCGGCCCGCCGCGGTCGTCCCGCGCGTCGGGGCCGCGACGTAGGCTGCCCTCCATGCGAATCGGAGCCCACGTCGATCCGACCGACCCGCTGGCCGAGGCGGCCGCCCGCGACGCCGAAGCGGTGCAGTTCTTCCTCTCCGATCCCCAGGGATGGAAGGCCCCGAAGCCCCGGGAGGACGCCGAACGCCTGCGCGACGCCGACGTCGACCTCTACGTCCACGCGCCGTACGTGATCAACGTGGCCACCCTGAACAACCGGATCCGCATCCCGAGCCGCAAGCTGCTCCTCGGCCACGCGTCCGCCGCCGCGGCGGTCGGGGCCAAGGGCTTGATCGTGCACGGCGGCCACGTCAACGCGGGTGACGACCTCGCGGTCGGCTTCGACAACTGGCGCAAGACCTTCGCGTACGCGGCGGACTCGGGCGGCTTCCCGCTGCCGGTCCTGATCGAGAACACTGCCGGCGGGGACAACGCCTGCGCCCGCCACCTCGACGCGCTGGCCCGGCTCTGGGACGCGCTCGGCGATTACGAGGTGGGCTTCTGCCTGGACACCTGCCACGCGTACGCCGGCGGCGAGGAACTGCTGGGCCTGGTCGACCGGGTCAAGGCGATCACCGGCCGGATCGACCTGATCCACGCCAACAACTCCAAGGGCGCGTTCGACTCGGGGCAGGACCGGCACGACAACCTGACCGGCGGGACGATCGATCCCGAGTTGGTGGTGGCGCTGATCCGGGCGGCCGGGGCGCCGGTCATCGTGGAGACCCCGGGCGGGGTGGAGGGCCAGGCGGCCGACATCGCCTTCCTGCGTGCGCAGCTGGGGGCCGTGGCATGACCACCGAGCAGTCCGACGCGACCGCCGCCGGCCGCCCCGTCGAGCCCTCCGCCACCGGCGGATCCGACCGGACCGGCGGCGGACCGGCACCGGCCACGTCGACGGCGGGCGAGGGGTCGACGCCCCCTTCCGGTCCCGCCGCCGCCGGGAGCACGGGCGCGGAGGCGACCGAACGGGGGACCGGACCGGGTGACGCCGGCAGCGACCGGGCCCCGGACGGCACCGGCACGGACGTGACCACCGCGACGACGGGTCCGGGCGACGCGACCGCCGGAGCCGGCGCGAAAGCCGCCACGGGCGGGTCCGCCGACGGCGCGGCATCCGCCACCGGCGTCGGTGCGGCCGCCGACAAGGCCCATACCGGAGAGGCGGAGCCCACCGATCCCGCGACGGCCGACGACACGACCCGTGCCGGGAAGGCGGACCCGACCGATCCCGTGAAGACGGACGAGAAGGCCGAACCCGCGGACGCTACGAAGCCGGACGACCCGTTCACCGCATTCGGCCCCGCCCCGGATCCGGTGTTCGGCCGCCCCCGTCGGGCCGTCCGCGCGGTGGGCCGGTTCCTGGTCCACGAGTGGACCCTGGCCACCGTCGCCGCGCTGGCGCTCGCCGTCCTGATGACCTGGCCGACGCTGCGCTATCCGGCCTACACGCTGCCCCAGGACTATTGGGACCCGAGCCTCCAGGCCTGGCAGATGGCCTGGTCGGGGCACATCCTGCTGACCGACCCGACGCAGCTGTGGAACTCCAACGCCTTCTTCCCCGACCCGTGGAGCTTCGCCTTTTCGGACACGCTCCTCGGGTACGCCCCGGCCGGCATGATCGGGCACGGTCCCGAGGCCGCCCTGGTGCGCTACAACATCATGTTCGTGCTGGCGCACGCGCTCGCCACGCTCGGGGCGTACGCGCTGGCCCGGCAGCTGGGCGCGGGCCGGATCGGGGCCGCGGTGGCCGGGGCCAGCTACGCCTACGCTCCCTGGCTGCTGGCGCAGGCCGGGCACCTGCACATCATCTCCAACGGCGGGATCCCGTTGGCGCTGGCGATGCTCGCCCGGGGCCACGGCTGGTCCCTGCGGTACGGGTACCGCCCGGAGCGCCGGCACGCCAGCTGGGCGTTCACCGGCTGGCTGGTGGCGGCCTGGCAGCTCAGCCTGGGCTTCGGCATCGGCCTGATGTTCGCGTACCTGTTGGGCGGCATCGTGCTGGTGTCGGCGGTGCTCTGGTTCGCCCGGCGCTGGGTGGTGCGGCCGGTCAAGCGGCCCTTCGGCGGCCGACTGTTCCTCGCCGACCTGCTCGGCGGGCTGCTCTTCGGCGCGGTCGGGGCGCTGCTGGCGGTGCCCTTCTTCAAGGTCGCGGAGCTGCACCCGAACGCGGCCCGGACGCTCGGCGACATCGCCATCTACTCGCCGCCGGCGAGCGGTTTCCTCACCGCCCCGGCAGAGTCGCGGGTCTGGGGTGGGCTGCACGAGGGCGCGCGGGCGGCGCTGCCCTGGCACCCCGAGATGACCCTGCTGCCCGGCTACGCGCTCTACGCCCTGGCCGCCGGCGGACTGTTCTTCTCGGTCTGGCGGGTCCGGCACCGGCTCTACCTGCTCGCCGGGGTGCTGGTCAGCATGGTCCTGGCGATGGGCACCCGGTTCTTCGGCGGCACCTGGACCTTCGTGCCGCTCTTCGAGTACCTGCCGGGGTGGAACGGGCTGCGCACGCCGGGCCGGCTGATGCTCTGGGCCACCCTGTTCCTCGGCCTGCTCGCCGCGGGCGCGGTCACCGCCTTCTGCGCCCGGGTACGCGAGCTCGCCGCGGAGCGGGTCCCGCCGTGGCCCGGGCCGTGGCTGCGACTGGCCACTCTGCTGCCGCTGCTGCTGGTGATCGTCGAGGGTCTGAACGTCACGCCGCACCCGGTGGTGCCGCAGCAGCCGGCGGTGATGCGCACGGTGGACGGGCCGATGCTGGTCCTACCGAGCAGCCAGAACCTGGACCAGCCGGTGATGGTCTGGTCGACCAGCCGGTTCCAGCAGATGGTCAACGGCGGCAGTGGCTTCACCCCGGAAACCCAGGCGAAGGTACGCGACGTCAGCGTCGGCTTCCCCGATCAGCCCAGCATCGAGTACCTCCGGCAGCTCGGAGTGAAGAACGTGGTGGTGCTCCGGAACAACCTCGGCGGGACCCCGTGGGAGCGGATCCTCGACAAGCCGGTCGACGGGCTGGGGGTGACCCGCGAGGAGGTCGGCGACGCGGTCGTCTACCACCTGTGACGCGGATCGACGTGCCGGTGGGGCGTCCCGTTCGGATTCGAACGGGCGCCCCACCGTTGTGCGGTGCGACACCGTCCGGTCAGCGCACGCACCGCAGCTCGAGGAAGACCCCGTTGGCCGCTTGGCCTTGGTCCACCGTGACCGCGCTGCAGCCCATCGCGTTCGGGTCCTTGCCGTTGCACGACTGGTAGCCCGACCCACCACTGCCGCGGCAGATGTCCGGGTCGTAGGTGACCCCCGCCGATGCGGCCCCCGGGGCCGCGAACACCGCACCGCCCACCATTGCGAGCGCAAGCAACGCCCGCTTGACGCCGAATGCCTTGCTCAAGACCGTTTCCCTTTCCGCTGACTCATCCAGGTGACGGGAAGCGTAGGAAGCGGCCTCATCACGGCATCATCGTCGGGCCATCGTCATCGCCGTCGCTCAACAGGAGGGCCGGTTGAAGGCGGATCCGCTGCCGGCCAGCCGAGTGATCGATTGATGGCAGAACGATGGCAGGTCCTGTGATCGTGCCCTGACGAGACCGTCTCGAGCCGAGACGACCGGCGCACATGAAGGAGCACACATGAGTAGAGGAATTCGAGTCATCGTCGCCGGGCTGGCCGCAATGGCGACGTTCGCCGTCGGCGCACCGGCGCAGGCCAAGGCGGGAGGGGGATCGGCCGCTCCCCTTGGTTCCCCGAAGAACCCGGCAATGATCACGGCCACGTCCGGATGCGGCTCGCTCTGCGACGGCAAGGACCCGGCCACGTACACCGTCAACATCGGCGGCGTCGTCACCACCTGCGGCGCGGACGCCATCACGCCCAAGTTGTCCGACGGCTACGTGTACCGGGTCACGGACCCGCTGGGCAACGTCGAGCTGCGGTACAGCCCGAGGTGCCGAACGGCGTGGGCGAGGACCAGCTCCAGCAACGTGTCGTTCAAGGTAATCAGCCGGTACACCACCGGCACCTATCGCACGACGATGTCGGCCTACTCCCCGGACACCTGGACGGCGATGGTGAACGACGCCAACCTCGAGGCGCAGGCCTGCTTCCAGCCGATCGGTCCGTACAGCGGTTGGGCCTGCACCCGTTGGTACTGAGGCCGATCGGTCCAGCACTGCCGGCGACCACCGTGGTGGTCGCCGGCAGTGCTGTTCACGCCGGCACTTCCGCCGACACGCCGATGCCCGACACGGATCGCCGTCGCCGGGCCGCCAGCCACGGTGCGTCCGGGCTTCCGTCCAGGACGCCGCCGTCCGGGTCGTCCAGGTAGGTGGTGCGGACCGCGTCCCGCTCGGGGCGCAGGATGTCCCGGATCACGAAGCCGCAGAGCACCGCGACGGTGACCAGCCGGAGGCTGGCGGCGAGCACGAAGACGCCCTCGGGAAAGACCGGCCGGCTGGTGGCCGCGCCGAGCAGCTCGCCGTAGAAGGCGACGAAGTAGCAGACCTCGGCGAACTGCCAGGCCAGGAAGGCGCCCCAGCGCGGCCGGGCCAGCACCGCGAGCGGGAGCAGCCAGAGCACGAACTGCTGGGACCAGACCTTGCTGAAGATCAGGAAGGCGGCGACCACTAGAAAGGCGAGCTGGGCGAGCCGGGGCCGGCGGGGAGCGAACAGCGCCAGCGCGCCCACGCCCAGGCAGGCCAGGCCGAAGAGCAGATAGGACACCCAGTTGAGGGTGGGGATGTGCGCGTTCAGCCACTCGAAGGGCCCGAGGTCACCGGGGGCCGATGGGCCGACCTTGCCGTCGAGGTACCGGCCGATGTACCAGAGGGTGCCCCAGTCGATGGGACGGGTGGTGTTCAAATCGAAGAACCGGCTCCAGCTCTCCCGGTACGGGATCGCCACCGGCAGGTTGACCACGACCAGCGCCACCACGCCGGTGAGGGTGGCGGTGAGCGCGGCGCGCAGCCGCCCGGCGCGCAGTCCGAGCACCAGGATCGGGCCGAGGAGGAAGAGCGGCCACATCTTCGCCGCCCCGGCGAGTCCGAGCAGGACGCCGGCCGTCGCCGGACGGCGTCGGGCCCAGGCCAGCAGCCCGAAGGCGGCGAGTCCGACGGCGAGCAGGTCCCAGTTGACGGTGGCGGTCAGCAGCAGGGCCGGGGCGAGCGCGAACATCGCCGCGTCCCAGGGCCGTCGTCGCCTCAGGTTGAGGATGATGGCGACGGTGGCCACGGCGAGCGCGCTGAGCACCAGCGCGTTGAGGTTGTAGAACCACTGCCCCTGGTTGATCCCCGGGTCATCGACGCCGAGGGCGTGCACCGGCAGCCCGAGCGCCCCCATGAAGTAGCCGGTCAGCACCGGGTACTCGACCGGGTGGTCGGCGTAGGGCACCTTGCCCTCGTTGAGCCCCTCGGCGTAGTAGAGCGCCAGCACATCGGTGTAGCACATGCGGGTGTACTGCGCGTTGTTCTGCCAGGCGCCGTCCTGGCAGGGCGACTTCTGCACCCAGTGCAGGGCGAGCGTCAGGCAGACCAGCGCCAGCACGATCCGGGCGGCGGTCCAGAATCGGCCCTCCCGGCCGGCCGGCCGGTCCAGGGTGACGGCGTGGTCGCCGAGCGGGCCACCGATCAGCTCGGAAGCGCCGCGAACGAAGCCGTCCGAGCGGGACGGGTGGTCGGTCGTCCCGCTGTCGTCGATGCCTGCCGTCGACTGGTTGCTCATGGAGAGGCATCCTGCCGTATCCCGAGCGACCTTGGGAACGGATGCCTGACGGCGGCGGGCCGGGCCGGTGGCCCAGCCCGCCCGTCGGGCACTTCGTTCTGTACGTTCGCCGCGCCCGACCGACCTAGTACTTGTCGGTCCACGAGGTGGTCGGCCCCGACGTCGCCCAGGCCTGAGCCTCCAGGTTGGCGTCGCCGACCATCACCGTGTAGTAGTTGCCGGCGAATCCGCTGTACTGCTTCCGGGGCGTTCCGTCCAGATAGAAGCTCTTGATGGTCGGGTAGTAGAAGTCGCTGCCGACCCGGGTCCAAGCGGTCCGGCACCGGGGGCTGTAGCGGAGTTCCAGGGTGATGGAGTTGGTGTTGCTCGCGACGGTGGTGGCGTCGTCGGCGCACTTGTAGTAGCAGTTCGAGCAGTAGTCGTAGTAGACCTTGTACGTCGCGGGGTTCTTACCGTCACATTCTGAGCGGCACCCGTAGTAGGCGAGTTCGGCCGCCGGCACATAGGCGCTGTCCGCCTCCATGATGAACGCCCCGCCGGGGGCTGGTTCGATACCTGCGGCGCCGGCGGGCGCGGCCGCTCCCACGACTGCCAGGATCAGAGCGACGACCATCCCGAGGGCTCGTGCCACAGAACGCATCGCCATGCTTCCTCCTCTGCTCGGCCGACCATTGGTGCCAGCCTCACACCGTCGCCCGTTGGCCCGTCATCAAGCGCAGTCGCCTGCTGACTGACGGTGATGGGGATTCGATGGCCTGTCGGGGTAGAAGCGCAGCCGGAAACGCCGACGGCGGCCGGACCAGTGGTCCGGCCGCCGTCGTCAGGGCGCTGCCGTCAGTACGTCTGCCGTGGTGGGGTGCTCGGCAGGAGGCCGCCACCACCACCACCGTTACCCGGTCCCGGCGGGAGGTCCGGCCCGTTGTTGCCGCCACCGTTGTTGTTGCCGCCCGGGCAGAACAGGCCGAGCGGGTCACAACCCGGCTGCTGACCCGGCTGCGGCTCCGGCGCCGGCGCCGGATCGCCGTTGCCGACGTCGTCCTTGCCGAGGTGCGCGGCGGGCGGGAAGTCCACCTTGTCCGTGCCCTTCAGGGCGTCGTTCATGAAGCGCTGGAAGATGGCGCCCGGCATCCGGGCACCACTGATGTCCCGCTTGTCGTTGTCGATGATCGCCAGTCGCTTGCCGACGTTGCCGACCCAGACGGCGGTGGCGAGCTGCGGCGTGTACCCGATCATCCAGGCGTCGCCGTTGTGCTCGCTGCCGTCACCGAGTTCCCAGGTGCCGGTCTTCTCGGCGGCCTTCCGGCCGTCGTCGAGGCGCCGGTTCACCTGGGCCGGGTACTCCTCCAGCACGGAGGTGACGTCCGCTACGACGTCCTTCCTGATGCGCTGCTGCGGCTTGAGCTTCTCGCCGCCTACCGTGTCCCACTTGCCGGTGACGGTGTTCTGCTTCTGCACCTTCTTCACGAAGTGCGCCTTGTTGTAGACGCCCTGGTTGGCGAAGGTGGCCACCCCGTTGGCATGGTCCAGCACGGTGATGGGGTACTTACCGAAGCCGACGTTGTAGTAGAACGGCTCCGGGGCCACCTCCGAGCCCTTCAGCTTGGTGAGGTCGTAGTCCTTCGCCGGGTCGGTGTCCGTCCGCCACATCGTGGTGACGCCCGCCCGCTTGGCCATGTCGACGACCTTGTCCGGGCCGATCTGCTGGGTGACGTGCCAGAACGGCACGTTCAGCGAGAGCAGCGTCGACTTCTCCAGGGTGCAGGAGTCGTGGCAGGACGGGTCGGCATGTCCCGCGTTGCTGATCGGATCCTTGAAGCCTTCCGGCGTGAACGCCTTGCCCTTCCAGCGCGACTTGACGGAGATGTCGTTGTCGAGCGCCGCGGCCAGGGTGTAGATCTTGAAGCTCGAACCCGGCGAGTGGCCGCCACTCAGCACGCCCTTGTTGTCGACGTTCTTGCCGGCGTAGTCGAAGTCGGTGCCGTTGTCCCCGCCGTAGTAGGCCTTCACGGCGCCGGTCCTCGGGTCGATCGCCACCACGGCGGCCATCAGGTTCTTCCGCTGACCGTAGAGCTCGGAGCCCTTCCTGGCCCGCTGGGCCGCGTCGAGCGCCGCCTCCTGCATCTTGGGGTCGATGGTGGTGAAGACCTTGTAGCCGCCCCGGCTCAGCGCCTGCGAGCAGAGCGGCTTGTCCGGCGTGGCTGCCGCCTGGTCGTCGGTGCACAGCTTCATCTCGCGCATTTCCTGCGAGACGTAGTTGACCACGTTGCCGTACGGCGTGTTGACACCGAAGTCCGCGCCGTTGTTCTTCGTCGGCTTCTTCAGCGTCTTCGTCGGATACGCGGTGGGGTGCGCCGGCATGTTGGGCGCGTCGAGCCACTTCTCGGCGATCATGCCGTTGATGACGTAGTTCCACCGGTCCAGCGCATCCGTCGGGTTGATCGCCGGGTCGTAGCCCTTGTGGCCGCCCGGCGTCGTGCTCGGCTCGGGCTGCTTGATCAACGCGGCGAGCACCGCGGCCTCCGCCACGGTCAGCTTGGAGACGTCCTTGCCGAAGTAGGTCTGCGCAGCCGCCTGGATGCCGTACGCGCCGCGGCCGAAGTAGATCACGTTCAGGTAGTGCTGCATGATCGTCGGCTTGTCGTACTTGTCGTTCAGCTTGGAGGCGAGGATCGCCTCCTTCACCTTGCGGCCGTACGTGTCCTGGTTCAGGTTGTCGAAGGCGTTGCGGGCGTACTGCTGGGTGATGGTCGAGGCGCCCTGCTTGTCACCGCCGGTGAGGTTGTTCCAGGCGGCGCGGGCGATGCCCTTGTAGTCCACCCCGGAGTGCCGGTAGAAGTTCCGGTCCTCGGCCGCGGCCACCGCGTGCTGGACGTACTCCGGGATCTGGTTGATGGTCACCAGCTGCCGGTTCTGGTCACCGATCTTCGCGATGACCGTCTTGTTGTCGCCGGCGTAGATCGTGGTGGAGAGCGGCGGGATGGTGTCCTCGGGGAGAATGACGTTGGTCGAGTAGTAGGTAAAGCCGACCACGCCGATGCCGGCGAGCATGATGAAGACGGCGAAGCCCGCGATCAGCATGTTGATCCGCCGACGCTTCTTCGCCCGGGCCGCCGCCGCCGGGTCGTCACCGCGACCACCCCGGCCGGGCCCCGTCGGGCCGCCCGGCCCACCGGGGCCACCGCCCACCATGCCGGGCACACCGGCACGGGCCACCGCGGCGCGGCCACCCACGGCCGCCGAGCCGACGCTCGCCCGACCGGCCGTACCCACGCTCGCCGCGCCGACCGAGGCGCGGCCGGCGGGACCCGCCGGGGACACCGGGACCGAGGCACGGCCGGCACCGGCGCGCCCCGAGGCGCCGCCGGGAGCGGGCGAGACCGGGACCGAGGCACGGCCCGCGCCGGCCCGACCGACGGAGGCCGAGCCCGCAGCGCCGCGCGGCACCGGGGCGGCGCCACCGACCGAGGCACGCCCGCCGGACCCGGATGACCAACCGTTCCCGCGCGGGCTCCCTCCGGAACCGGGGTCACCGTTCGGGCCCGGGATCTGGGCCCGCCCACGCGAAGAACTGGGATCGCCGTAGTTCATTCCTCACACCCTGCCGGTCGCGGTGGGGCGCGGGGGCGCCACCACCGGGTTGCCGTGAGCTGCGACACGAGACGCTACACCCCGGGCGGGCCGGGGCGCAGTCGTCAAATCCGATCTATTCGGACTATTCAGACCTAAAAGCTGTCGGGTGCGCCACCCGCCGGTACCGCGGGGCTCGACCCGGACAGCCGAATTCACCGTTGCGCCTCTCGCCTTCGACGAGGGGTGGAAACGGTCGGCGCGGACGAGCCGCTCACCGCCTCCTGCTCCGACCCGTCCTCGACACCACCGGCCAGGCCGTCCCGGCCGAGCAGGAACTGCTCGACGAGATGGTTCCAGTCACAGCCGGGGCACACCTCCACCACGAACACCTGGAACTCACGCAGCGTCATCGCGAGCAGCGACAACTCGGCCCGGTTACGCGCCTGGCCGGCGGACTGCTTGAGTTCGTCGCCGTAAATGTAGTGGACGTGGATGAGGTTCTCGCTGCGACAGATCGGGCAGCGCTCCTCGGTGGGCTCGCCGTGGAACCGGGCGGCGTTCTTCAGGTACGGCGAGGCGTCGCAGACGTCGTACGTGCCGGTCCGGCTGGCGAGCAGGTCACGCAGCACCGCTCGCTTCTGGAGCGAGTAGTCGACGACCTGGCGCTGCGTACGCATGCGGCAAAGGGTACGCGGTCCGGCGGGGCGAGGCGACCACCGTCACGATCCGTGATGACGGCGCCGCGCAAACGGGGGTTTGCCCTGATCATGGGTCTCCGCTAACGTGCGATGTATCGGTCCGATACATCGCGGCGGTTACGACTCCGCGCCGGGGGTAAGAAGGGGTGGCCCGTGCTCGAGTTCGCCATCCTGGGCCTCCTGCAGGAGGCTCCGATGCACGGCTATGAGCTGCGCAAGGAGTTGACCGCCAAGCTCGGCGCCATCCGGGCGGCGATCAGCTACGGCTCCCTCTATCCGACCCTGCGCCGGTTGCAGGCGGCGGGATGGATCACCGAAGCCGCCGAGACGCCCGCGACCGCCGAGGAGGTTCCCGCCCTGACCAGCCGGCGAGGTCGGGTGGTCTACACCATTACCGCGGAGGGCAAGGAACGCTTCGCCCAGCTGATAGCGCAGGCTGGGCCGGAGACGTACGACGACACGGGCTTCGGGGTGCATTTCGCGTTCTTCGCCCGGACCGACCAGGCCACCCGGCTCCGGATCCTGGAAGGTCGCCGTCGGAAGATCGAGGAGCGTCGCGAAGGCCTTCGTGACGTGCTCGGCCGGGCAGCCGAGCGCCTCGACGCGTACACCCTGGAACTGCAACGCCACGGGCTCGACGCCTGTGAGCGCGAGGTTCGCTGGCTGGAGGAGCTCATCGCCAACGAGCGCTCCGGCCGAGCCCCGACGGTCCCGCAACCCGGGACGGCCGGCGGCCGACGAGAAGAAGACAGCCCGCCCCCGCCTGGAGAGTCCAGGAAAGAGCGGCCGTGATGAAGAAGAAGGAGGCAGACGCTATGGGCTCCGTCCGCGTCGCCATCGTCGGTGTGGGTAACTGCGCCTCGTCCCTCGTACAGGGCGTGGAGTACTACCGGAACGCCGACCCGAACGACCGCGTCCCGGGTCTCATGCACGTCACCTTCGGCGACTACCACGTCTCGGACGTGAAGTTCGTCGCGGCGTTCGACGTGGACGCCAAGAAGGTGGGCATGGACCTCGCCGAGGCGATCGTGGCCAGCGAGAACAACACCATCAAGCTGTGCGACGTGCCGCCGACCGGCATCACCGTGCAGCGCGGCCCGACCTTCGACGGTCTCGGCCAGTACTACCGCGAGATCATCGAGGAGTCGGACGTCGAGCCGGTCGACGTGGCCCAGGCGCTGCGCGACGCGCAGGTCGACGTCGTCGTCTCCTACCTGCCGGTGGGCTCCGAGCAGGCCGACAAGTTCTACGCCCAGGCCGCGATCGACGCCGGCTGCGCGTTCGTGAACGCCCTGCCGGTCTTCATCGCCTCCGACCCGGAGTGGGCCAAGAAGTTCGAGGACGCCGGCCTGCCGATCGTCGGTGACGACATCAAGAGCCAGGTGGGCGCCACCATCGTGCACCGCGCCCTGGCGAAGCTCTTCGAGGACCGCGGGGTCGAGCTGCTGCGCACGTACCAGCTCAACTTCGGCGGCAACATGGACTTCATGAACATGCTGGAGCGCAACCGCCTGGTCTCGAAGAAGATCTCCAAGACCCAGTCGGTGACCTCCCAGATCCCGCACGAGATGCAGAAGAGCGACGTGCACATCGGCCCGTCGGACCACGTGCCGTGGCTCGACGACCGCAAGTGGGCGTACATCCGCCTGGAGGGCCGCTCCTTCGGTGACACCCCGCTCAACGCCGAGCTCAAGCTCGAGGTGTGGGACTCGCCGAACTCGGCCGGTGTCATCATCGACGCCGTCCGCGCCGCGAAGATCGCGCTGGACCGGAAGATCGGTGGCCCGATCCTCTCCGCCTCCTCGTACTTCATGAAGTCCCCGCCGAAGCAGTACGCCGACCACGACGCGCACGCCGCCGTCGAGGCGTTCATCAAGGGCGAGGTCGAGCGCTGACGCGCTGACACGCAGGAAAAGAGGCCGGGTCCGCACGGACCCGGCCTCTTTCGTCCGCGTACGTCAGGACCAGGCGCGTCGCAGCGCCACCGCCGCCTCCAACTCCAGCAGGGTCACCTTGCGCGGCAGCCCGCCGCCGAAGCCCACCAGCTTGCCGCCGGCCCCGACGATCCGGTGGCAGGGCACGATCACCGGCACCGGATTGCGGTTGCAGGCCACCCCGACCGCCCGGGCCGCGCCCGGATCACCGACCGCCTTCGCCACCTCGCCGTAGGTCAGCGTCTCCCCGTACGGGATGCGGATCATCTCCCGCCACACCGCGCGCTCGAACTCCGAGCCGCGCAGCACCGCGACCGGGACGGTGAACTCGGTCAGCTCGCCGGCGAAGTAGGCGCGCAGCTCGGCCAGCGCCCGGCCGGCCAGCTCGCCACTGGGCTCCTCGGTGGCCGACGCCACCCGGCCGAAATGCGCCGCGCGGACGGCCTCGCCGTCGGTGGCGACGGAGAACTCCCCGATCGGCGAGTCGAGCACGGTCCAGCGCATGCCCCCATTCTTGCCGATCGGTGGGACAGGGACGGCCGCGACCGGGAGCGCACTGAGCCGCGGCGCAGCCGGCGACCTTGCGCGACGTCGATACCGTGCAGGTCGTGGCCACGGGGACGTTCCTTTTCCTGATCATCGGCGGGGCGGGAGTCGGCGTACTCGCCCTCGCGCTGGTCGGCGCAGGACTGCTGCACATCGGCCACCCGGACGTCGACGGTCCGGTGTCGCTGGAGGCGGTCGCCGGGTTCACCGGCGCCTTCGGCTTCGGCGCCGCCATCGTCAACGAGTTGCTCGGTGGGCGTACCCCCGGAATGATCGCGGCGGCGGTGGCCGGCGGCGCGGCGGCCGCCGTGCCCACCGCGTGGCTCGCGGCCCGGCTCAGCCGGGCGGCCCGCAACATGCGAACCGACGCCACGCCCACCCGCGACCACCTGGTCGGCGCGACCGGCCTGGTGGTCACCCCCATCCCGACCGGCGGCTACGGCGAGGTGCGGGTACGCCTCGCCGGGCAACCGGTGAAGCTCAACGCCCGCGCCGACCATCCGCTCCCGGTCGGTGCCCGGATCTTCGTGGTCGAAGCGCTCAGCGAGACCAGCGTGCACGTCGAGACCTACTGATTTCCCCTTCGCACAGACGGGAACGCCCATGCCCCTGCTCGTCGCCATCGGCGGCGCGGTCCTCCTCGCCGTCCTCCTCGTCCTGTTCGTCCTCTCTCGGATCAAGGTGGCCGGCCCGAACCAGGCGTTCATCGTGACCGGCCGCAAGGGCCGGACCACCCAGACCGCCGACGGCGGCCGGGCCACCGACATGTCCGGGCAGAAGGTGGTGCTCGGTGCCTCGGTCTTCGTCCTGCCCGTGGTACAGAAGCTCCAGTCCCTCGACCTGTCCAGCCGCCGGATCGACGTCAGCATCCGCGGTGCGGTGAGCAAGCAGGGGATCCGTACCGACCTGCACGGCGTCGCCATCGTCAAGGTCGGTGGCACCGAGGACGCGATCCGCGCCTCCGCCCAGCGCTTCCTGAACCAGCAGGAGGAGATCGACAACTTCACCCGGGAGGTGCTGGCCGGCGCGCTCCGCTCGATCGTCGGACGGCTCACCGTCGAGGAGATCATCCGGGACCGGGCGGCGTTCGCCAGCGCGGTCGCCGAGGAGGCCGAGCACTCGATGACCAACCAGGGCCTGGTGCTGGACACCTTCCAGCTCCAGGACATCCTGGCCGAGGGCTCGTACCTGCAGGACCTGGGCCGGCCGGAAGCGGCCCGGGTGCTCAAGGACGCGGCCATCGCCGAGGCGCGGGCACGGCAGCAGGCCGAGCAGGAGCGGCTGCTCGCCGAGGAGGCCATCGCCGAGGCGAACCGCAACCTGGCGCTCAAGCAGGCCGCCATCCAGGCCGAGATCGACGCGGCGAAGGCGAAGTCGGCGGCGGCCGGCCCGCTCGCCCAGGCCGAGCGGGACCAGGCGATCCTCTCCGAGCAGCAGAAGGTGGCCGAGCGGAACGCCGAGCTGAAGCAGCGGCAGCTCGACACCGAGGTGCGCAAGCCGGCCGACGCCGCCCGCTACAAGGTCGAGCAGGAGGCCGAGGCGGCCCGCAACGCGGCCGTGCTCAACGCGGACGCCCAGCGCCAGGCGACGATCGCCGCCGCACAGGCCGCCGCCGAGCAGGCCCGCCTCACCGGTGAGGGCGAGCGGGCCCGCCGGGCCGCGCTGGCCGAGGCGAACGCGATCGAGGGCGCCAAGGAGGGTGAGGCCGAGCAGCGCCGGCGGAGCGCGATCGCCGAGGCGGTCGAGCGCGAGGGCCAGGCCGAGGCGGCCGCGATCCTGGCCAAGGGACAGGCCGAGGCCGACGCGATGGCCCGCAAGGCCGAGTCGTTCGCCGCGTACGGCGAGGCGGCCGTGCTGGACCTGCTGGTCAAGGTGCTGCCGCAGGTGGTCGAGGCGGCCAGCGCCCCGATCGGCGCGATCGACAAGATGACCGTCATCTCGACCGACGGCGCGTCCTCGCTGACCAAGTCGGTGGCCGGGAACGTGGCCCAGGGCCTCCAGCTCGGCAGCGACCTGACCGGCATCGACCTGGCCGGCCTGCTCGCCAAGCTGGGCAGCGCAAACCGCAACGGGAACACCAAGCCGGCCGTCGACGCCTGACCGGCGAGCGCGGGGCCCCCGGCGTCGGCCGGGGGCCCTGTCGTCAGTCGAGGAGGCCCTGCTCCCGGGCCCAGCGGAGCAGCTCCGCCTCGGCCTCGTCGCGGTCCAGCGGGCCGCGCTCCAGCCGCAGCTCCTTGAGGTGCTGCCACGCCTTCCCGACGAGCGGCCCCGGCGGTACGCCGAGCAGTTCCATGATCGCGTTGCCGTCCAGGTCGGGGCGGACCCGGGCCAGGTCCTCCTCGGCCGCGATCCGGGCGATCCGTTCCTCCAGCGCGTCGTAGTCGGCGGCGAGCTGGGCCGCCTTGCGCCGGTTGCGGGTGGTGCAGTCGGAACGGGTCAGCTTGTGCAGCCGGGCAAGCAGGTCGCCGGCGTCGGTGACGTACCGGCGGACCGCCGAGTCGGTCCACTCGCCCCGGCCGTACCCGTAGAAGCGCAGGTGCAGGCCGACCAGCTTGACCACCTGGGCCGTCACGTCCTTGGGGTAGCGCAGCGCCTTCATCCGGACCTTGGTCAGCCGGGCGCCGACCACCTCGTGGTGGTGGAAGCTGACCCGGCCGTCCCCGCCGACCGCCTTGGTGGCCGGTTTGCCGACGTCGTGCAGCAGGGCGGCCATCCGCAGCACGAAGTCGCAGCCGTCCTCCTCCAGCGCCATGGCGTTGCTGACCACGGTGAGGGTGTGCTCGTAGACGTCCTTGTGCTGGGCGTGCTCGTCGATGGTCAGCTTCAGCCCGGTCAGCTCCGGGAGGAACCGCTCGGCCAGCCCGGTGTCGACCAGCAGCCGCAGCCCGGTGACCGGGTCGGCGCCGCAGAGCAGCTTGGTGAACTCGTCCCGGATCCGCTCGGCGGTGATGCGATCCAGGTCCGCGGCCATCCGGGTCATCGCCTCGCGGACGTCCGGGTGGACCGTGAAGCGCAGCTGGGCGGCGAACCGGGCCGCGCGCAGCATCCGCAGCGGGTCGTCGCGGAACGACTCCTGCGGCGTGCCCGGGGTACGGATGATCTTGGAAGCCAGGTCGGCCAGCCCGCCGTAAGGGTCGGTGAACCGGTGATCGGGGACGCTGACCGCCATCGCGTTGACGGTGAAGTCCCGGCGCTTCAGGTCCTCTTCCAGGCTGGTGCCGTACTCGACGACGGGGTTGCGGCTGACCTGGTCGTACGCCTCCGCACGGAAGGTGGTGACCTCCAGCCGGAGGCCGTCACGCTGGAGGCCGATGGTGCCGAACTCCCGCCCGGTCTCCCAGATCGACTCGGCCCAGCCCCGGACGATCTTCAGCGTCTCGTCCGGGTGGGCATCGGTACAGAAGTCAAGGTCCTCGCCGAGGCGGCCGAGGAGGGCGTCGCGTACCGATCCGCCCACCAGGTGCAGTTCGTGACCGGCCCGGGCGAAGCGCCGGCCGAGTTCGTCGGCGACCGGCGAGACGCGGAGCAGTTCGGCGACGGCGTTGCGCTGCGCGGCGGTCAGCTCACGGCGGTCGGCGGCGTGGGATGCGGAGGCTTCGGACATGGGATCGCCAGCCTATCGGTCCAGGACGCGATCAACTGCGCCGGGCGCGGGTAACCCACCGAGGTTGACTATCGTCTTGGGCGTGCGGGCCCGGAGGTCCGGCTCGGACGTACCCCTGGGAGGCTGGAGATGAGCGGCGGGCTCTACCGCAGCGCCAACGCGCACGGCGGCGGCCAGCCGCCGGACGACGAGGCGGTCTTCATCTCGGCCGAGCCGCTCAACCAGCCGGCGGTGGAGGCCACCGCGCCGCCGCAGGAGGTGGTGGCGGAGAGCAGCGCCGCGGCGAACAGCACGGTGATGGCGATCGGCAGCCTGGTCAGCCGGGGTACGGGCTTCATCCGCAACCTGATGATCGGCGCCGCCCTCGGCAACGCCGTCGGCGATGTGTACACCACCGCCCAGTTCCTGCCGAACCAGGTGTACGAGTTCCTGCTCGGCGGGGTGCTCACCAGCGTGCTGATCCCGGTGCTGGTCCGGCGGCGCAACGCCGACCCGGACCGGGGTGAGGCGTACGCCCAGCGGCTGCTCTCCCTCGCGGTCATCACCCTGGCCGCAGCCGCGCTGATCGCGGTGCTCCTCGCCCCGGTGCTGACCGCGATCTACGCGAGCGGCAAGGGGGCGGTGTACCAGGGGCTGGTCAACGACCTGTCCTACCTGATGCTGCCGATGCTGTTCTTCACCGGCGTGAGCGCGCTGATCGCCGCGGTGCTGAACACCCGGGGACACTTCGCCGCCCCGATGTGGGCGCCGATCCTCAACAACCTGGTGGTCATCGGCACCTTCGGCCTGTACATCGCCATCTACGGCGCCAAGGCGCTCCACCCGGACCAGATGACCGCCGGCCGGATCCTGCTGGCCGGCGGCGGCACCCTGCTCGGCGTGGCGGTGCAGGCCGCCGGGCTGCTGCCGGCGCTGCGCAAGGTCGGCTTCCGGTGGAAGTGGCGCTTCGACTTCCGCGAACTGGGCCTGCGCGAGCTGGCCCGGCTCGGCGGCTGGATGTTCTGCTACGTCGGGGTCAACCAACTCGGCCTCTTCGTGGTGGTCAACCTGCTGCTGCGGGGTGCCAGCGGGAAGAACGCCGGCCTGCTGATCTACAACAACGTCTTCCTGCTGCTGATGATGGCGCACGGCATCATCGCCGTCTCGATCATCACCGCGCTGATGCCCCGGATGAGCGCGGCCGCCGCCGAAGGCCGGTTCCGCGACGTCACCGCCGACCTGTCCCGGGGCACCCGGATGGTCACCGCGGTGCTCGCCCCGATCGCCGTCTGCTACGCGGTGCTGGCCGGCCCGATCTCGGTGGTGGTCTTCCGGTACGGCGCCTTCACCGGCGACAACGCCGTGGCCACCTCGACCGTGCTGCTGGTGGCGGCGCTCGGCCTGGTCCCGTTCGCGATCAGCCAGCTCTTCACCTTCGCCTTCTACGCGCTGCCGGACACCCGGACCCCGGCCCTGGTCAACATCCCGGTGGTGGCGTTGCGGGTGCTCCTCCAGGTCGGCCTCTTCCTCGCCTTCTCGGCCACCTTCGCGGCGGCCGGCATGATGCTCGGCAACGCCATCTCCTACGTGGCCGCGGCGGTGATCTCGGCGATGCTGCTCCGTCCGCGGGTCGGCCGGATCGGGCTGGGCGGGATCATGCGGACCATGGGCCGGGTGGTCGTCGCCGCGCTCGGCGCGGCCCTGGTCGGCCTGCTGGTGGTCAAGCTGCTCCCCGGCGACCCGGGCCACCTGAGCTGGCTCGCCGCGGCGGCCCAGCTGGTGATCGGCGGCGCGGTGATCGGCGCGACGTACCTCGGGCTGGCCATGGTGCTGCGGATCGGTGAGATCACCGAGGTGGTCGGCATGGTGCGGCGCCGGCTGGGCCGCTGACCGGCCCGGATGACGGACGGTGAACGAGGATCACCAGCCTGGGGATACGGCTGTGGATAACTCGGGATTGCGCCGCGCAGTAGGCCCCTCGGCCTGTGGACAACCATCCGTAAGGATGAGGGTGGGCGACCCGCCCGAGGGAATTCACAGGTACGTCGCACGGTCGCCACACCGGTGCGCCCCTGCGCCGACTACTTGCCGTCAACCTCTAGATTGGCTGAAGCGTGTTGTCAGTGACAGGGCAGGTTCGGGCCGCGACCCGGCCGGCCGCCGTGACCACTGGCGTCCCACCAACTCCGGCGGGAAGATGACATGTCGGGGAACCGGGCATCCCGGGTAAGGTCACTCACGACGGATACGGCAGGTGCCGACGTGGGCGTCGACACGGGTCCGCCGGTTCCTTCGAAGGCAGAGCGGAAAGCCACATGCCCAGCAGCACGGGTCCATCGATCGACACGATCACCGAGGGAGGACGGGTGACCCAGGTCGGCGAGGGTCAGGAGGCGGAGGAGACTGCCCCTCCGGTCATGACCTTCGGTGCTCCCACGGCCGGTGAGATCCTTGCCGATCGGTACGAGCTGGTCGAGCACATCAACAACGACAGCGCGGGCCGGCTGGTCTGGCGCGGGGTCGACGTCGTGCTGCGCCGTCCCGTCGCGGTGGTCCTCCGCTACCCGGGTGGCGACTCCGCCACCGAGATGCTCCAGGCCGCCGTGGCGGCCAGTCGGGTGATCCACCCCAACCTGGTCGGCGTCTACGACGCGATCGACGAGGCCGACCGGGCGTACGTCGTCCGCGAGTGGGTGGACGGCCAGTCCCTGCGCGAGCTGGTCGCCGGGGACGGGCCGCTGGACCCGGCCCGGGCGACCGCCATCGGCAACGCGGTGGCCAGCGCCCTCGCGGCGGTACACGCCACCGGCATGGTGCACGGCAACGTCCACCCCGGCACCGTCATGATCAGCGACGACGGCCGGGTGGTGCTGGCCGACGCGCGCACCGACGGCGCGGACAGCCAGGAGACCGACCTCCGGGCGGTTGGCGGGGTGCTCTACTTCGCGCTGACCGGCCACTGGCCGCACGGCGAGGCCCCGCTGCACGGCGCCACCGCCGGGCACGGCCGGGCCGCCCTGCCCGACGCGGTACGGGACGCCGGCGGCTCGATCGCCGCGCCCCGCCAGGTCCGCGCCGGGGTGCCGGCGTACCTCGACGACCTCACCATGGACCTGCTCGACCCGGAGATCGCCCCGCCCTCCTCGGACGTGCTCGCCGCCGAGCTGAGCCGGCTGGACATCCCCGCCGAGGACCACTTCCTGGACCAGGCCGGGCCGCTCCGGTTCACCGCCGACACCGGCGAGGAGCCGTCGCCGCTGGCCTCGGTCGCCGGCCGCAAGGTCGCCCTGGGCATCGCGGGCCTGCTGGCGGTGGCCCTGGTCGGCCTGCTCATCGGGATCAGCGCCCTGGGCGGCGACGACAAGGACCCGAAGACCGAGCCGGTGGCCCGCCCGTCCAGCAGCGCCCCCGCCACGGGCGACACCACCCCGGCCGCCCCAGCGGCGCGGCAGCTCCCCGTCGAGGACGTCCGGATCATCGACCCGGACAGCAGGACCCGCGACGAGCTGGAGGACGCCGAGCTGGTGATCGACGGCAACCTGGACAAGGGCTGGGAGACCGACACCTACACCCGGGCGAACTTCGGCAACTTCAAGCGCGGCATGGGGGTCTGGATCGACCTCGGCTCGCCGCACTCCGTGAAGTCGGTGCAGGCCGTGCTCTCCGCCACCGGCGCCTCCGCCCAACTTCTCGCCGGGACCGCCGACTTCCCGGTCAACTCCGCCGGCGACAAGCAGCTCCTGGCGAGCTACCTGAAGAAGCCGATCGGGCAGCCGTTCGAGGAGCACGACGGCACCAAGATGACCTTCAACGGGTTCGACCCGGAGCAGAAGTACCAGTACCTGCTCTTCTGGATCACCGAGCTCCCGCAGAAGGAAGGCGGCAGCGGCTACAAGGTGGGGGTCCAGGAGATCACGGTCCAGGGCTCGTGAACCGGCCGCCGCGGCTGCCGCACCGCCTCTTTCGGACGTGGTGATGACGGGTCGCGGCGGGCGTACGCCCGAGCCGGTGACCGGGGACGCCGCGACGACCGGTGGCTCCGACCTCGACCTGCTGCGCGCGCACGTGGCCGGCGACCGGGACGCCTTCACCGAGCTGTTCCACCGGCACCGGGACCGGCTCTGGGCAGTGGCCCTGCGTACCGTCGGCGACCGCGAGGAGGCGGCGGACGCGCTGCAGGACGCGATGCTCTCGGCGCACCGCGGGGCGGCCCGGTTCCGCGGCGACTCGGCGGTCACCACCTGGCTGCACCGGATCGTGGTGAACGCCTGCCTGGACCGGCTGCGGCGGCGGCAGACGCACGCCACGGTCCCGCTCCCCGACGGCGTGCACACCGACGGGGAGCCCGGCCGGCACACCGGCGGGGTGGAGCCGGCCGCGCCGGTCCGCGACCACGAGACCGCGCTGGTGGTCCGGCAGGCCCTCGCCGAACTGCCCGCCGAGCAGCGCGCCGCGCTGGTGCTGGTGGACGTGCAGGGCTACCCGGTGGCCGAGGTGGCCCGCATCCTCGGCGTCGCCGAGGGGACGGTGAAGAGCCGGTGTGCCCGGGGTCGGGCCCGGCTGGCCGTGCTCCTCGGGCACCTGCGTACCGGATCGGACGAGGGGACGGACGTGCGCCCGGTCACCGGGGGGAACCCACGCCCGCCCGAGGGCGTCGGATCCACGCCGGGGTGGTCCCGGCCGGACGCCAGCCAGGAGGAGACGTGACTGCCGGGAAGTTCAGCGGGGTCGACCACGACCTGCTCGCCGACTACGTCGGCGGGGCGCTGGACGGCACCCGGGAGCAGGAGACCGTCGCCCGGCTGGTCCAGGAGGACGCGGCCTGGGGCGACGCGTACGCCGAGCTGGTGCGGGCGCTGGACCTGGTGGACGCGGACCTGGCCGAATGGGCGGCCGGACCGGCGCCGGAGCTGCCCCTGGTCGTGGCGGACCGGATCACGGCGGCGCTCGCGGGCGCCGGCCCCGCACTGGCCGACGCCGCGCCGCTCACGGTGCCCGGGGTCGACGGCGACCCGGCCGACGTCCGCCACACCGTGCCGGCGCAGACGACCGGCGGGAGCCGACGGGCGAGGGGGGCGACCCGGCCGGCGGACGGCCCGGATCGCCGGACCGGTCCGGGCCGGCGCGCGCGGCACTGGGCCCGGATCGGCGTCCCGGTCGCCGTGGCGGCCGCCTCGATCACGGCGGTCGGGCTCGGGCTGAGCAACCTGGTCGGCACCGGCATCGGCGGTGCCGGCTTCTCCGCGCAGGACGCGGGCAAGCCGGCGGCGGTCCCGAGGAACGCCGCCCCCTACCGGATCAGCGCACCCACGACGAGCAGCGGCACGGACTACACCCCGGAGCGGTTGGCCGGCGGCCTCAGCAGCATGCTCGCCAGCCCGTCGCGAGAGAAGGGGAGTCGGCCGGGCCTGGCCCCGGAGGGCGGGCGGATGACCACTCCACTCGGGCTGGAACGGCTGGCCCGACCCGGAGCGCTGGACGCCTGCCTCACCGCGATCGGCATCGAGCACGGGTCCGGGTCGATCACCGTCGACCTGGTCGACTACGCGTCGTTCCAGGGGCTCCCCGCCCTGGTGGTGACCTTCGTCGACCCGGCGGGCAGCCGCTGGGCGTGGGCCAGCGGACCGGAGTGCGGCGTACCGGGCTCCGGCGCGGACACCCGGTTCCATGCGCGGGTAGGGTGAGGGCGCGGTCATCGGCGGATGCCGTTCCACGTGACGTGACCCACCGGATGACCGGATTGGGAATCCCCGCTTCGTACGATGACGTTCTGCAAGTCAGGCGCCGGCGCCGCCACGGTCCGCCGGCACTCGGGATCGACATCGTCCCGGCGGGGGATCAGCCGGAGCAGATGACGAACACACACATCGGGAGACGGCAGTGGACGAGGTCCGCAACCTGATCATCGTCGGCTCGGGGCCGGCCGGTTACACGGCGGCGGTCTATGCCGCGCGCGCCAACCTCAAGCCGCTCGTGATCGAGGGCGTGCAGTCCGGCGGCGCGTTGATGACCACCACCGAGGTGGAGAACTTCCCCGGTTTCGCGGACGGCATTCTCGGTCCCGAGCTGATGGACAACATGCGCAAGCAGGCCGAGCGGTTCGGCGCCGAGTTCCTGACCGACGACGTGACCCGGGTCGAGCTGAAGGACACCGGCGAGGTCGGCTCCGACGCGCTCAGCACCGTCTGGGTCGGCGAGACCGCGTACCGGGCCAAGGCGGTCATCCTCTCCACCGGCTCGGCCTGGCGTCCACTGGGCGTGCCGGGCGAGCAGGAGTACCTGGGCCACGGCGTGTCGTCCTGCGCCACCTGTGACGGCTTCTTCTTCCGTAACCAGCACATCGTGGTGGTCGGCGGCGGCGACTCGGCGATGGAGGAGGCCAGTTTCCTCACCCGGTTCGCCGAGTCGGTCACGATCATCCACCGCCGGGACTCGTTCCGGGCCAGCAAGATCATGGCCACGCGGGCGCTGGGCAACGACAAGATCAAGGTCGAGTGGAACACCGTCATCGAGGAGATCCTCGGCGACGACGGCAAGGTCAGCGGGGCCCGGGTCCGCAACGTGCACACCGGCGAGAGCAAGGTGCTCGACGTCACGGGCGTCTTCGTGGCGATCGGCCACGACCCGCGCAGTGAGCTCTTCCGCGGCCAGGTGGAACTCGACGACGAGGGGTACGTGAAGGTGCAGGCGCCGAGCACCCGGACCAGCGTCCCGGGTGTCTTCGCGGCCGGCGACGTGGTCGACCACACCTACCGTCAGGCGATCACCGCCGCCGGTACGGGCTGTGCGGCCGCGCTGGATGCCGAGCGCTTCATCGCCACCCTGCAAAGCTGAAACATCTTCATAACAGTTCCCGGAGGAGGGTTCATAGTGGGAGCAACCAAGGCGGTCACCGACGCGAGCTTCGCGAGCGATGTGCTGAAGTCGGACAAGCCGGTTCTGGTCGACTTCTGGGCGGAGTGGTGCGGGCCGTGCCGCAAGGTCTCGCCGCTGCTGGAGGAGATCGCCGGCGAGATGGGCGACGAGGTCAGCATCGTCAAGCTCAACATCGACGAGAACCCCGAGACCGCGCGCGCCTACCGGGTGATGTCGGTGCCGACCCTCACCATCTTCAAGAACGGTGAGCCGGTGCAGTCCATCGCCGGTGCCAAGCCCAAGGGTGAACTGGTCCGGCTCATCCAGTCGGCGCTCTGAGCCGACGCCCGACACCTCCGGAACCCCCGTCGCCCGTCCCGGGTGGCGGGGGTTCCGGCTCTGCTGACCTGGCCGAACCCGAGGCCGGTTGGTAACCGATCACGGTACGCTCCGTAAGCGTCCCCGTGCGGGGCGAGCACCTCGTCGGAGTCTCCGGCCAGCCAGCGTCCCTCGCAGAGGAGGTCGTCGTGCGTCCGATCCGACCCGGTGACCGGGGACCCGCGGTGGCCGAGATCCGTACCGTCCTCACCGGCCTGGACCTGCTCCCCGCCGGCGGCGGGGGCGACGAGTTCGACGCCGCGACCGAGCGGGCCGTCCGGGCGTTCCAGCAGTCCCGTGGCCTCAGCGTGGACGGGCGGGTCGGCGCGGAGACCTGGCGGGCGCTGGACGCGGCCCGGTGGCGGCTCGGCGCCCGGACCCTGTACCACGCGGTGCCCGAGCCGCTGATCGGCGAGGACGTCCGCACGCTCCAGGAACGCCTCCTGGAGATGGGGTACGACGCCGGCCGCGCCGACGCCATCTACGGGATCCGCACCTCCCGGGCGGTCGCCCAGTTCCAGCGGGAGATGGGCCTGAAGCCGGACGGGGCATGCGGCCCGCACACCATGAACGCCCTGCGCCGCCTCGGCCGGAAGGTGGTCGGCGGGCGCCCGCAGTGGCTCCGCGAGTCCGACGCGATCCGCCAGGCCGGACCCACGCTCGTCGGGCGGACCGTGGTGATCGACCCGGGGCACGGCGGCACCGACCCGGGCGAGGTGGTGCCCGACGGCCCGCTGCGGTGGACCGAGTCCGACATCGTGTACGACCTGGCCAGCCGGCTGGAGGGGCGGCTCGCCGCAGCCGGGGTACGGGTGCAGCTCACCCGCGGCCCGTCGCCGCGTACCTGCCGGCCGGACGCCGACCGCGCCCAACTGGCCAACTCCCTCGGCGCGGACGTCTTCATCTCGCTGCACACCGACGGGCACGCCAATCCGGCGGCGGACGGGGTAGCCACCTATCACTACGGCACCGACAACGGCGTCACCTCGGCCACCGGGGAGCGGTTGGCCGGGCTGGTGCAGCGAGAGATCGTGGCCCGCACCGGGCTGCGCGACTGCCGTACCCACGCCAAGGCCTGGGACCTGCTGCGGCTGACGAAGATGCCGGCGGTCCGGGTCGAGGTGGGCTACCTGACCTCACCGGCGGACCGGGGTCGGCTGGTCGACCCGCGGTTCCGCGACCGGGTCGTCGAGGCGATCGTCGCCGCCGTGCAGCGGATGTACTTCCCGATCGAGCGGGACGTCCCCACCGGCTCGATCGACGTGAGCGAGCTGCGGGCGATCGTCACCGCCGGCACCGTGGTGGACTGAGCCGGCGGGCGCCGGTCAGCTGGTGGAACGGGTGGCCGGGGCCGGTCGCACCGGCCGGAGCAGCGTCTCCGGGCTCATCGAGCCGAGCAGCTTCTCCAGCGCGTACTCGACGTCGGACTTCCAGCTCAGCGCGGTCCGCAGCTCCAGCCGCAGCCGGGGGTAGCGGGGATGCGGGCGGACGGTCTTGAAGCCCACCGAGAGGAAGAAGTCGGCCGGCGCGACGCACGCCCGGGTCGGGTCGTCCTCCGCCCCGTCCCCGAACTTGGCGTCGCCGAACGCCTCGATCGCCTTGATGCCGCGCTTCGTGAGGTCGCGGGCCACGCCCTGCACCAGCATCCGGCCCAGGCCGCCGCCGGCGAACGCCGGCACCACGGTGGCGTTCATCAGCAGCGCGGCGTCCGCGGAGACCGGCGAGGTGGGAAAGGCCATCGAGCGCGGAACGTACGCGGGCGGGGCGTACATGACGAAACCGGCGGGCATTCCGTCGACGTACGCGAGCTTGCCGCAGGAACCCCACTCCAGCAGGGTCTGTGAGACCCAGGCCTCCTTCTCCAGCCCGGGGTCACCGGCGGCGCAGGCCCGGTCGGCGGAGACCGGATCCAGCTCCCAGTAGACGCACTCACGGCACGGGCGGGGCAGGTCCTCGAGGGTGTCGAGGGTCAGACTGACCAGACGTCGCGACATCAGCGCATCCCCACCAATAGGCTCGGGGCGGAAGCCACATTCGTGCCGCTTTCTGCCCCCGACGAGCGATCGTACGCCGCCGTCGGGCGGTTCGGGAGGGGACGCGCATACCGCCACCCGGGGCGGCGAGCGGGCCGGTCCGGGATGTGGACGTACCCACATGGCGGGTCCGTCCCTGGTGAGCGGGGACTACGATCGACCAACCGGCCGTCCCGCGCCGCCATGGATGCCGGCATCGCGGGTACCACACCGGGCGGCAGCCCCGCCGACACCCGATCGAGGTGATGTCATGACCGGCACGACGCTCGACGACTACACCGACCGGTACGCCCGCCGGGTCCGGGGGATGACCGCCTCCGAGATCCGGGCGCTCTTCGCGGTGGCGAGCCGGCCGGAGGTGGTCTCGCTCGCCGGCGGGGCGCCGTACATCGCGGCACTGCCGCTGGACGCGGTCGGCGAGATGCTCGGCCGGCTCGCCGCCGAGCACGGCGCGACCACCCTCCAGTACGGCATCGGCCAGGGCACCCTGGAGCTGCGCGAGCGGATCTGCGAGGTGATGGCCCTCTCCGGGATCGACGCCTCCTGCGGCGCCTCCCCGGAGGACGTGGTGGTAACCGTCGGCGGGCAGCAGGCGCTCGACCTGGTGGCCCGGCTCTTCCTGGACCCGGGTGACGTGGTGCTCGCCGAGGGGCCGACGTACGTCGGCGCACTCGGGGTGTTCCAGGCCGCCCAGGCTCAGGTGGCCCACGTGCCGATGGACGACGAAGGGCTGATCCCGGAGGCGCTGGAGGCGGCCATCGCCGACCTGGCCCGCGCCGGGCGACGGGTGAAGTTCCTCTACACCATCCCCACCTACCAGAACCCGACCGGCGTGACACTCAGCGAGGAGCGGCGGGAACGGGTGCTCGACATCTGCGAGCGCGCCGGCCTGCTGGTGGTCGAGGACGACCCGTACGGTCAGCTCGGTTTCGAGGGCGAGGCGCCCGCGCCGCTGCGGGCCCGGCGGCGCGACGGGGTCTTCTACCTGAGCACCTTCTCCAAGACCTTCGCCCCGGGCCTGCGGGTCGGCTGGATCCTCGCCCCGCACGCGGTCCGCGACAAGCTGGTCATCGCCAGCGAGGCGCAGATCCTCTGCCCCAGCGGCTACGCGCAGGCCGCCGTCTCCACCTACCTCGGCACGATGCCCTGGCGACAGCAGCTCAAGGTCTACCGCGAGGTCTACCGGGAGCGCCGGGACGCGATGCTCGCCGCGCTGGCGGACCTGATGCCCGCGGGCACCACCTGGACGACGCCGGGCGGCGGCCTCTTCGTCTGGGCGACCCTGCCCGACGGCCTGGACTCCAAGGCGATGATGCCGCGCGCCATCGCCGCCCGGGTCGCGTACGTGCCGGGCACCGGCTTCTACGCCGACGGCGCGGGAAGCGGCAACATGCGGCTCAACTTCTCCTTCCCCCCGCCGGAGCGGATCCGCGAGGGCATCCGCCGGCTGTCCGGCGTGATGGAGCAGGAGATCGCCATGCGCAAGGTCTTCGGCGCGGTCGGCGGTCCCGGGCCGCGGCGCCGGCAGGGCGGCTCGGACGCGCCCGGTCCCGACTTGGCATGATTCCCGCATGGCCGTCAGCCCTGCCACCCAGGCTTCCGTGACCGACCCCGCCGCCACCGACGAGCTGCACGTCCTGGTGCTCGCCGGCGGGCTCTCCTACGAACGGGACGTCTCGCTGCGGTCCGGCCGTCGGGTGCTCGACGCCCTGCGGACGGTCGGCATGGACGCCGAGCTGCGCGATGCGGACGTGGCCCTGCTGCCCGCGCTGGCCGCCGACCCGCCGGACGCCGTGGTGATCGCCCTGCACGGTGCCACCGGCGAGGACGGCTCATTGCGCGGGGTGCTCGACCTCTGCGACGTGCCGTACGTCGGCTGTGATGCACGCGCCTCCCGGCTGGCCTGGGACAAGCCGTCCGCGAAGGCGGTGCTGCGTGAGGCCGGCATTCCCACCCCGGACTGGGTGGCCCTGCCGCACGACCGCTTCTCCGAGCTGGGCGCGGTGGCCGTGCTGGACCGGATCGCCGACCGGCTCGGCCTGCCGCTGATGGTGAAGCCGGCGCAGGGCGGCTCCGGCCTGGGCGCCGCCGTGGTTCGGGACGCCGCGTCGCTGCCGGCCGCGATGGTCGGCTGTTTCGCGTACGACCAGACGGCGCTGGTGGAACGGTACGTGCCCGGCATGGACGTGGCGGTCTCGGTGATCGACCTGGGCGAGGGCCCGCAGGCCCTGCCCCCGGTCGAGATCGTGCCCCGCAATGGGGTCTATGACTACGCCGCCCGCTACACCGCCGGCCGCACCACCTGGCACGCGCCGGCCCGGCTCGACCGGGAGACGACCGAGCGGGTGGCCGAGGTGGCGCTCGCCGCGCACACCGCGCTGGGCCTGCGCGACCTGTCCCGGGTCGACCTGATCGTGGACTCCGACGGGCAACCGCACGTGCTGGAGGTCAACGTCTCCCCCGGGATGACCGAGACCTCGCTGCTGCCGCTGGCCGTCCAGGCGGCCGGGCTGGACTTCGGCCGGGTGCTCGGCTCGCTGGTGAGCCGAGCCGCCGCCCGCCGCGCGTAGGGCCCGCCCTCAACCGGCCCGGGACTGCTCGGCCGTCGCCTCGTCCGCCCCCGGATTTTCCGCCGGTTCCGGGGCCTCCTCCGGCTCCGGGATCTCCTCGGCCGCCTCGATCACTGAAGCGGGCTCCTCCTCGGCGTCCGGCTCTGCGCTCTCCGCCGGGGAGGCGGAGAGACTCGACGGCGCCTGCCACTGGATCCGCGGCGGCTCAGCCAGCGGACGACCGCCGAACTCGGCCAGCCAGGCGGCGACCAGGGCCAGGTTCTCCCGCCACTGCGCCTCGGAGATGGGCGGCAGGATGGAATCCCACAGGGACAGGAAGGTGCCCCGCAGCTGGAGCCGCCCGTGCGGCCGCGCCAGGAACCACATGTGCAGGTGCGCGGAGCCGTCGCCCCAACGGTTCACGTGCACCCGGGCGACCCCGTCCAGGGACCGGATGGCGCGTTCCAGCCGGACGGTCATCACGCCCAACTCGGCGGCGAGCAGGTTCGGCAGGTCGCCGAGATCGAGGTGGGAACGCGATTCCAGGATGAGCACCATCGGGAGGCCGGTGGGGCGGTCCATCGCGCGTACCCGCCATCGCTCGCCCACCCAGATGTACGCCTCATCGGGCGCGTTGCAGGCGGTGCATTCCCGGTTTCCCTCCCCCCTGCGGGGAGGTTCGACCGGCACCGGATCGTCGAGTTGCTTGACGCGAAGGTCGCCCTCGAAGGGGAACGAGGGCCACTGGGTGAAGTCCGGGGCTGAGGGAGGGGTGTCCTGCACGACGCTGACCCTAACCGAGTCGGCGACGCCTGTCCCTACCTGATTCATCGGCGGGTGCCGGTTCTTCCGGGGATCCCGGCCCTGCCCGGCAGCGGCTGTCCACCGCGTTGTCCACAGGCCGCCGAGATTGCCACCACACCGCGTCATCCACAGGTCAGCAAGGCTTTCGCCGCGCTGTTTCACGTGAAACGGGGATGCCCTGTGGAAAACAACTGTGGATAACGCCGGGCAACACCGGACGGGTTGTCGATCGGTCGAGCCCTCTCCTCTCAACGACCGAACCACCGATTGGTGCCGGGCTCGAACCGGTTTGCTGATCTCGCTCGTGGGTGGCGGCCGGCCGCCACCTCGCCGTCCCCGGCTCCACGGTCTGGTGACGCCGCCCTCGGGACGTCGGCCCTCTGTTTCACGTGAAACGGCCATGGGGCACCTGCCGAAAATCCTCGAACCCGCCGCTGTCCACGGGGGCCATTGCCGCAGAGCGAGCCGGTCTGGACCTCGTCATTGGGCGGATGCAGAGGGACCGGCTCGCTGACTGCCCGCGCCGCACTGAGCAGCCCGCAATCAACTCGCCTTGCGGCCATGTCGCGGTGTCCGGCGCGCTGGATCCGCCGATGTGCGGCATGTTGAGTGGATCAACCCGGCCACCGGACCCGGATGACCGGGGAGGGAGGCCGGCGGACCGAGGTTGAACCCGGGGAGCTCGAGGCGGAATCGGGGGCCGGAAACTGAGGTCCGGCGTAATCAAGTCGCGGGTGGGGGTCTGCTAGCCAAAGCCTCGGGTACGGGCAACGGGCCGGGATGAGCGGAAGCCTCTGGCACCCGGGAGGGCCGGCCGAAGAGGTCCAGAGTCGAGCGCTGCGGGACGGAGCGGCCAACAATCAGACGGGGCCGATTCGACGGACCGCTCCGACCGCACGTGGTTTCGCACCACGCAGTCGAGCTTGGGCTCGGACACCAATGGCCGTTCGAGGGTCGGATGTCGTGGCGCAGTCAGCAGCCGCCTCGGATGTCGAGAATCGCGAGCCTGTGCCGAGGGCCGGTGCCGGAGCTGGGGCCGGTGCCGGGGCCTGGGCCGGGGCGGCGGGCAAGGGCCCCGGAGCCACGGGCGAGACGAACAGCAACGAGCGAGCGCCGCCGGCGTGGACGCCGCGAGGGGCTTGGCCATCGCAACGGGTCGCACCGGGGGAGGACGGCGTTGGCCGTGAGTGTGCCGGTCCCGCCGTCAGCGGTCAGTTGCGCCGGCAGCCAAGGTCGACTCCCGGTCTTCGGCCGGGCCACCCACTCTGCCGGCCCCTCCACTACCGGGCGCAGCTCCGATCCCTTGTCGCCTCGGCCCGACGCCGCCTCTCGGCAGGGAGCCCCGGCATCGTCTCCGAGCCATGGTCGTCCTGGTCGCATCGAATCGCATTGACGCTGAGACCGCGTCAACCATGCTCCCAGTGGTCAAGCAGGTTCGGCCAACCATCGCCACAACCTCTACGAGACGGGCTCGACGCCGGCTTCAACCCGGACAGCCTCCGGCAGCGCTCGCCATCCGTTTCACGTGAAACCACAACGCCCGCCGTCCGGGTCCGTTCCACGTGAACGCTGGACCCGACCGTGGGCGCCTGAGCAGCCGGCCTCGATCGGGACCATCGTGTCAGGCGGCGACGGCGGTGACGCCTTGAGGGCGTTCCACGTGAAACTGTCTGCCGGACCCGCCCCGAGGGACCGGGGATCGAACGTCGCCGGGAAAGCGGCCGTGTCTGGTCCACCGCCCGCCGGACCAACAGGGCGGGACGAGAAGTAAGCCACGCAGCCCGCTCAGACGGCCGCTCGCCTGCCGAGAAACGAAACCGGTCCCCGAGGTAGCCCTAGCCCTGAGCAACCCCGGAGGGGGCAGCAGAAACCGTCGGACGACCGATCGCTCCGAGCGCCGCGAACACCGGCCGGCGACCGAGCCCGAAAACGCCTCGGCCGCGTCATCCGTTACGGGCGACGCGGCCGAGACGATCCGGGTCACTGCTCGGGCTGGTCCTCCTCGCCCACGCCGATGAGGCCCACGATCCGCTCAAGGTCGTCGACGGTGGCGAACTCGATGGTGATCTTGCCCTTGCTCCGGCCGATGTCGACCTTCACCCGGGTGTCGAACCGGTCGGAGAGCCGGTCCGCCAGATCCGACAGCGCCGGCGCGTGCGGCTTCGGCCGGCGCTTGGCTGCCGGGGTCTTGGCCGGACCATCGGCCAGCGCCAGCGCCACCAACTCCTCGGTGGCGCGTACCGAGATGCCCTCGGCCACGATCCGCTTGGCGAGCTGCTCCTGCGCCTCGGCGTCGTCCAAGCTGAGCAATGCCCGGGCATGGCCGGCGGAGAGCACGCCGGCGGCGACGCGCCGCTGCACCTGGGCCGGCAGGTTCATCAGCCGAATGGTGTTGGAGATCTGCGGTCGGCTCCGGCCGATCCGTCGGGCCAGTTCCTCGTGGGTGGCGCCGAACTCCTCCAGCAGCTGCTGGTACGCGGCCGCCTCTTCCAGCGGGTTGAGGTTGGCGCGGTGGATGTTCTCCAGCAGCGCGTCCCGGAGCATCGCGTCGTCCTTGGTGTCCCGGACGATCGCCGGGATGCTGTCCCGGCCCACCGCCTGGGCGGCCCGCCAGCGCCGCTCGCCCATGACGAGTTCGTACTTCTCGCCGTCGAGCTGGCGTACGACGATCGGCTGAAGGAAACCGACCTCCTGGATCGAGGTCTTCAGCTCCTCCAGCGCCTCCTCGTCGAAGACCTGCCTGGGCTGCTTCGGGTTGGGCACGATCGCGTCGACCGGGATCTCGGCGAAGCGGGCCCCCGGCACCGGACTCAGCTGCGGCTCGGGCTCCACCGCCGGGGCAGGCGCCCCGATGGCGGCAGCCGCACCGGCCACCGGCACGGCCGGGGCGGTCGTCGCACCGCTCTCGGAGTCGGCGGCCTCCGGCGCGGTGCCCGGCGCCGGCCCGGTGGGGATGAGGGCACCGAGCCCTCGGCCCAGACCGCCGCGAGGACGGTTCTTCATGCGACGCCTCCCAGCGACTTCTCCGCACTACGCATTCCGGCTCACCGGCTCCTTGACGCCTCGCTCGGCGATCTCCTGGGCGGCCTCGAAGTAGCTCGTCGCCCCCCGCGAACCGGGATCGTAGGTCATGACCGACTGGCCGTAGCTCGGCGCCTCGGAGACCCGCACGTTCCGGGGGATGACCGCCTGGAGCACCTTGTCGCCGAAGTGGTTCCGGACGTCCTGTTCCACCGCGTCGGCCAGCCGGGTACGCCGGTCGTACATGGTGAGCAGGATGGTGGAGACCTCCAGCCGCGGATTGAGGTGCTGCCGAACCAGGTTGATGTTGTTGATCAGCTGGTTGAGGCCCTCCAGCGCGTAGTACTCGCACTGGATCGGGATCAGCACCTCCTGCGCGGCCACGAGCGCGTTGACGGTCAGCAGACCGAGCGACGGCGGGCAGTCGATGAAGACGTAGTCGAAGTGCCCCGGATAGGCGGCGATGGCGCGGGCCAGCCGGGACTCGCGGGCGACCACCGAGACCAGCTCGATCTCCGCGCCGGCCAGGTCGATGGTGGCCGGGACGCACCACAGGTTCGGGATGCCCTCGACCGTTTGCGCCACCTCCTCCAGCGGCACGCTGTCGATCAGGCAGTCGTACACGTCCGGGATGCCGGTGTGGTGCGGGACGTTCAACCCGGTGGAGGCGTTGCCCTGCGGGTCGAGGTCGACCACCAGCACCCGGTTGCCATGCAGGGCGAGCGCCACCGCCAGGTTCACCGTGGTCGTGGTCTTGCCCACGCCGCCCTTCTGGTTGGCGACGCACATCACCCGGGTCCGTTCGGGACGAGGCATGGTCACCTCGCCACTGGGATTCAGGATCTGCACGGCACGCATAGCCTCCATAGCCAACGGTGGGTCATCCTCTTCGCGCGTCGGGGTTTCACGTGAAACGTACGTGCTGCCGGCGGCTTCGGTCGCGGAGCCGGTGGCCGGTGGCGTGTCGGAGGGCACCACCACCCCGGCGACCACGTCCGGGGCCGCCTGCGGGCTGGTCTGGTGCGGGACGCCCGAGACCGGCGGCTGCGGATCGTAGCGACCGGGGACGGCCGCGTTGCCCCGCGCCGGGCCGGGTCGCGCGCTGGGCGCGTTCGCCGGCCCGTCCGTCGGGTCGTGCGGCTCGCGTGACAGCGGAACGTTCGCCGGCACGGAGGAGGTCGGCCGGCCCGGCACCTCCCGGCGTCCCGCCGGGCCACCGTCCGGCGGACGCGTGGACGGGTCGCGGGAGTCGCCGCTCACCGGCCAACCCTGGTAGTCGGTTTCACGTGAAACGGGATCGCCCGCGGAGGGTCGCCCTTCCGGCCCGGTCACCCGTTGGTCGTCGTACCTGCCGTCGTCATGCACCTGTCATCCCTGCCCGCTCCGGATGGTCGGTCCGCACCCGTCAAATCAGGCCCTCGCGCTGAAACGGCGCGGCGTCACGGCCCGGCGGGAACGGTCGGGTTCGGGTGCCGCCCGGCACCGCCGTTCCACACTATCGACGCGCGGTCAGCCTACGGCGGACGGGCGCAGCCGGTCCACGTCGGGTTCTGATCGATCTGCTCGCCCGGATCCGGTCCAACGACCGGATCGGCACCCGGAAAGACTTACGGCGTCAGCGTTCGCGGTTGCGGCCGCCCCGGCGGCGACCGCCTCGCGAGCGCTTCGGTCCCTTCTTCCGTGCCGGACCGATCACCCGTTCCCGCACCACCTCGATCACCGTCGCCGGCGGATCGATCACGCCCACCCCGCACCGGTGCAGTTCCGGCTCGCCACCGCCGAGCCGGGCCACAGCCGCACCGTGTTCGGTGATCTCCTCGGCCGCCGAGGCGCCCTTGAGCGCGACCAGTCGGCCGCCGGCCACCGTCAGCGGCAGGCACCACGCGGCGAGTCGGTCCAGCGCGGCGACCGCCCGGGCGGTCACGATGTCGGCGGTGAGCGGCGGAGTGTCACGCGTACCGGCGGCCGCCTCCTCCGCCCGGCCCCGGAACACGCGGACAGCGCGGGTCAGTCCGAGTTGCTCCACCGCCTCGACCAGGAAGGCGGTCCGCCGGGCCAGCGGCTCGACCAGCGTGACGGTCAGGTCGGGCCGGGCGATCGCCAGCACCAGGCCGGGCAGTCCGGCGCCGGAGCCGACGTCGATGACGCTCGCGCCCTCGGGGATCCGCTCGGCCATCGCCGCGCAGTTGAGCAGGTGCCGCTCCCAGATCCGGGGCGTCTCGCGGGGGCCGATCAGGCCGCGCACCACGCCCTCCGTAGCCAGCAGTTCGGCGTACGCGGCGGCCAGGTCGAGCCGGTCGCCGAAGAGGGTACGGGCGGCGCCCGCCAGCTCCGGCGGCAACGTCACGTCGGAAGGGGTGGGCCGCTCGCCCGACCCCGGCGTGACCGAACCGGCACCATCGTCCACAAGGGACGGCCCGGCGGGCGCGATGGGCTCGGCGAACACCGGATCGACGGCACCGACCGGCGCCACCGGCGCCGCGTCGTCCGCCGGGGCCGAGGGGTCCGGCTCGCCGGAGAAGGCAGGGTCGACCGGGGCCTCCGAATCACCCGGGAAGGCCGCGGCGACCGGGGCCGCCGGCTCGCCGGAGAAGGCAGGGTCGGCCGCGGTCGACGGGGTGACAGAGAAGGCGGGGTCCGTCGCCGTCGACGGCGTGTCGGAGGAGGGCCGGTCCGTCGGAAGGGCGGAGTCGGCGTCGGAGAAGACCGGGTCGACGGTGGGGTCCGGCTGCACAGGCGACGGCCCGGGCGGCGTACCACCCGGGCCGGACACGGCACCCGCCGTCGTCTCGTCGTGGGTCACCCCGTCAGTCCACCGGCCGGACGACGATACGGCGGTTCGGCTCGACGCCCTCGGACTCGCTCTCCACACCGCTCATCGCGTTCACCACGTCGTGCACGCACTTGCGCTCGAACGCGGACATCGGCTCCAGGCGCACCGGCTCGCCGTACTCCTTGACCTTCTCGACGGCGTTGCGGGCGACCGCGGCGAGCTCCTTGCGCCGGGCGGCACGGTAGCCGCCGACGTCGAGCAGCAGGCGGCTCGGCGAACCGGTCTGCCGGAACACCGCCAGCCGGGCCAGCTCCTGGAGCGCCTCCAGGGTGGCGCCACGCTGACCGACCAGGCTCTGCAGGCGGTCGCCGACCACCTCGACGACGGGACGGCCGCCGGAGACCAGCTCGTCGATGTCGCCGTCGTAGTCGAGGATGTCGAGCAGGCCCTCGACGTAGTCGGCCGCGATCTCGCTCTGCCGGAACAGGTCGCCCTCGGCCGGGGCCTTCTTCTCGGCCTGGGTCTCCTCGGCCTCGTCCGTGGTGGCCGGCACGCTCTCCTCGTCCACGGACGGGTCGGCGCTGGGAATGCTGGTGTCGGTCACGGTGTCAACTCCGTACTCGCTCGGCCGGACCGTCGGGTCCGCTGGTCTCCCGGGGCCGGCGGGAGGTTTCGCCGGTGCCCTCGGGCACGTCTGTACGGGCCAGTTTCGCCCGTGACCGCGCTCCGCGCGGCGGTTCCGGCCCGGCGCCGACCGTACGGCGGCAGCTCGGGGGCCGGATCGGGCCGCCACCGGGAACCGGCGGCGGCCCGAAGGCTCAGCCCTGCCGCTTGGCGGGGCCGCCCTTCTTCGGGTTGACCGGCTTGGCGCCGGGCTTCGGGCCGGCCACCTTCGGGGCGGTGGCGGGCGCCTTCGCCGCCGGCTGGGTGGTCTTGCGACCGAACAGCCCGCCGCTCTTGGCGACCGGTTGGCCGTTCCGCGCCGCGGTACCGGTCTTCTGGGGCACCAGCGGTGGGAACTTGCGCAGCACCCACTGCTGCTGGCCGAGGGTGAAGAGGTTGTTGGTGACCCAGTAGATGATCACACCGATCGGGAAGATCGAGCCGGAGACCAGCAGCGAGACCGGGATGCCGTAGAGCATCAGCCGCTGGACCATACGCTGCTGCGGGTCCTCCGCCCAGCCGGTCTTCAGGATCATCTGGCGGCTGGTCAGGTAGGTGGTGGCGATCATGATCGCGACCAGGATGCCGGCCACGATCTTGACGGTGTGCCCGCTGGCGCCCAGCCGGGCCAGTTCGTCCGCGGTGGAGCCGAACTTGCCGGCGATCGGGGCGCTGAAGAGCTTGGCGTGTGCGGCGCTGTCGAACTGCTCCACGGTCCAGCCGTAGAGGGTCTTCTGCGTCTTGCCGGGGTCGAGCCGCCGCAGCGTGTGGAAGAGTCCGAGGAAGACGGGGATCTGGAGGAACATCGGAAGGCAGCCCATCAGCGGGTTGGCCTTTTCCTTCCGGTAGAGCTCCATCATCTCCTTCTGGAGCGTCTCCCGGTCACCCTTGTGCTTCTCCTGGAGCTCCTTGACCTTGGGCTGGAGCGCCTGCATCGCCCGCTGCGACTTGATCTGCTTGACGAAGACGGGGAACAGGATCACCCGGACGGTGACCACCAGGAAGATGATGGCCAGGATCCAGGACCAGTTCGTACCGATCACGGCTCCGACCGGCACGATGGCATCCCAGGCCGAGTGCCAGGTCAGCAGGATCCACGAGATCGCGTAGTAGATCCAGTCGAGACTAAACACTCAGGCTCCAGTCACGTCGGCACGGCGGCGGTCGCCCGGCTCCGGCACCGGGTCGTGTCCACCAGGGTGGAAGGGGTGGCAGCGCGACAGCCGCCGGACCGTCAGCCAGCCTCCCCGGAGCGCACCGTGCCGGGACACCGCCTCGACGGCGTAGGCACTGCACGACGGGTAGAACCGGCAGCGGGCCGGCAGCGCCGGACTTATCCACCGACGGTACGCGATGATGGGCGCCAGCAGCATGCGGGCACCGGTTGTAGTCGGCCGCGGCGCGGCGGTCCCACCGTTCATCGGGACCGCCGACCCCGGGGGGACCGCGCGGCGGCGAGGGCCGCGTCCAGGTCGGCCCCGAGCCGGGCGTACGAGGCCTCGGCGGCCGGCGGCAGGGCGCGTACCACGAGGGTGCTCCCTGCGGGCAGGTCGGCGAGGCGCTCGCGGACCAGGTGGCGGAGCCGACGCCGGACCTTGTTCCGGACCACCGCGTTGCCGACCGCCTTGGACACGACGAAGCCGGCGCGGCTCGGCGCGGAGGTCTCCGCACCGCGATTCCGCGCCGGCTCCGGCCGGGTTGTCGCGGGTTGTCCGGTCTGCTCGGGAAGGGTCAGGTGGACCACGACGGCACCACGTCCGACGCGTCGGCCACCCCGGACCGCTGCGGCGAAGTCGCTACTGCGCCGCAGTCGTTGCGCGGCGGCCAGCACGACTGCCCACGTCCCCGGACCGGACCGGTCGGCCTCAGGCCGACAGGCGGGTGCGGCCCTTGGCGCGACGGGTCGAGATGATGGCGCGGCCGGCACGGGTGCGCATGCGCAGCCGGAAGCCGTGGGTCTTCGCGCGCCGGCGGTTGTTCGGCTGGTAGGTGCGCTTGCTCACGTCAGGCTCTCCGTTGTCGTACGCCCCGCGCGGGGGATCGCCCGGGGTCGTTTGGTGGTCCAGGCCACCTCGGCGGTGGCCTCCGATCGGTGCTGCCCGACGACGCGGGTCCTCGGCGATGCGGGGAAGCGACCGCGGACAGCAAGCACCCATCACCCTAGCAGAGGGCGAGAGAGCAGCCGCTCCAGCCTACGCAGGGGGGCAATGACCGTCAAACATCACACCCGGGGCCCCGACCCGCGCCGGAGCCGACCGAAGGGGCGGTTTTCACTGATGTTGACAAGGCTGCCCCGGCGTCGACGGTTGATGACGCGGGGTCCGCGCTGTTAGCGTGCCCGATTGCGGTCAGCGTCGGGGGTCCGGGTTGTCGCTGACAGGCAAGACCGGACAAGGTAGTGAATCGTTCGGCACGGTGAACCCGCTTCAACGCCTCCGGGAACCAGGGGGCAGGTCCGACCCGCGTCCGGTGGGCGGCCACAATCGGTCGGTACACACAGGCTGTGGATAACTTGTGGATGACGACCGGTCAGCCGTCCGGGCGGGCGTGAGCAGAGGCGAGGGGGTGGCACGACGGTGACCGGAGCGACCGACCTTGCCGCGGTGTGGACGGCGACGACCGACGAGCTCGCCGACGAGATCATCTCCGCACAACAGCGGGCCTACCTCCGACTCACCCGGCTCCGGGCGATCGTCGAGGACACCGCCCTGCTCTCCGTACCGGACGCGTTCACCCGCGACGTGATCGAGTCCCGGCTCCGCCCGGCGATCACCGAGGCCCTGAGCCGGCGGCTCGGCCGGCCGATCCAGGTGGCCGTGACCGTACGGGTCGCCGAGGACCCGGCGGGCCGCCCCGCCGGCACCGTCTACCGGAGCGCCCCCGAGTCGTCCGCCGAGCCCGACGGACCCCAGGACCTGCTGGCGGGATTCGACCAGCCCGGCCCGTCGGTGGCCGCGCCCGGCTTCCCCGAGCTGGACTTCCCGACCCGGCCGGAGGCCTCCGCGTACGCCGAGCCGCGTCCGGAGCCGCCGGCCGAGGAACCCAGCCGCCGGCAGCGCACCGCCGACGGCGGCCGCCCGCAGCTCATCCCGGCCAGTCGGGACGGCCAGGACGACCTGTTCAGCGCCGCCTTCGCCGAGCCGCTGCGGGCCACCGAGCGCCGGGTCTTCGACGAGCCGGCGCGGATCGATGGGCCGGCTCCCGACGGCCGCGGCTACGAGCCGCCCCGGTACCGCGAGACGGGCGGCCCGGTGGACGCCCCGCCGCTGCGCGGCCTGCCCCGCGACGGCGGCACCGACTCCGGCCCGGGGCGAGGTGGCGCGGATCACCGTCCCGGCGCGTCGCCCGACCGGCGGCTGCCCGGCGGCGCGGAGACCGGCGGCAACCGGCTCAATCCGAAGTACATGTTCGAGACGTTCGTCATCGGCTCCTCGAACCGCTTCGCGCACGCGGCGAGCGTCGCGGTGGCCGAGTCGCCGGCGAAGGCGTACAACCCGCTCTTCATCTACGGCAGCTCCGGGCTGGGCAAGACCCACCTGCTGCACGCCATCGGGCACTACGCCACCACGCTGGGGAACGCCCGCTCGGTCCGGTACGTCTCGACCGAGGAGTTCACCAACGACTTCATCAACTCGCTGCGGGACGACAAGACCAGCGCGTTCCAGCGCCGCTACCGGGACGTCGACATCCTCCTGATCGACGACATCCAGTTCCTCGAGAACCGGGAGCGGACCCAGGAGGAGTTCTTCCACACCTTCAACACGCTGCACAACGCCAACAAGCAGATCGTGATCACCTCCGACCGGTCGCCGAAGCAGCTGGCGACGCTGGAGGACCGGCTGCGGACCCGGTTCGAGTGGGGTCTGCTCGCGGACATCCAGCCGCCGGACCTGGAGACCCGGATCGCGATCCTGCAGAAGAAGGCGGCCCAGGAGCGGCTCTTCGCCCCGCCGGACGTACTGGAGTTCATCGCCTCCCGGGTGTCGAACTCGATCCGGGAACTGGAGGGCGCGCTGATCCGGGTCACCGCCTTCGCCAGCCTGACCCGCTCGTCGGTGGAGCTGTCGCTCGCCGAGGAGGTGCTGCGGGACTTCATCCCGGACGGCGCCGGCCCGGAGATCACCGCCGACCAGATCATGGTCTCCACCGCCGACTACTTCGGGGTGAGCCTGGAGGACCTGCGCGGCCACTCCCGCTCCCGGGTCCTGGTCAACGCCCGCCAGGTTGCCATGTACCTGTGCCGGGAGCTGACCGACCTGTCGCTGCCCCGGATCGGGCAGGCGTTCGGCGGCCGGGACCACACCACGGTCATGCACGCCGACCGGAAGATCCGCCAGCAGATGGCCGAGCGCCGCTCGCTCTACAACCAGATCGCCGAGCTGACCAACCGGATCAAGCAGACCACCTGAGCGACGGCTTCAGGTCGGCACGCCGAACTGAAGCCGTCGTTTCGTACCCGTCGACGCGACGCCCGGCCGGAACACCGGCCGGGCTTTTCCGTGCCGGTGGACGCCCGGGGCTTGACCCTCGACCCGGTGGAGGGCCCACGATCGGAGTCGTGTTCATCCACAACACGGCCCGGTTGTCCACATCCCCTGTGTCACAGGCGGTGGAAAACCACGCTCCGTCCGGAGCCGGTTACCCACAGACTGTGGACAACTCCTGGGGAAGACCCTGTGGACGCCTGGGGACAACGGACCGGTTGTCCACCGACGACGGTCGGCCTGTGGGTTGCCTGTTGAAGGTTCTGGGGACGACGTGGATCAACGCCGCCCGGCCTGTCCACACCGCTGGGGAGAAACCCGGTGGATTAGCGGTGGACAACCGGTGGACAACCGTGGACAACCTGGGGGCGGCGCCCGCCTGTGGACCGGAACACGGGTTCTACCCCTGGTTCTCCACAGTCAAACCACCGGTGGATAACCTGTCTGGCCTGCGCGGACGCCGGTTCTCCACAGTTTGCACAGGTGCGATGAAGACGATGAGTTATCTCTTCTAAACAACAAAAACCAATCATCACCGTTGGACTTCCTGTGGATCGGGCCGGAGCGCTGCCGTCGGCAGTCACCCCGGCACCTGGATCCACGGGGTCGGGCGCACAGCCGATGCCCACGCGACCTAAGGTGCGATAGGTACCCGCACGGTCGGGCGGGGCGGGTGGCAGCGGTCGGCATGAGAGAGTTGTCGCTGACGTCGACGCGGAGGCATTGATGAAGTTCCGAGTGGAGCGCGACGCGCTCGCCGAGGCGGTCGCCTGGACCGCCAAGAGCCTGCCCAACCGACCCTCCGTACCGGTGCTGGCCGGGGTGATGCTCCGAGTCACCGACGGCAACCTGCAGGTCTCCGGCTTCGACTACGAGGTCTCCAGCCAGGTCACGGTCGAGGTGCAGGGCGACGCGGACGGCGCGGCGCTGGTCTCCGGCCGCCTGCTCGCCGAGATCACCAAGGCGCTCCCGGCCAAGCCGGTGGACATCGCCGCCGTCGGTGCCCACCTGGAGCTGGTCTGCGGCAGCGCCCGCTTCACCCTGCCCACCATGCCGGTCGAGGACTATCCGGCCCTGCCGGAGATGCCGGAGAGCGCCGGCACGGTCGACGCCGCCGCCTTCGCCGCCGCCGTGGCCCAGGTGGCCATCGCCGCCGGCCGGGACGAGACGCTGCCGATGATGACCGGCGTACGGATCGAGCTCTCCGGCAGCACCCTGGCGATGCTCGCCACCGACCGCTACCGCCTCGCCCTGCGCGAGATGGAGTGGAACCCGGACGACCCCGAGATCAGCCTCAACGCGCTGGTGCCCGCCCGGACGCTGCACGACACCGCCAAGGCCCTCGGCCCGCTCGGCGGCCAGGTGACCATGGCGCTCTCCCAGGGCGGCGCCGGCGAGGGCATGATCGGTTTCTCCGGCGGCACCCGGCGGACCACCAGCCGGCTGCTGGACGGGGCCAACTACCCGCCGGTCCGCTCGCTCTTCCCGGCCGCCCACAACGCCGAGGCCCGGGTGTCGGTCAGCACCCTGATCGAGGTCGTCAAGCGGGTCGCCCTGGTCGCCGAGCGGACCACCCCGGTGCTGCTGAGCTTCAGCGCGGACGGGCTGGTCGTCGAGGCCGGCGGCACCGAGGAGGCCCGGGCCAGCGAGGCCATGGAGGCCACCTTCAGCGGCGACCCGCTGACCATCGGCTTCAACCCGCAGTACCTGATCGACGGCCTGGCCAACCTGGGCGCCCAGTACGCTCTGCTCTCGTTCGTCGACGCCTTCAAGCCCGCGGTGATTTCGCCCGCCGGCGAGGATGGCGAGGTCATCCCGGGGTACCGGTACCTCATCATGCCGATCCGCGTGTCCCGCTGATCGCGACCAGCAAGACCCAGACGTACGGAGGTAGCAGCAGATGCAGCTCGGCCTGGTAGGACTCGGCCGGATGGGCGGCAACATGCGCGAGCGGTTGCGCGCCGCCGGGCACGAGGTGGTCGGCTACGACCGCAACGCGGAGCTGAGCGACGTCGCGAGCCTCGCGGAGCTGGCCGAGAAGCTGGAGTCGCCCCGCGCGGTCTGGGTGATGGTCCCGGCCGGGGTCACCGACGCCACGATCGACGAGCTCGCCGGCGTGCTCGGTGCGGGCGACATCATCATCGACGGCGGCAACTCCCGGTTCAGCGACGACGCCCCGCGCGCCGAGCGCCTGAACGAGCAGGGCATCGGCTACATCGACGTCGGCGTCTCCGGCGGCGTCTGGGGCAAGCAGAACGGGTACGCCCTGATGGTCGGCGGCGCCCAGGAGCACGTCGAGCGGCTCATGCCGGTCTTCGAGGCGCTCAAGCCCGAGAGTGAGTTCGGCTTCGTGCACGCCGGCCCGGTCGGCGCCGGCCACTACGCCAAGATGGTGCACAACGGCATCGAGTACGGCCTGATGCACGCCTACGCCGAGGGCTACGAGCTGCTGGCCAAGTCCGAGCTGGTGACCAACGTGCCGGGCGTCTTCAAGTCCTGGCGCGAGGGCACCGTGGTCCGGTCCTGGCTGCTCGACCTGCTCGACCGGGCGCTGGACGAAGACCCGGACCTGTCCGAGCTGAGCGGCTACACCGAGGACACCGGTGAGGGCCGGTGGACCGTCGACGAGGCGGTCCGGCTCGCCGTGCCGCTGAACGTCATCGCCGCCTCCCTCTTCGCCCGGTTCGCGTCCCGCCAGGACGACTCGCCGGCGATGAAGGCCGTCGCCGCGCTGCGCCAGCAGTTCGGCGGGCACGCCGTCCACAAGCGCTGACCGGTATCCACAGCCTGTGTACGTCCGCCGGCTCGAACTGGTCGACTTCCGCTCGTACGAGCAGGTCGGCGTCGACCTGGAGCCGGGCCCGAACGTGCTGATCGGCGCCAACGGCGTCGGCAAGACCAACCTGGTCGAGGCGTTGGGCTACGTGGCGACCCTGGACTCGCACCGGGTCGCCACGGACGCCCCGCTGGTCCGGATGGGCGCCTCCTCGGCGGTGATCCGCTGTGCGGTGGTGCACGAGGGCCGGGAGCTCCTGGTGGAGCTGGAGATCGTTCCCGGCAAGGCCAACCGGGCCCGGCTGGGTCGCTCGCCGGCCCGCCGTGCCCGGGACGTGCTGGGCGCGTTGCGGCTGGTGCTCTTCGCCCCGGAGGACCTGGAACTGGTCCGCGGGGACCCGGCCGAGCGCCGCCGCTACCTCGACGACCTGCTGGTCACCCGCCAGCCCCGGTACGCGGGCGTGCGCGCCGACTACGAGCGGGTGGTCAAGCAGCGCAACGCCCTGTTGCGCACGGCGTACCTGGCCCGCAAGACGGGCGGCTCGCGGGGCGGGGACCTGTCCACGCTCGCCGTCTGGGACACCCACCTGGCGCAGCATGGGGCGGAGCTGCTCGCCGGCCGGCTGGAGCTGGTCGCCGCGCTCGCCCCGCACGTGGCCAAGGCGTACGACGCGGTGGCGGCGGGCCGGGGGGCGGCGGGGATCGCGTACCGGCCGTCGGTGGAGCTGCCCGAGCCGACCACCGACCGGGCGGTGCTGGCGGCCGCGTTGACCGCAGCGCTGGCCGAGCAGCGGTCGGCGGAGATCGAACGTGGCACCACCCTGGTCGGCCCGCACCGCGACGACCTCGCGCTCACCCTTGGGCCGCTCCCCGCCAAGGGGTACGCCAGCCACGGCGAGTCCTGGTCGTACGCGCTCGCGCTGCGGCTGGCCGGGTACGACCTGCTGCGCGCCGACGGCATCGAGCCGGTGCTGGTGCTCGACGACGTCTTCGCCGAGTTGGACGCCGGCCGCCGGGAGCGCCTGGCCGAGCTGGTCGGCGGGGCCGCCCAGCTCCTGGTGACCTGCGCGGTGGACGACGACGTGCCGGCGGCCCTGCGTGGCGTCCGGTACGCGGTGGGTGAGGGGACGGTGCGTCGTGTCGGATGATGAGTTCCAGCTCCCGCCCGCCCGGCTGGGGCCGGGACGCGGTGGGCGTACCCCCGAGGGGTCGGGCGCGGCGGACGGCCGCGGTCGGCGGGCGGGCGCGGACGGTGACGGACGGGCCGACGCGGAGGGCGGCGCGGACGCGGCCGGCGGGGAGCTGCCGGCCGGGGCGTCCGGGCCGGAGCTGGCCCGGGCGGTGCTGGACGCGGCGAAGGCGCGGCGGCAAGCGGCGGCGACCTCCCGACGGCGCAGCGCGGTCCGCGGCGACGGCGAGCGCCGGCTGCGCGGCTACTCCGGTCCCGGGCCGGATCCGCGTGATCCGCAGCCGCTCGGCGCGGTGCTGGACAAGCTGGTCAAGGCGCGGGGATGGCAGCAGCCGGCGGCGGAGGCGACGGTTTTCGGCGCCTGGGAACGCGTGGTCGGTCCGGAGGTGGCCCAGCACAGCCGCCCGGTCAAGCTGGAGAACGGCGAGCTGACGGTGGAGGCCCGCTCGACCGCGTGGGCCACCCAGCTGCGGCTGCTCGCCGGGTCGCTGCTCCAGCAGATCGCTCGCGAGGTGGGCCACAACGTGGTCCGCAAGCTGCACATCCACGGCCCGGCGGCGCCGTCGTGGTCGCGTGGCCCGCGCCGGGTCCGCGGCCGTGGACCGCGCGACACCTACGGCTGACGATCACCCACCGGGGCGCCGGGCCTCCCGCTCGGCGCGCTTGTGCTCCCGCTGCTCGCGGCTCCACTGCTTACGCCGTTCGAGGTCTTCCTTCCAGCCGTCGCGGGCCTGCCGCGAGCCGCCCTGCACCGCGCCGGACACCTCGGACGGGCCGGCCAGGTTGCGGAACACCCAGCCCATGAGGCGGCCGCCGTTGCCGGAGGCGTCGCCCACCTGTTCGTCGCCGCTCATCCGCCTGGCCTCTCCCTCGCCCGTCGGCACGATTTGTACACCAACTATTGGTACACCAATCGTTGTTACGATCGCAACGACGAAGAGGAGGGCGAGCGTGGCCGACGAGCTCGAAGGCGATCCGCTGGCGCTGGAGCAGCAGGTGTGCTTCGCGCTCTCGGTCGCCGCGCGCGGCGTCGTCGCGGTCTACCGCCCGTTGCTGGAGCCGATGGGCCTGACCCATCCGCAGTACCTGGTCATGCTGGCGCTCTGGCAGTACGCGCCGCTGTCCGTGCGGGAGCTGAGCCGGCTGCTCCAGCTCGACCCGGGCACACTGTCGCCGCTGCTCAAGCGGCTCGAAGCCGCCGGCTACGTGCGGCGCGAGCGGGACGCGTCGGACGAGCGCAGCCTCGCCGTCTCGCTCACCGCCAGCGGCCAGGCGCTCCGGACGCAGGCCGAGCAGATCCCACCCGCGATCGTGGCGCGGCTCGGCCTGCCCCTGGCGGACCTGCGGCACCTGCACGGGGTGCTGACCGAGGTGATCGCGGCGGCCAATCGCGCCGTGACGGCCGGGCCCGGCACCGCAGGGGAGCCGGGTCAGGCGTCGGCGTAGACGGCGAAGCCGCGGTCGGCGCAGCGCCGGTAGAAGGCGGCGAGCACGCTCAGCTCGGCGCAGGTGAAGTTCCACTGCGGCGGTTCGCCGTTCTCGTCGCGCAGCTTGTCGAGCCGGCTGTCCAGCCACCGCAGCTGCTGCTCGGCGAGGCGGCCGTCGCCCAGCAGGGCCCGCAGCACCTCGCTGACCGATTCGAAGGTCACCGCCTCGCCGATCGACCGGTGCCGGGCCACGAACTTCTCCACCCCGTCGGCGATCCACGAGCAGCCGTCCGGGTCGATCACCGGATCCTCGTCCTCGGCGGCGTTCTCCGTGGCGTAGAGCACATTCTCCAGCCCGAGGATCAGGTCGACCAGCTCGGTGTACGCCGTCGCGCGTACCGTGCCGGTCTTGGCGATCAACTCGGCGAGCGCGGCGGTGGGGGCGGAGATGCGTGGCATGTCCACGATCTCGCCGAAGTCGACGAACTCGGCCGGCGCGACCGGATCGTAGAAGCGGCCGGTACGCGGCCAGTGCACCGCGACGTTGTCCAGCCCCATCTGGCGTCACCTCTCACCAAGCGCGATGTCGGACCGATCGGGTCGATCGTCCCGGTTCCGGCCGCGAAAGATCAAGACCGCAGCGGCGGCGCCGCAAAGGTACGGCACGTCCGCTCCCGACGCGACCCCCGGTCGGTCACCTGCCGATACCGATCCGGTGGCGGACCGTACCCTCGGTCACGGCTGCGACGGCTTCGGCTCGGCTGCCGGCCATGATCCGGCCCTCCGCGGTGCCAAGCGGCGCTCCGGACGGGATGAAGGCCGTCTGACGCCGCGTCGCGACCGGAACCCCTCACTGGCGTGTAGGGGGAGTCGCGGACAGCGGGGTTCGGGCCGCTACGGAGTTCTCAGCCGCCGCGCAGCGGTGCCGAGTGGCGGTTTGGTCGGCTGCGCAGAGTAAGATTGACGGCGAGACGAAAGACCCGACACGGAGCGACGGACAGGGGCCCCAGGCCCCTTGATCATTGTCCCGGGTCGGGTCGAGCCGATCGCGATCCGCGGGCAACCGCGGCGACCGGCGTGGCGATCCGTGACCTGGATGTCCGGGGACGGTCCGCGCGCGCCGACGTCGCGTCCTGTCCGCCGAACCCGCGCCCCGCGCCCTGGCGTGGTCGGTGCGAGAAAGTGGCCGAGGGTGGCAGCGGAGGACAACAAGAAGTACGGCGCCGAGTCGATCACCGTTCTCGAGGGGTTGGAGGCGGTCCGGAAGCGGCCCGGTATGTACATCGGGTCCACCGGCGAACGCGGTCTGCACCACCTCGTGTGGGAGGTGGTCGACAACGCGGTGGACGAGGCGCTGGCCGGATACTGCGACACCATCGACGTGGTGCTGCTGGCCGACGGCGGCGTCCGGGTCACCGACAACGGGCGTGGCTTCCCGGTCGACCTCCACCCGAAGCTGAAGAAGCCCGGTGTCGAGGTCGCGCTGACCGTGCTGCACGCGGGTGGCAAGTTCGACGGCAAGGCGTACGCCGTCTCCGGCGGTCTGCACGGCGTCGGCGTCTCCGTGGTGAATGCCCTCTCCACCCGGATGGCGGTGGAGATTCACAAGGACGGCTTCGTCTGGCGGCAGCAGTACCACAACTCCAAGCCGAGCCCGCTGGAGAAGGGCGAGACGACCAGCCGCACCGGCTCGGCGGTCTCCTTCTGGCCCGACCCGGACGTCTTCGAGACCGTCGACCTGGACTTCCAGACCATCTACCGCCGGCTCCAGGAGATGGCCTTCCTCAACCGCGGCCTCACCATCCACCTGCTCGACGAGCGGGTCGCGGAGGGCGAGGAGGGCAAGCCGCGCGAGGTGACCTTCCTCTACAAGGGCGGCATCGCCGACTTCGTCCGGCACCTCAACGCCTCGAAGAACCCGATCCACAAGACGGTGGTCGAGTTCGGCGCCGAGGAGGAGGGCATGTCGGTCGAGATCGCCATGCAGTGGAACGAGTCGTACGGCGAGTCGGTCTACACCTTCGCCAACACGATCAACACGCACGAGGGCGGTACCCACGAGGAGGGCTTCCGGGCCGCGCTGACCAGCGTCGTCAACCGGTACGGCGCGGACAAGAAGCTGCTCAAGGGCGACGAGAAGCTCTCCGGCGAGGACATCCGCGAGGGCCTGGCCGCGATCATCTCGGTCAAGCTGGCCAACCCGCAGTTCGAGGGCCAGACCAAGACCAAGCTCGGCAACACCCCGGTGAAGAGCTTCGTGCAGCGGGTCTGCAACGAGTGGCTGGTCGACTGGTTCGACCGGAACCCGGCCGAGGCGAAGATCATCGTCACCAAGGCGTCCCAGGCGGCGCGGGCCCGGATCGCCGCCCAGCAGGCGCGGAAGCTGGCCCGACGCAAGTCGCTGCTGGAGTCCGGCTCGATGCCGGGCAAGCTGGCCGACTGCCAGTCGACCGACCCGCGCGAGTCCGAGGTGTTCATCGTCGAGGGTGACTCGGCGGGCGGCTCGGCCAAGCAGGGCCGCGACCCGCGGACCCAGGCGATCCTGCCGATCCGCGGCAAGATCCTGAACGTGGAGAAGGCCCGGATCGACCGGGTGCTGAAGAACAACGAGGTCCAAGCGCTGATCACCGCGCTGGGCACCGGCATCCACGACGACTTCGACATCGAGAAGCTGCGGTACCACAAGATCGTGCTGATGGCCGACGCCGACGTCGACGGCCAGCACATCCAGACGCTGCTGCTCACCCTGCTGTTCCGGTTCATGCGGCCGCTGGTCGAGCTGGGCCACGTCTACCTGGCCGCCCCGCCGCTCTACAAGATCAAATGGAACAAGAAGGGCGACGACGCCCAGTACGCGTACTCGGACCGGGAGCGGGACGGGCTGATCGCCCTGCGCCAGCAGAAGAAGCCCAACGCCAGGCCGGACGACATCCAGCGGTTCAAGGGTCTCGGCGAGATGAACTATCCCGAGCTGTGGGAGACCACGATGAACCCGGCCACCCGTACGCTTCGCCAGGTGACGCTCGACGACGCCGCAACCGCCGACGAGCTGTTCAGCGTGTTGATGGGTGAGGACGTCGAGGCCCGCCGGTCGTTCATCCAGCGCAACGCCAAGGACGTGCGGTTCCTGGACATCTGACGGACGATGCCGGGCCGGCCGGAAATCCACCGGACGACCCGGCATTCCACAGAGTTATCCACAGTCCGGCCGGTTTCCACAGCCGTTATCCACAGCACGAACACGACTCTGAGTCTGATAAGGGTTAACAGTGACCGATACTCCCGAGTCCACCCCGAACGAGCCGGAGACCCCGGAGACACTGGCCGCGGTCGTGGCGCACGACCGGATCGAGCCGGTGGGCCTCGAGGTCGAGATGCAGCGCTCGTACCTCGACTACGCGATGAGCGTGATCGTCGGACGGGCCCTGCCGGACGTCCGGGACGGGCTCAAGCCGGTCCACCGCAAGATCCTCTACGCCATGTTCGACTCCGGCTACCGGCCGGACCGGGGCTACGTGAAGTGCTCCCGCGTCGTCGGTGACGTGATGGGTCAGTTCCACCCGCACGGCGACTCGGCCATCTACGACGCGCTGGTCCGGATGGCGCAGCCCTGGTCGCTGCGCTACCCACTGGTCGACGGCAACGGCAACTTCGGCTCGCCGGGCAACGACCCGGCCGCGGCCATGCGGTACACCGAGTGCAAGCTCGACCCGCTGGCCATGGAGATGCTGCGGGACATCGACGAGGACACCGTCGACCTGCAGGACAACTACGACGGCCGGGCCAAGGAGCCCACCATCCTGCCGTCCCGGATCCCCAACCTGCTGATCAACGGCTCCGAGGGCATCGCGGTCGGCATGGCCACCAAGATCCCGCCGCACAACCTGCGCGAGATCGGCGCGGCCGTGCAGTGGTGCCTGGAGAACCCGGAGGCCGACGAGGCCACCACCCTCGAGGCGCTGCTGGAGATCGTCAAGGGCCCCGACTTCCCGACCCACGGCCTGATCGTCGGCCAGTCCGGCATCCAGGACGCGTACCGGACCGGCCGCGGTTCGATCCGGATGCGTGCGGTGGTCGAGGTCGAGGAGGACAAGCGCGGCCGCCCCGCCCTCGTGGTGAGCGAGCTGCCGTACCAGGTCAACCCGGACAACCTCGCCGAGCGGATCGCCGAACTGATCAAGGAGGGCAAGCTCGGCGGCATCGCCGACATCCGGGACGAGTCCTCCGGTCGTACCGGCATGCGGATCGTGCTCGTGCTCAAGCGCGACGCGGTCGCCAAGGTGGTGCTGAACAACCTCTACAAGCACACCCAGCTCCAGGAGACCTTCGGCGCCAACATGCTGGCCCTGGTCGACGGCGTGCCCCGCACGCTCAACCTGGCCCAGTTCCTCCGCCACTACGTCGAGCACCAGATCGAGGTCATCCGCCGGCGGACGGCGTTCCGGCTGCGCAAGGCCGAGGAGCGGGCGCACATCCTGCGCGGCCTGTCGAAGGCGCTCGACGCGCTCGACGAGGTGATCGCTCTGATCCGGCGTTCACCCACGGTGGAGGACGCCCGGCAGGGCCTGATCCAGCTGCTGGAGATCGACGAGGTCCAGGCGACCGCGATCCTGGACATGCAGCTGCGCCGGCTGGCCGCCCTGGAGCGGCAGCGAATCCTCGACGACCTGGCCAAGCTCGAACTGGAGATCGCCGACCTCAAGGACATCCTCGCCAAGCCCGAGCGGCAGCGGAAGATCGTCTCCGAGGAGCTGGGCGAGATCGTCGCCAAGTGGGGCGACGACCGGCGAACCAAGATCGTGCCGTTCGACGGTGAGGTCTCGATGGAGGACCTCATCGCCCGTGAGGACGTCGTCGTCACCATCACCCGCACCGGGTACGCCAAGCGCACCAAGGTCGACCTCTACCGCTCGCAGCGCCGCGGCGGCAAGGGCGTCAGCGGTGCCACGCTCCGCCAGGACGACATCGTCAGCCACTTCTTCGTATGCTCCACGCACGACTGGATCCTGTTCTTCACCAACAAGGGCCGGGTCTATCGGGCCAAGGCGTACGAGCTTCCGGAAGCCAGTAGGGTGGCCAAGGGCCAGCACGTGGCCAACCTGCTCGCCTTCCAAGCGGACGAGCAGATCGCGCAGATCATCGAGATTCCGAACTACCAGGTGGCCCCCTACCTGGTACTGGCCACGAAGAACGGCCTGGTGAAGAAGACACGGCTCGAGGAGTTCGACTCCAACCGTTCCGGCGGCATCATCGCGATCAACCTGCGCGATGAGGACGAGCTGGTCGGTGCTGCCCTGGTCAGTTCGGAGGACGACCTGCTGCTGGTGTCCAAGAAGGCCCAGGCGATCCGCTTCAACGCCACCGACGAGACGCTGCGCCCGATGGGCCGGGCCACGTCTGGCGTCATCGGCATGCGCTTCAGCGAGGACGATGTTCTCCTTGCCATGGAGGTTGTCCGCGAGGGCATGGAGATGGACGTGCTGGTCGCAACGAACGGCGGATACGCAAAACGTACGCCGATCGAGGAATACCCGGTCCAGGGCCGGGGAGGTAAGGGCGTGCTGACTGCGAAGATCACCGAGCGACGCGGTGGTCTGGTCGGCGCGGTGGTGATCAGCCCGGACGACGAGCTGTTCGCCATCACCAGCAACGGCGGCGTCATCCGGACTCCGGTGAAGCCTGTACGCCGTACGCGGGACCGGAACACAATGGGGGTCAAGCTGATGGACCTCCCGGACGGCGTGACTATCGTGGCGATTGCTCGCAATGCCGACGAGCCTGACGAACAGGACTAGTTGATGACGGAGACACAGGCGAAGTCGGGGAACACGGGGACCTCGGCCAACCCGGTCGACGAGGAGGCCGCCAAGAGCGGCGCACCAGCGACCGGCCGCGCGGCCGTGGGCCGGGCCACGGTCCCCGCCGACGCGCCTGCCCCGAAGTTCACCCGGGCCCCCGGCATGGCCCCTCCGCCGGACAAGCCCGGGGAGGACGCGGGGAGCGAGAAGACCGAGCAGGCCGACAGCCCCACCTCGGTCACAGGCGCGGCCGCCACGGCCAAGCCCGCCGCCACGACGACACAGCCGATGAGGACAACGGGTACGGCGAAGCCGTCGACCGGTACCACCGGCACCCAGCCGCGCGTCGGCGCCGGGGTGGGCACCGCGCCGAAGCCCTCGCCGGACGGCGTCCGTCCCGGCATCACCGGCCGCCCCGCCAACGGCGGGGGCCTGCCGCCGGGCATCAGCGGCGCGGCCGCCGTCGGTGCCGCCCGCGTCGGTGAGGCGGTACGCGCCGCGCGCAGCTCGGTCAGCTCGGCCGCGTCCCGCGGGCCGCGCCGGGCCCGGCTGAACCTCAAGCGGATCGACCCGTGGTCCGTGATGAAGTTCGCCTTCGCGGTCTCGGTAGTGCTCTTCATCGTGGTGGTCGTCGCCACCTCGGTGCTGTACCTGGCCCTGGACGCGATGGGCGTGTTCAAGAGCGTCAACGCCAGCCTGACCGACCTGGTCAACGCCGGCGGCCAGGGCGGCGGCGGGTTCCGGATCACCGCCAAGGGCGTGATCCTCAGCTCCGCGCTGATCGGCCTGGTGAACGTCGTGCTCTTCACCGCGCTCGCCACCCTCGGCGCCTTCGTCTACAACGTCTGCGCCGACCTGGTCGGCGGGATCGAGCTGACCCTCGCCGAGCGGGACTGAACGAACCGACGCCGGGGCGTGCCGCGTAAAGCGGTCGCCCCGGCGTCGCGTATGCGGGTAGGTTCGAGCCGGACGGGTGAGGGCCGCCACGGACCCCCCGATTTGGGTACGACGGCGGCGATGGGTTAACCTTGCTCGTCGCTACGCGGGGCTATAGCTCAGTCGGTTAGAGCGCAGAGCTGATAACTCTGAGGTCGCTGGTTCGATTCCAGCTAGCCCCACCACACACCGTCGGACGGTAGCCGAGCGCGAGGGGTCGCCCCATGTTCAAGAAGCTCCTGATCCTGGCCGGCGTCGTCGGCGTGGCCGCGTTCGTGGCCAAGAAGGTGAAGGCCTCGAACGACGAGCGCGCCCTGTGGCACGAGGCGACCACCGCTCCCGACCTTCGCTGACCGTCCCTCCGACTGCCAGCACCGGGCGGCTCCGCCCGCCTCGGGGCCCTAGCTCAACTGGCAGAGCACTGCCTTTGCAAGGCAGGGGTTAGGGGTTCGAGTCCCCTGGGCTCCACCAGCACTTTCCTTCGGCCGTCATCCGGATCGTGGAGTGCCCGAGCAGCTCTATCACCGTGCGCAGCTCCTCGCCCTGGTCGAGCAGGAACGTGGCGAACGCGTATCGCAGATCGTGCAGGTGCAGCCAGTCCAAGCCGGACGGTCTACGACTGCCCGACGAGGAGATCCGCTTCTAGGTACCAGCAGCGACGCGGGACCGGGTGGCTAGCTCGGCCAGCCAATAGCGTCGAGGAACTCCTCCACGGCGACCACGACTTGACTGAGCACCGCGATCGACTCGGTAAGCGGGCCGGGTACGTACATACCGTGGTCCGCGCCTTCCACCTCTAGCACATGGGGTGACAGCCGGCGGGCCAGGTCACCGTCCCAACCTTCGTCGGCAGTGCCACCCACGAGCAGGAACGGCGCGGTTGCGCGGCCCAACGCATCAGCCACCCACGGCAGGGTGAGCAAGGGCGTGAGCCACACGGCGGGCAAGGATCTTTCGGCGGCAATCGCTGCCGCGTTCGTGCCGAGCGACTTGCCGATCAGCAGTGGGCGACCGCTAATGGTGTCGAGCAGTGGAACGATCTCACCGCCAACCCAGCTCTCGATTTCTGGCTGATCAGGCTTCGGAAACTCCTGGGACCATGAGTGTCGATGTACTGTTGCGCCCCGCTGCTCCGCCACATCGCCGGCATACATCAGCAGGGGAGCGCCCGGCCCGAACCAGGCGCCGGGAATCACGACGGCGTCAGCCATGCGGGCGACCTTACTCAAGACAGGTCCAGCGTGCAGTCCGCGTGCGACAGGGGCGGCATCGTCGGGCATTCACGGGCCACAACGCGGTCGGCCCCGGGTGCCCGCTGCGGGCCAGCCGTCGTCAACGGCGCGGATGTGGGCGGCGCCGACGACCCAGCTGGCGTAGCTCCATCCATCCGCGAGCACCGCGAAGATCGGCTCGGGTGGAGTACGGATGGCTCGGCAGACCTCGATCATCCTCAGTCGTGCCAGCGGGCGCGCCAGGCGGCCTCACTTTTCTCGTAGGTGGTCTTCTCCTCGAAGACGACCGCCAGCAGCGCCCGGCGGGCGTCGGCCATGACCACCACCTCGACCGCTACCAACCCGATGCAGATGGCGGTCAGCAGGGCGAGGGCCGCCAGCGCGGGGAGATGCATGGCCGGCACGATCGCGGCCGCGAGGACGAGCACGGTGCCGACCCGCGTCCAGGAGAGCGTGCCCAGGGCCCGGAGTTGGAACAGCATGTCGCCGCAGAGGTAGCAGATCACCCCGCCGAAGAGCATCGGCACCCCTGGGCCGTGGGTCGCCTCGGCGAGGCTGATGCCGCGGTCGGCGATCTGCCGCACCAGCTCCTCGGCGCCGAGGGCGAACAGGATGATGCCGGCGACCATCACCAGCTGGCAGTAGGCGTAGGCGTCGCGAGCGATGCCGACCCGCCGGCGGCCTTGCGCGGCATGTTGGGCGATCCGGGCGGCTGGGGCGATCATGTCGAAGTGCGCCCACCACAGGGCGGCGGTGAAGAAGATGCCGAGTATCGCCGCGGCGACCGCAGGCCAGGTCACCGGCTGACCGAGGAGATTGCCGCCGACGCCGACGGAGATGATGGACTCGCCCAGGGCGATGATGAGGATCAGGTCGTACCGTTCGGTCCAGTGCTCGGCGGAGGTCACCGTCCAGCCCCACGCGCCGGCTACCAGGCCGCCGCTGTACTGCAGCAGGACGACGCCCAGCCAGAGGCCGTCGCGGACGAGCTGGGGCCGCCCTGCACCGCCATCGATCCTCGGCGGGATCAGCGCGGCAGCCAGCAGCAGGAGGGTGCTCAGCGCCAGCTCGGGCGAGTACTTCAGCAGCAGGCGGCGCTCACCTGATCTTTCCCCGGCCACGTGCCAGTAGAGCAGCAGATGGGTGCCGCGGATCACGAGGTAGCTGACCGCGATGACCATCGGCCCGGCGGTCGTCCGCCTCGGGTCGCCGAACGCCTGCGGCAGGGACAGCGCGAAGCAGAAGAGGGCGGCCATCGCGACGACCATCAACGCGGGGACGAAGCCGACGCCTATCCGGACGCGGGTGGCGACGACGGTGTGTATGACCCAGACCCACCAGAGCACGGCGAGCACCAGCAGGCCGTGCAGCAGGTTGGCGCCGGTGATGTTCACCGCGGTGGCGCGGGTGATGATGAAGAACGAGAAGACGAACACCAGGTCGAAGAAGACCTCGAACCGCCCGATGCGCGTCCCCGGGGCTACCGAGACGGCCGGCCCCAGCCGTTCATGCCACCGCCTGCCGACCACCGATCGAGTCTCGCAGCGCGCCAGCCCGTCAGGGCGCGATTCGCGGATGCCAGGCGGACACCTGCCTGCGCACGCCACCGGCCGCGGCTCAGTAGTGGTAGGCGGCGTCGTACAGCGCGTCGGCCACGAGCTGCCAGGACGGCCGCTCCGGAGCCGGTCGGCCGGCCCGGCGGGCCAGCCGCGCCCGGTCGCGTAGCTGGCTGGCGCAGGCGGCCAGGAAGCGGTCCAGCTCCAGGTTCACCACCGCGTCGGGCGCACGGGCCACGTCGTCGGCGAGCCACTGCAGCCAGGTGACCAGATCGTCGACGCTGTCGACCCGCTTGCGCGGGCGGTCCTCCGTCATCGTCCCTCCCTCGGGCGCGTCCGCGCCGGTCCGCGGACACCAGGCGGGTCTACCCCGTCGGACGCACCGGTACCGGTGGTCCCCGCGTACCGGGTGGCGGGCGGCAGGTTAGCGTCGGGGCGTGAGCACCGGATCCCCGCGCGTCCTGCCGGCCGACAGCGGCATCGCCGAAGCCGCCTCCGTCCTGCGAGCCGGAGGGCTGGTCGCCTTCCCCACCGAGACGGTCTACGGGCTGGGCGCGAACGCGCTCGACGCGGAGGCGGCGGCCCGGATCTTCGCGGCGAAGGCCCGGCCCAGCTTCGACCCGTTGATCAGCCACCTGGCCGACGCCGCCGACCTGCCCGGCCTGATCGGCGAGGTGCCACCGGCGGTCGCCGCGCTGGTCGAGCGCTTCTGGCCCGGCCCGCTCACCCTGATCGTGGACCGCCCGGCGGTGATCCCGCCGATCGTCACGTCCGGGCTGGACACCATGGCGGTGCGGGTTCCCGACGAGCCGTCCGCCCGGGCCCTGATCGCCGCCGCGGGGGTGCCGGTCGCCGCGCCCAGCGCCAACCGGTTCGGGCAGCTAAGTCCTACCCGGGCCGAGCATGTGGTGGCCGGGCTGGGCGACGCCGTGGACGTGGTGCTCGACGGGGGACCCACGCGGTGCGGCATCGAGTCGACCATCGTCGACGCCCGGGGCGAGTGGCCGGTGGTGCTCCGGCTGGGCGCCCTGCCGGTGGAGGCGCTGGTCGAGGCGGTCGGGCCGGTCGAGGTGCGGCCCGGCAGCTCCGGCCAGCCGGTGGCGCCCGGGACGCTGGCGGCCCACTACGCCCCGCGTACCCCGTTGCGGTTGGGGGCGGCGGAGCCGGCGGCCGGCGACGGTGGCCGGCGGGGGTTCCTGGCCTTCCGGGAGCGCCCCTCGGACGGCGGGTGGGCGGCGGTGGAGGTGCTGTCGCCCGACGGTGACCTGACCGCAGCGGCCGCGCGCCTCTTCGACGCCCTGCACCGGCTCGACGCGGCCGGAGTGACCGAGATCGTCGCGGAGCCGGTCCCGGAGGTCGGGGTGGGCCGGGCGATCAACGACCGGTTGCGGCGGGCGGCCGCCACCTGGCACTGACCGGCCCGGTCACGGCAGTTCGGCGGCGATCCGGTCGACGTCGGCGTTCAGGATCTCGTAGCCGTCGGCGGTCAGCTTGCCGCCGCGGAGCAACTCGGCCAGTTTGGCGTGCAGCTTCCGGACCTGGTCGTCGGCCTGGTTCGCGTCGCCCTCGGCGATCTCCTTGGCGACCGCGTCCACCCTGCTGTGCAGGTCCCTGGCCGCGTCCGGGTTCAACTGGCCGGTGGTCACCTGTAGCTGGATGGCCAGCCGCATGGCGACGAGCGGATCGGTCGACGGGGCGGCGCTCGCGGTGCGGGAGGTGGCCCCGGGGCTGGGCGTGCGGTCGGCCCGGCCCCGGGTCGCCGGGCTGAGCGTCCGCGTCGACGGGGTGGTGGGCGCGAGGGTGGCGGGTATCGCCGGGACGGTGGAGGCCGCGACCGAGGGCGCCTGCGGCCCGGCCGGCGCCGCGACCGGGTCGTCGGCGTCGAGGCCGACCAGGGCGACCCCGGCGAGGGCGAGGATCATGCCGCCGACCAGGGACGGTGCTACCAGGAGTACGCCGTGCCGCCGGCCGGCGGCGGGTGCGGGCCCGCCCCGGTCCGCCTCCCCGGAGCCGCCGGGCGGCACGGACCGGACCGGTACGGCGGCCGTGGTCCGGTCACCGGTTTCCGACAGGAGGGCGGCGAGGCGGCTGCGGACGGCCGTGGCGTCGGTCGGGCGGTCGACCGGGTCCTTGGCGAGCAGCTCCGCCACCAGGAGGTCCAGTTCGGCGGAGACGTCCGACCGGTGGTCCCGCAATGGCGGGGGTGGCTCGTTGACGTGCTGGTCCAGCACGCTGATCGGGTCACCGGTGAACGGCGGGCGACCGGCGAGCATGGCATAAATGGTGCAGCCCAGTCCGTACAGGTCGGTGCGGGGATCCACCGGCCGACCGAGCGCCTGCTCGGGCGACATGTACGAGCTGGTACCGAGCTTTGTCGCCGGCCCGCTGAGGGTGTCCTGGCCGGCCGCCGCGGGCAGGCGGGCGATGCCGAAGTCGCAGATCTTCACCGTGCCGGCGGGGGTGACGATCAGGTTCGCCGGCTTGACGTCGCGGTGCACCACCTCGGCCGCGTGGGCGGCGGCGATGCCGTCGCAGGTCTGTACCGCGATGGACACGGCCTGGCCGACCGGGAGCGGGCCGTCCGTGATCAGTTCCGCCACCGTCCGCCCCTCCACCAGCTCCATCACCAGGTAGGAGTCGTCGGCTTCGGAGCCGAAGTCGTAGACCCCGACGATGTGCGGGTGGGTCAGCCGGGCGGCGGTACGGGCCTCGCGGTCGAAGCGTTCCGCGGCGGTCGGCTCGTCGAGTGCGGCGGTCAGCAGCTTGATCGCGACCGGGCGGTCCAACCGCAGGTCCCGGCCCCGCCACACCTCGCCCATCCCGCCGCTGCCCAGCAGTTCCTCAGACTGGTAGCGCCCATCCAGGAGACGTCCCGACATGGCGTCAGTTCCTCCGGCCGCGCTCACCCCCGTCGGGGATCGCCGGTGGTAGGCCGACCGGAGTCAGGGTCTTCGGACGGGTCATCAGGATCTGCTCGTCGTGGACCATCCCCACAAGTTAGTCAATCTGCCCTGGGTGCGGCCACCGTCCGGGCCGGCGTGGCGGACCCGCGGCCGTGGTCCCTGGGGGCGTTTTCCCTGCTCGCCGGCCGCGGGACACGCCCGCGGCCGGCGACGGAAAAGGTCTGCGGATCAGGTCTGCTGCTGGCTGACCTCCAAGTTGACGTACCGGGGCTCCCCCTTGGCCAGCCGGCGCATCTGCTCGGCGTACGCGCCGGTCTCGGGTTGCGCGCTGTGCTCCATCGCCTGCTCGTAGCTGTCGAACTCGGCGACCACCATGATGTGGCCCGGTCGGTCCCGGTCCTCGGCGAGGGTGAGCCGCGCCGGCCCCGGGGAGGGGTGCTGGCGGCCCCACTCGGCCATCAGTTCGCGCACCTGGTCCGGGCGGTCGGTCTCGTACTCCACGGTCTGGATGAACGGCATCTCGATCACCTCCACCGACGGTGTTCCCGCCGGGCCGGCGGTCATGTGCCGGAATGGCGGGCCGGGACGCGGGTAGGAGGTACGGGTAACAACCCCCCGAAAGTGAGGTGTCACCCAATGCCCACCGCACGCGACATCATGACCCGAGACGTGAGCTGCGTCCGCGAACAGGACGACCTGCGTACCGCCGCCCGGCGGATGGCTGAACTCGGAGTGGGGTCGTTGCCGATCTGCGGCGACGACAACCGCCTCCGGGGCATGCTGACCGACCGGGACATCGTGGTGAAGGTGCTCGCCCAGGGCCGCGACCCGGGCAGCGTGACCGCGGGTGAGCTGGCCCAGGGTGAGGCGGTGACCATCGGCGCGGACGACGACGCGGCCGAGATCCTGCGGACCATGGGCGAGCACAAGGTACGCCGCCTGCCCGTGATCGACGGGCGCGACCTCGTCGGCATCGTGGCCGTCGCCGACGTGGCCCGGTCGCTGCCGGAGCGCCCGGTCGGCGATCTCATCGAGGCCATCTCCGAGCGCGCCTGACCGCTCCGCTCCGATCCGATCGCCGCCCTGCTCCGGCCCGCGCCGGGGAGGGCGGCGCTCGCCGTCGCGGCCCGCCCGACCCCGCCGAGTTGCGGCAGACCGGCCCTTCTCGGCGCTGCGACACCGCGACTTGCGGCAGGTCAGGCCGGCTTGTCCTGGTCGGTGTGCGGGCGGAGGCCGTGTTGGGGGAGGCGGTCGACCAGCCGGGTGAGCGCGCCGTTGGCGAAGGTGGCGCCGAGCGCGGAGCCGGTGGCGATGCTCCAGCCCACCGGGCCGAGCGGGGTGCAGCCGAAGAACTGGCTCACCCCGGGCGTCTGCACCACCGCCACCAGCACGCCGATCGAGGCGGCGGTGGAGGCCAGCACGGTCGGGCTGGTGCCGCCGGCCAGGACGGTCTGGCCGAGCTGGGTGCCCACCAGTGAGGCGAGGGCGACCGTGCCGGCCCGGCGCTGCCGCCCGGTGTACCGGGCGAGCGTCCAGCCCGCCGTCGCGCCCAGCGTGGTGGCCCCCGCCCGGAGCGCGATCTCCCGGGTCAGCGTCTCGCCGAGGGAGGTGTCCGGTCCCTCCCGCAGCAGGTGGTCGGCGCGGTCGGAGGCGGGCGGGCGGACCGCGATGGCCAGCGCCGGCGCCAGGTCGGTGAGCAGGTTGACCAGGAGCAGTTGCCGGCCGGTGAGCGCCGACCGGCCGGTGCTGGCGGCGGTCAGCACGCTGAACGCGATCTCGCCGAGGTTGCCGCCGACCAGGATGCTCAGCGCGTGGCGGACCGAGGACCACATCGCGCGGCCCTCCACCAGGGTGGCGATGATTGTCTCCAGCCGGTCGTCGGTGACCACCAGATCGGCGGCGGCCCGGGCCGCCGGGGTGCCCCGCTGGCCGAGGGCGATGCCGACGTCGGCCAGCCGGATGGCCGGCGCGTCGTTGGCGCCGTCGCCGGTCATCGCGACCGTCCGGCCGTGCCGCTGGAGCGCCTGGATGATCCGGACCTTGTGCGCGGGGGTGCAGCGGGCCACCACGTCGGTCGCCATCAGCCGTTCCGCGAGACCCTCGTCGTCGAGCCGGTCCAGGTCGGTCGCGGTGACCACCTGCTGCTCGCCGTGATCGGGGCTGATGGTCGCGGCGATCGCCTCCGCGGTGGCCGGGTGGTCGCCGGTGATCATGATGGTGTGCACGCCGGCCTGCCGGATCCGGTGGACCGCCGGTGCCGCGCTCTCCCGTACCCCGTCGGCGAGCGCCAGGAAGCCGACGAAGACCAGCCCTTCGACCTGCTCGTCGGTGACCGATTCCGCGCCGGCCGGGGACTCGGCCACGGCGAGGATCCGGTGCCCGGCCCTGGCCCGGTCGGCGAGCATCGCGTGCAGCGCGGCCCGGCCGGCGTCATCCAACGGCCGGTCACCCCCGGCGGTGCGCCGGGCCGTGCAGCGCGGCAGCACCGACTCGGGCGCGCCCTTGACGCTGAGCAGCAGCCCGTCGGAGTACCGCCCGACCGTGGCGTGGTAGCCCCGGGACGGCTCGAACGGCAGCCCGCCGACCGCCGTCCAGCCGACCGCGCCGGTCTGCTCGACCACCCCGGCCGTGCCCGCGCCCCGGCGTACCGCCCGGTCGGTCTGCTGGGGCAGCTCGTCCGGGTCGGCCGCCGCCGGCGTGGCCCGCAGCGCCGTGGCCAGGGTCAGCCGCAGCGGCGCGTCCAGCCGGTCCGGTGGGGCGTACCGGTCGTCGCCGGACCCCACCCCGGCCAGCAGCAACTTTCCCTCGGTGAGGGTGCCGGTCTTGTCGAAGCAGAGCACGTCCACCCGGCCCAGCGCCTCGATGGTCCGCGGGTTGCGGACCAGCGCGCCGTGCTCGGCCAGTCGCCGAGCCGCCGCCAGCTGCGCGGCGCTGACCAGGAACGGCAGCCCCTCCGGCACCGAGGCCACGGCCAGGTTCGCGGCGGTCGCCGCCGTCTCCGCCAGGGGTACGCCCCGGAGCAGTCCCGCCCCGGCCACCGCGATCGCCGAGCCGGCCGCCAGCGGCACGGCGGCGTTGGTCAGCTTGCCGAGCCGCGCCTCCACGCCGCTGGCCGGCGGGGCCTGCCGGGCCAGCGCGAGGCTCCGCCCCGCCTCGGTCTCCTCCCCGGTCGCCACCACGACGGCGGTGCCGTGACCGGCGGCGACGGTGGTGCCCTCGTACAGCATCGAGTGCCGTTCGGCGACGGCCGGCGCCACCACCGGGTCGGGCGCCTTGGCCACCGGCAGCGACTCCCCGGTCAGGGACGACTCGTCCGCCTCCAGCCCGTCCGAGGTGAGGATGCGGCAGTCGGCCGGAATGGCGTCGCCGGGGCCCACCGTGACCACGTCCCCGGCCACCAGGTCCTCGGCGGGCAGCACCTGCTCGACGCCGTCGCGGAGCACCCGCGCGGTCACCGCCGAGCGGGACAGCAGCTCGGCCAGGGAGCGTTCCGTGTTGCGCTGGTGCACCGCCCCGACCAGCGCGGACCCGCCCACCACGCCACCGACCAGGCCCGCGTCGACCAGCGAGCCGAACGCGGCGGAGAGCACCGCGCCGGCGGCGAGCACCGGGGTGAGCGGGTTCGACAGCTCCTCCACGAACGCCCGGAGCAGCCCGGTCGGGCCGCCGTGGTCCCCGGTCGTCGCCCGTCGACGGCGGGCCGCCTCCTCCCTGGTCAACCCGTTCCGGTCGGTGCCGAGCTGGCCGAGCACGGTCGACACCGGCATCAGGTGCCACGCGGTCAGCGCCGGCACCGGGGTGCGGGTCCGGTCCGGCAGCCGGTGGGCCCGCCAAACGCCGTGCGCGAAGGCGAGCGCGGCAGCACCGTTGACCGCGGCGAGGGAGCGGCGGGGAAGCTGCTGCCGGTCGGCGGTGAACGCGCCCAGCGCGCCCAGCCCGCTGCCGGCCATGGCGAGCCGGATGTTCTGCCGGGTCATCCGGCGGGCCACCCCGGTCGCGTCGATCAGCAACGCGGGGATCCGCAGGTCGTCGCCGACCAGCAGGTGCGCGCCCCAGGGCGGAAGGTCGTCCGGGGCGGAGACGCCGACCCCGCAGTCGGCGGCGCCGAGCGCGGCCCGGTCACCGGAGACCACCAGCACCACCGCGCCCTCCCGTTGCAGGGCGCGTACCGAGTCGGCGAGGTCGGGCCCGCCGGGCAGCAGGGCGTCGGCGAAGCCGTACCGGCGGTCGTCGTGGCCGGCCACCACGAGCCGCAGCCCGGCCTGGCGGATGGCGGTCGGCAGCGCGTCCACGCCGGGCGCCGGCTCCGGTTCCACCCGCAGTACGGCGGTGAGCCGGCCGCCGTCGGCCAGGCCGAGCAGCTGTCCGCCGTCGGCGCGGAGCCGTCGGCTGTCCTCGGTGTCGCCGGGGTCCTCGGCGTCGATCCGGTCCAGTGGTCCGAGCCGCCAGCCGTCGGCCAGCCGTACCCCGTCGGGGTCGGCGGGGTCGAAGAGGGCGAAGGCCCGGGCGGCGACCTGCCCGGTGTCCGCGCCCGGCAGCGGCGCCAGGTCGGCCAGCACCCCCCGGTCCGAGCCGAGCACCCGGGTGTCCAGTAGCACCGTGTCGATCCGGTCCAGCTCGCGCAGCACGCTGCGGTTCATGGCGATGACGCCGCGCCGAGCCAGCATCCGGCCGAGCTGGGCGGCGTACCCCTCGCGCCCGCTGCCCGGCGCCTTGGGCAGGGCGGAGAGGGTCAGCGCCGCGGCCCGCTTCGGGCCGACCACCGGCACCGCCGCCGCTCCGGCGGCCGCGCCGGCGGCGAGGACCCGGGAGATGTACCGTTCGGCCGGGCCGTCGGGGGCCGGGCCGGGACGTTCGCCGTCGCGCACCCGGGCAACGGCCCGTTCCGGGGTGCCGGTCAGCCTCGGCTCGGCCCTGGACCAGGCGGCGAGCTGGGCCCGCGCCTCACCCCACTGCACCACGCGCTGCGCGCCGTCCAGCACGATGCCCGCCCAGCCGCCGGTGAGGCCCTGCACGACCGCCTCGGCGAGCGGAAAGAGCACGTCGGCGCGGGGGTCGGCGCGCAGCCCCCGGTCGGCGAGCGCGTGCAGCTTCGGGTGCAGGTCGATCGCGGCGAGGAAACCGGCGACCTCCGCCGGGACCGGGGCGAACGGCAGGATCCGGGTGGCCGCCGAGATGGTCAGGCCGAGCCCGTCCGAGACCAGCGCGCCCAGCGTGCGGGGCGTACGCGGGCCCTCCTCGGGCGGGTGCGGCGGCGGGATCTCCGGGTCCGGCTCGTGCGGGCAGACCCGCTCGGTACGCGCGACGGTGGCGATCAGGTCGCGCAGCTTCGGCCGCGGCTCCTCGACCGAGACGATCACCCGGCCGGAGGGCGCGTTCACCCGGGCCCAGGCCACCCCGGGCATCCGTTCCAGCGCCTCCTCGACCTGCCGGGCCAGCCGGTCCCCGCCGTTCTGGCAGACGCCGTGCACCTCGATGTGGTGCCGGCCGTCCCGGGTCCAGACCCGCCGTCGGGTCAACCCGGCGAGCCGGGCCAGCCGGGCGGCCGCCGCGCCCGCGCTCCCCGCCGCCTCACCGAGCGAGTGGGGGGCGGCCTCCGACGCCGCCGAGGCCGCGCCCCGGGCCGCGTCCGGCACGGCGGTGGCGACGGTACGGGCGACCCGAGCGACGGCGTCCGGCAGGGCGGCCGGCGACAACAGGAGGCCGGCGTACCGGCCCAGCGACGTCATCGAGTCGTAAGGCCGAGCAGCCGGCCCCGCTCCCCGGTGCGCCCGTCGCAGCCGTACGCCATCGTCGCCTCCCGCGTTCCGTCCGGCGGCCCGACTTCCCGGCGTGGCGTCCGTTATGCCCCTTGGGCAGGGGAAGTTTCCCCGCTGACCGGGGCATGGACCCGATCGCCGGTGGAATGCCGCTCGACGTCGCGGTGGTCGTCGGAACCGGGGAGGCGGAGATGAGCAATCTGACGCGGAGCCTCAGTGGGGGACGCGAGGCGATCAGGACGTACAGCCGCCGGATGGAGATCCCGATGCTGGGCGAGGTGGCGGTGCCCCCGCCGGACAAGGTCGCCTACTACGCGGGGCTGGGTGTGCTCGCCGCGCTCAAGGTGATCGAGTGGCCGATGGCCCTGGTGATCACCGCCGGGCACCTGCTGGCCGACCAGCATCTCTCCGGCGTGGTGAAGGGCGTGGGCGAGGCGCTGGAGTCGGCCTGACGAGACGGGGCTCACCGTTGACCTCAATCCGGGTTGAGATCCGAGACTTGAGCCATGTCGACCGCCACCGCCGCGCCGGCGGCCCCAACCGTCCACCTGTTCGCCCCGTCCCTGCGGGCGATGACCGTGGGCAGCGTCGCCCTGGTGTCGCTGCTCGCCTTCGAGGCCCTCGCGGTCGGCACGGCGATGCCCACGGTCGCCCGCAGCCTGGACGGGCTGGCCCTGTACGCGCTCGCCTTCGCCGGCCCGTTCGCGTCCGGCGTGGTGGCGATGGTGCTCTCCGGCATCTGGTGCGACGCGCGGGGGCCACGCGCGCCGATGTGGCACGGGGTCGCCTGGTTCGTGGCCGGGCTCGCCGTGGCCGGCGTCGCCCCGACCATGGGGGTGCTCGTCGTCGGTCGGGTGGTGCAAGGCTTCGGCTCCGGGCTGCTCTCCGTCGCGCTGTACGTGATCGTCGGGCAGGCGTACCCGGAGGAGCTGCGCCGCCGGATCTTCGCCGCGTTCGCGGCGGCCTGGGTGGTGCCGTCGCTGGTCGGCCCGGCGGTGGCCGGCCTGATGGTGGAGCACCTGGGCTGGCGCTGGGTCTTCCTCGCGGTGCCGGTGGTGGCGGTGCCGGCGGCGCTGCTCATCCAGCCGGGGCTGCGCTCGCTGGCTACGGCGACCCGGGTCCCGCCGCCGGCCGGCGCGGTGGCCCGGATCGTCTGGGCCTGCGGGGCCGGGGCGAGCGCCGCACTGCTGCACTACGGGGGGCAGCAGCGCGGCGTGCTCGCAATCGGCCTGGCCGCGGTGGCGCTGGCCGGGCTGCTGGCCTGCGTGCCGCACCTGCTGCCGCCCGGCTTCCTGCGGGCCGCCCGCGGGCTGCCCACGGTGATCGGCCTGCGGGGACTCGGTTCGGCGGCGTTCGCCGGGGCGGAGGTGGTGATCCCGCTGATGCTCTCCCGGGAGCGGGGCTTCTCCCCGACCGCGGCCGGGCTGGTACTGACCGTCGGGGCGCTCTCCTGGTCGGTGGGTTCCTGGATCCAGGGCCGGCTCGACCCGCCGCGGTCCGCCGCCACCCTGCCCCGGGCCGGCCTGGCCTGCGTCGCGACCGGTACGGCAGGCGTCACGCTGGCCGTGCTGCCCGGCGTGCCGGTGGCCCTCGCGGTGCTCTCGTGGATGGTGGCGGGTCTCGGCATGGGCCTGCTCTTCCCGTCCCTGTCCGTCCTCACCCTGGCCCTGTCGGCCCCGGCCGAGCAGGGCCGGAACAGCTCCGCGTTGCAGCTGGGCGATTCGCTCTCGGTCGCCACCGTGCTGGCGCTGACCGGCGCGGTGCTGGCCGCCGGCGCCGCCCCCGGCCCGGCGAACTACGCGGTCACCCTGGCCGTGGCGGCCGGCTGCGCACTGCTCGGCCTGCTGCTCGCGGGCCGGGTGGTGGTCCGCCCGGCGCACACGGCCTGACCCGGCCGGTGATGATCGGCGGAGGCGGCGCTGGTCGACGCGGTTCGTCACGATCCGTGCCGCCGCCCCGTCCGATCGGAGGGCACGGAGAGGATCCCGGGGCGGCTCGGCCGGACGCTGCGCGCCGGCGGGCTCACCACCAACGTCACCCCGACCGGCGCCCGCACCTGGGCGGACCACCTCGCCGACACGTACGGGGGAACCGGCCGGAAATGAAACCTTTTGCGGTTCCGGGTCGCCCTACCGTGGCCGCATGCTGGTTTTCGTCACCACGGTGGTCCTCTACGTTGCCGGCTTCGTCTTCCTCTACGGCGTGATCCGGGTGGGTGTCCGGCACGGCATCGAGGACGCCGAGGCGAACCGCCCTGAGGCGCTGCGCCGGGCGCAGCTCGCCGCCGCCCACGACCAGGAGTTCCACCGCGAGAACGCGTTCCTGTCCAACAAGAATTGAGCCGGGCGCGCGTCCGCGTGGTGGGCATGGCGGCCCCGTCACCGAGCGGCGGCCGGCGGTGGGTGCGAGGATCGCACCCGTGATGGGGACGCTGAAGACCGAGCCTGCCCGTACCCGACTGGACCTGCTGGCCGCGCCGGTCGCCGCCGTGGTCGAACAGTGGCCGGACGAGGCGCCGGTGGACGTCGACGACGTGCTGGTCGCCCCGATCGACGCCGAGCTGGCCGACACGGCGGCGTTCTGCGCGGCGTACGAGGTGGGGCTGGAGGAGTCGGCGAACTGTGTGGTGGTCGCCGGCAAGCGGGGTGGCGAGACCCGGTACGCGGCCTGCGTGGTGCTGGCCACCACCCGGGCCGACGTGAACGGTGTGGTCCGCCGGATGCTCGACGTGCGCAAGGCGAGCTTCGCGCCGATGGCCGACGCGGTCGAGCTGACCGGGATGGAGTATGGCGGGATCACCCCGATCGGCCTGCCGGAGGAGTGGCCGATCCTGGTCGACTCGCGGGTGATCGCCACGCCACGCGTGATCATCGGGTCGGGCGTACGGCACAGCAAGATCGCGTTGCCCGGGCCGGCACTCGGCGCGCTGCCCGGAGCAACGGTGGTGGAGGACCTGGCCAGGCCCGCCTAGGCCCTCACTCGCATCGATCTTGTTCCACGTGAAACATCACGCGGCGGATTCGCGCTGCTCCACCTCGCGCAGGGCGGCGAGCAGGGTCTCCGGCTCCTGAGCGCCGGTGACGGCGTACTTCCCGGCGAGCACGAAGGTCGGCACGCTGGAGACGCCGAGCTGGTGCGCGGCCGACAGGTCGGCGGCCACCTCGCGCCGGCCGAGGTTCGACTCCAGATAGTCCCGGGCCTCGGTCTCGTCCAGGCCGACCTCGGCGGCGAGCTTGACCAGGGCGTCCTTCGACCCGACGTCGATCCCGTCCTGGAAGTGCGCCCGGTAGAGCCGCTCCACCAGCTCGGCGGCCCGGCTCCGCTCGGCGGCGAACCGGACGAGGCGGTGCGCCTCGAAGGTGTTGGCGGCGACCGCGCGGTCGAAGTGCATGTCGATCCCCGCGCTGGCGGCGACCTGGGTGACGTGGGCGGCCATCCCCTCGGCCCGCTCCCGGCCGCCGAACTTCGCGCCCAGCGCCTCGATCAGCGGCTTCGGCTCGGCCACCGGCGTCGGGTCGAGCTGGAACGGCCGGAACCGGACCGTGACCTCACCGTCGTACGACTCCAACGCCTGCTCCAGCCGGCGCTTGCCGATCCAGCACCAGGGGCACACCACGTCGGCGTAGATCTCGATCTCCATGACCAGCGACAACCCGTCGATCAGGAGATCTGTTCCCGGACCTGGCGCTTCAGCCGGGCCAGGATCGCCGTGCCGCCGCGTACGCGGAGCGGGCTGATCGCCTGGGCCAGCCCCATCCGCTGGTAGAGGTCGTCCGGAACGGCCAGCACCTCGTCGGCGCTCGCCCCGGCCAGCCCCTCGGCCAGGATGCCGGCGAACGCGCGGGTGGTGGGCGCCTCCGGCGGGCAGTCGAAGATCGTGCTCACCGTCTTGTCCGGGTTCACCTCGGCCCGCAGGAAGAACGCAGTCTGGCACTCCGGGACCTGCTCCAGCTCGGCCCGGTCCACTCCCTCGGGCAGGGGCGGGATCACGTCGGCGAACTCCAGCAGCATCTCCAGCACCACGTCACGCGGTGCGGCGGCGAACTCGTCGACGATCTCGGCCAGCTTGCTCGGCATCTCGGACATGACCGCCAGGCTACCGCCGGAGACCCGGTGCCCTCCGGGGTCAGCGGAGAGGGCACCGGGTCGGGCGGATCACATGTTCGGTGCGGCCTCGCTGATGTCGCTGAGGGCGGAGTTGGGGTCGAGCTGCATGGCCAGGTCGCCGAGGGAGACGATGCCGACCAGCTTGCGGTCGTTGTCGCAGACCAGCACCCGCCGGATGTTGCGCTCGCGCATCAACGCGGCCGCCTCGCTCGCGGTCGAGTGCTGCTCGATCATCACCACCTCGCGGGTGACGATCGAGCCGATCGTGGTGTTCGCCGGATCGGCCCGCTCGGCGACCGCCCGCACCACGATGTCGCGGTCGGTCAGCATGCCGGCGAGGGTGGCGCCGTCGGTGACCACCACGTCGCCGATGTCCGACTCCTTCATCACCCTGGCCGCCTCGTCCAGCGGAGTCTCCGCCGGCAGATAGACCACCTGTTTCGTCATCACATCGCTGACCCGGTACATGAGAGCCTCCGAAAACGCCTTCGATCGATCCTGAGGCGGTACCCCGTCGGGCGTCCGCTACACCCCGTCGCGGCGCGTCGCGCCCACCTCGTCGCGCAGCCGCTCGACCAGACCCGCCACCGGCAGTTCGATCCGCTCGCCGGCGGCCCGGTCGCGCAGCTCGACGTACCCCTCCGCCAGCCGGCGGCCGACCACGACGGCGCGCGGGATGCCGATCAGCTCGGCGTCGGTGAACTTCACCCCGGCGGACACGTTGGTCCGGTCGTCGACCAGCACCCGCAGGCCCGCCTCGGCGAGGCGTCCGCCGAGGTCGAGCGCCGCGTCGAGCTGCGGCCCCTTCCCCGCGGCGATCAGGTGTACGTCGCACGGCGCGACCGCCGCCGGCCAGACCAGCCCCCGGTCGTCGTGGTGCTGTTCGGCGATCGACGCGACGAGCCGGGAGACGCCGATGCCGTAGCAGCCCATGGTGGGCCGGACCGGCTTTCCCTCGGGGCCGAGCACGTCGACCGCGAAGGCGTCGGTGAACCGGCGGCCGAGCTGGAAGATGTGCCCCACCTCGATGCCCCGGCGCATGGTCAGCTCGCCGTCACCGCAGGCCGGGCAGGGGTCGCCGGGGCGTACCTCGGCCGCCTCGATCGTGCCGTCCGGGGTGAAGTCCCGCCCACAGACCACGTTGGTGGCGTGCCGGCCCGGCTCGTTGGCGCCGGTCAGCCAGCTGGTGCCGGCGACCACCCGCGGGTCGACCAGGTAGCGGACGCCGTGCTTGGCGAGGACCTGCGGCCCGAGGTAGCCGCGGACCAGCTCGGGGTGGGCCGGCCAGTCGTCGAAGACCGCGACCGTGGCGGGGTGCAGCGCTGCCTCGACCCGCTTCAGGTCCACCTCCCGGTCGCCGGGCAGCCCGATGACCAGCAGTTCCGCCTGCTCGGCCCCGGGCCGGCGGACGGTCAGCACCACGTTCTTCAGGGTGTCGGCGGCGGTCCAGTCCGTCCGGCCGGCGAGCGCGCGGGCATTGGCCAGCTCGACCAGGGACGCGATGGTGGGCGTCTCCGGGGTGTCGTACGCCTCGGTTGCCGGGTGGGCGTCGGGGTCCCCGGCGGCCGGGGCGCGGGTCACCACCGCCTCCGTGTTGGCGGCGTAGTCGCAGGCGGTGCAGCCGACGAAGGTGTCCTCGCCGGCCGGGGTGGCGGCCAGGAACTCCTCCGACGCCGAGCCGCCCATCGCCCCGGACATCGCGTGCACCACCGTGAAGTCCAGCCCGAGCCGCGTGAAGACCTTTTCGTAGGCCGCCCGGTGCCGGTCGTAGGCCTCCTGCAGTCCGACCTCGTCCAGGTCGAAGGAGTACGCGTCCTTCATCAGGAACTCGCGCCCGCGCAGCAGGCCGGCCCGGGGTCGGGCCTCGTCCCGGAACTTCGTCTGGATCTGGAAGAGGGTCACCGGGAAGTCCCGGTAGGAGGTGAAGAGATCCTTCACCAGCAGCGCGGCCATCTCCTCGTGGGTCGGGGCGAGCAGGTGCGGGGCGCCCTTCCGATCCTCGAAGGTGAAGATGTCGTCGCCGTACTCCGTCCACCGCCCGCTGGTCCGGTACGGCTCGGCCGGGAGCAGCGCCGGGAAGTGCACCTCCTGGTCGCCGATCGCCACCATCTCGGCGCGGACGATCTCGGTGATCCGGTCCAGCACCAGCTTGCCCAGCGGCAGCCAGGTGTAGCCGCCCGGGGCGGCGCGGCGGACGTAGCCGGCGCGGAGCAGGAGCCGGTGGCTCGGCACCTCCGCGTCGGCCGGGTCCTCGCGCAGGGTCCGGAGCAGCAGAGTCGACGTACGCAGCAGCATTGCCGCAGCGTACGACCGGCCCGCCGGGTCAGGCGATCCTATTCGCCCGCGCGCCGCCGCTTCGCCGCTTGATCCACTCGCACTGCGGCAGGTCGGGGCATCCGACGATCGGGACAGCACGACCTGCCGCATTACGAGTGGCTCCTGAGGGTCCGCGGGGTACGTGGAGGGAATGGGAGAGACACCCCGGTTGATGCTGGCGGCGACCGTGCTGGGTGGGCCGGATGCCCGGAAGCTGGCCGCGTTCTACGAACGGTTGCTCGGCTGGTCACGCCGGGACGACGAGCCGGACTGGGTCACCCTGGTCGCGCCGGAGGGCGGTGCCGGGCTCTCGTTCCAGACCGAGCCGAACCATGTGCGTCCGGTCTGGCCGGCCGGCCCCGGCGAGCCGCAGATGATGGCCCACCTCGACATCAAGGTGGACGACCTTGATGCCGCATCGGCCCACGCGGTCGCCGCCGGCGCCACCGTGGCGGATTTCCAACCCCAGGCGGATGTACGGGTGCACCTGGACCCGGCCGGTCACCCGTTCTGCCTGTTCCTCTGACCACACGCGGTCAGTGGCGCTCTCTGTGCTGGATGAAGCTGCGCCAGGCGGTGGGGGTGAAGGTGAGGACCGGGCCGGTGGGGTCCTTGCGGTCGCGTACGCCGACGACGTCGGGCAGGTTGTCGGCCACCTCGACACAGTCGCCCTGGGTGCTGCGGACGCTCTCCCACCTCGCCAGCACGACGGGCCGACGCCACGCGAGCTGTTCGAGCGGTTCGTGGCCTGGGGGCCGTACCGGAAAAAGCATCACCGAAAATCATTGACCCCCATCGGCAACCATGGCGCGGAAGGGTGGCGTCTTGGGTGGCGTCACGCTGATGCACCACCTGACCCCTAAGGATCGGCTCGTGTGGACCCTCTCCTGAGTGAGTTCGACTCGTTCGTACGAACCCGTACCCCCGCGCTGCTGCGCTCGGCCTACCTGCTGACCGGTGACCAGCACCTGGCCGAGGATCTCGTCCAGTCCGCTCTCGCCCGCACCCACCGCGCGTGGAACCGGCTGCACGAGAGCGGCAACGCCGAGGCGTACACCCGGAAGATCATGTACCACCTGCAGGTGTCCTGGTGGCGGCGCCGCCGGGTGGCCGAGTCGATGCCGGGCGACATGCCCGAGCCGCGCGGAGGCGACTCGGCCCCCGACCACGCCCACCAGACCACGCTGCGGCTCACCCTGCGGGCCGCGCTGGCCAAGCTCTCCGCCAAGCAGCGGGCCGTGCTGGTCCTGCGGTTCTTCGAGGACCGCACCGAGGTCGAGGCCGCCGATCTGCTCGGCGTGACCGTCGGCACCGTCAAGAGCCAGACCTCGAAGGCCCTGGCCAAGTTGCGCACCGTCGCCCCGGAACTCGCCGAGCTGTACGTCATGGAAGGGAGCGCCCGATGAACGAGGACCGTCTCCGGTTCGACCTGGCCGGACTGGCCGACGAGGTCACTCCGGTCGACCTGCGGGACCGCGCCCTGCGTACGTCCCGCCGGATCGGCATCCAGCGGACCGTCACCACCTCGGTCGCCGCCCTGGTGATGATCGCCGCGGCGACCGGCACCGCCCTGGCGATCCGGCCGAACGGGCAGGCGAACCTGCCCGCCCCCGCCACCTCGGTCACCAGCAGCGCGCCGCCGGTCGAGGTCACCCCCACCCCCGAGACGTCCGCCACCGCCTCGCCGAGCACGAGCCACAGCACCCCGCCGGCCAGGCCGGCCGTCCTCGGCGGCACCCGCTACTACCTGGAACTCACCGACAACGACGCCCGCATCCACGTGGTCCGTAGCGGGCGGCACGAGGTGAACGTCGTGCCGTTGGGCAAGGACGACTGCATCGCCAACTCGATCACCATCTCCCCGGACGGCAAGCGGCTGGCCTGGGTGCAGGGCGCCAACGCCGACGGGATGAACGGCACGCTCGTCACCTCCCGGATCGACGGCACCCGGCAGCGGACCGTCGCCACCGGCATCATCTGCCTCGGACCCCGGCCACTGGTCTGGCAGGGCGGTGACCTGCTGATGGCCAACACCGGCACCCGCTCGCTGCTCATGGACATGGTGGCCGGCAAGCCGCACAACGGCGACCCGGGTCTCGAGACCGACCGGTGCTGGTCCGCCGACGGGACGTGGTTGGCGTCCACCGACTCCGACACCAGCAAGCACTGGGTGACCGGCAAGGGCGAGGTGCGCCAGTACACCTTCACGCCGCCCAAGGACGAGGCGACGAAGCACGACGGCTGGCAGCCGCGCAGCGTCTCGATGGACGGCCGGTACGTCGCCGTCGGCTGGGTCGGCACCGACCCGTCCCGCGTCGACGGCAGCTTCGCGGTCGTCGACGTCACCACCAGCAAGCTGGTCGACCTGCCCGGCTCCGGCACGGTGCGCAGCATCCTGTTCACCCTCGACGGCAAGGTGATCGTCCAGCGGGACAAGACCCTGACCGTGCTCGACGGGGACTTCCAGCAGCTCGGGACCGTCACCGAGCCGGCGTCCGTGCGCGGCCAGCGGCTGCTGGCGTACGTGCCCTGACCTGAGCTTTCTCGCCCTCAACAGGCCCTCGGCACCTCGGTGTCGGGGGCCTGTCGCGTATCGCTGAACAGGCGTCGAAAAATTTCTCAGCGAGGCGGCAACCCTCCATTCAGAACCTGACGTCTGGGAGTGCGTCAAACCGATGCACCGCCACCCCCAAGGACAGGAACCATGAACGTTTTCGCCGTCGCCGCCCCCGCCGCCCGCACCGCTCGTCTCCGTACCCTCCGGCGCGTCGTGGCCCTGTCGGCCGCCGCGCTCGCGGCGGTGGGCCTGAGCGCCTGCGGCGGGAACAAGACCGAGACCCCCACCGCCGCCGCCACCTCCACCGCGCCGGCCGCCGTCACCAGCGCGGCCCCGGTCAGCAACTCCGACACCCCGGCGCTCGCCGGCACCCGCTACTACCTGGGGACGAGCGGCAAGGAGGCCAGCATCCACGCTGTCCAGGGCGACACGGACAAGGTGACCGCGCGGATCCCGTTCGGCTCCGGCTCCTGCACCGAGAACACCATCACCGTCTCCCCGGACGGCAAGCGGATCGCCTGGGTGCAGAACGGCGACGACAGCGGCACCCTGATGACCGCGGCGATCGACGGCTCGCAGCGACGGGCCTTGGGCAAGGGGATCAACTGCCTCGGCCCGCGCGCGCTGGTCTGGCAGGGCGGTGACCGGCTGATGGTGCACCGGGGCCAGCTTTGGGTGCTGATGGACATGGTGGCCGGCAAGCCGGTCAACGGCGACCCGGGACAGGCGACGGCCCTGTGCTGGTCGGCCGACGGGAAGTGGCTGGCGGCCGACGGCGAGGGCGGGCCGTACGTGGCCGACGGAAAGGACCTGCGCAAGTACCACTACACCCCGTCGAAGGACGAGGCCGCGAAGCACGACGGCTGGCAGGCCCGCAGCGTCTCGATGGACGGCCGGTACGTCGCCATCGGCTGGAACGGCACCGACCCGTCCCGGGTCGACGCCAGCTTCGCCGTCATCGACACCACCACCAGCAAGGTGGTCGAGCTGTCCGGCGCGGGCCAGGTGCGCAGCATCCTGTTCACTGCCGACAACAAGGTCATCGTGAAGCGGGCGACCGGGATCACCGTCCTCGACGCGGACTTCAAGCCGGTCGGCACGGTCGAGGAGCCGGCCGCGGTGCAGGACCTGACCCTGCTGGCGTACGCGGCCTGACCTGAGACGAAGAGACGGGGCGGACCACCGGTGGGTGGTCCGCCCCTTTTCGTGCGCACTGTTCGGGTCAGCGCAGCCGGCCAACATCATTCATGGTCGGTGCGACGGAAGCTGCCCCGTCGATGACCTCCGCCACGTCGTACGCCGGGGGCGGTCGGTGACACCGGGTGCGATGACAGACTGAACGACGCAGTTCTGCCGGGGACGTCAAGGGAGGCGCAGTGCGCTGGCGCAGCTACGTGGCGGTGGGTGACAGCTTCACCGAGGGCATGGACGACGCGTATCCGGACGGGAGCTACCGCGGCTGGGCGGACCTGGTCGCCACCCGGCTCGCCGCCGAGGCCGGCCCCGACTTCGGGTACGCCAACCTGGCGATCCGGGGCCGTCTGTTCCCGAACATCGTCGCCGAGCAGGTGCCGGCGGCGCTGGCCATGAAGCCCGACCTGATCAGCTTCGCGGCCGGCGGCAACGACGTGCTGCGCCGTACCTTCGACGCGGACACCTTCGTCCCCCGCTTCGACGGGGTGATCGGCGAGCTGCGGGCGAGCGGCGCCGACGTGGTCCTCTTCCGGTTCGCCGACGTGATGGCCCGGCTGCCCGGGCAGCGGCTGGTCGCCCCCCGGGTGAACCTGCTCAACCGGGTGGTCGGCGAGGTCGCCGAGCGGCACGGCGCGATCCTGGTCGACCTGTACGCCGACGACACCTACCTCAACCCGCTGCTCTGGAGCACCGACCGGCTGCACCTGTCGGCGGCCGGGCACCGGCGGGTCGCCGCGCAGGTGCTCGCCGCGCTCAGCGTGGGCTGCGACGAGGAGTGGCTGCTGGTGCCGCCGCACCCCGCGTCGACACCGTGGCTGGCCGCCCGCGCCGCCGACCTGCGCTGGGCCGGCCAGCACCTGGCCCCGTGGATCAAGCGGCGGCTCACCGGCCGCTCCTCCGGCGACCTCGTCACCGCGAAGCGGCCGACCCTCGGCCCGATCACCCTCGACTGACCGGTGCGCACCATCCACGCCGCCGACCGGCTGCGGCTGACCCCGGCGGACGAGGCACAACCCGGCCGGGCGGTCGTGGTGACCGGCGACCGGATCGAGGCCGTCGCCCCCCTGGCCGAGCTGACGGAGACGTACCCCGGAGTGCGGGTGCGGCGGTGGGCCGGGACCCTCGAGCCGGCGCTCGTGCACGACGGGCCGCTGCCGCCCGCGCCCAGCCCGCGCGAGCGGGTCCACGCCCTGTTCCGGCTCGGGGTGGGCGCCGTGCCCGCCGCCCACCTGACCGACCCGGCGCTGCGGGCCGCTGCCGCCCGCAACGGCCTGGCGGTGCTGGACCGTCCCCGGCCACCGGCGTTGGTCGTCGGCGGTCGGGCCGACCTGGCCGTGTTCGGTGACGACGGCTCCTGCCTGGCGACGGTGGTGGCGGGCCGGCTGGTGCACCGCCGCGCCTGATCGTCGCCGGCGCCGGATGCCACGGGCCCGGCCGGTTGGCCGGGCCCGGGCGGGCGGTCGTCAGGAGAACCCGATCCAGGTACGGTCGGCACCCCGGCCGGTGCCGAGCAGCCGCACGTTGCGGTAGAGGACCTGAATCGTGCCGTCCGGGAGTGCCGCGAGGCCGGGGCTCTGCTCGGGGTCGTCGCGCAGCAGGTCGCGCAGTTCCGGGATGTCGACGTAGCGGCCGTCGACCACGAAGCCGATCCCGCCGTACCAGCTGGTGACCAGCAGGACACCGGCCCCGACCGCGGTGACCTGGCTCGCGTCGTCCGGCAGGGCGGGGCCCTCCCGCCAGTGGTCGCCGACCAGCCGCCACATCCGATTCGGCCGGTCGGTCCGTACCAGCCAGACCTCGCGGCCGTCCGGCGAGACGGTGAGCTGGCGGGCTCCCGTGGCCGGCGGGAGCGTTCGCCAGCTGTCGCCCCGGTCGTCGCTGGTCACCACGGTCAGCTGGTCCCGCTCGACCAGGGTGAGCCAGAGCCGCCCGTCCGCGCCTTCGACCAGGGCGCCTTCCGACTCCGGCCGTATCGTCACCGGCGGCTGGTGCGGCAGCGGCCGTCCGTCGAGCCGCAGCACCTTCCATCGCTGGCAGGTCTGCCCGCGGATGTCACCGGTCGCGTTGGGGCAGCCGAGGCGCAGCCCGCCGGGGGTGGAGAAGGTACGCAGGATCTCCTCGGCGGGCGACTCCCCCGATTGGCTGGTCCACGTGACGCCCCCGTCGACGGTGACCAGGTACCGCCGGCCGAGCATCAGGGTCAGCCGCTCGCCGTTCCGGGGCAGCAGTTGCACGAAGCCCGGCGGGATCTCCGGCACGTTCGTCGGCCGCCAGGTGGCGCCCGCGTCGGTGGTCCGCGCCACAGTACGGCGGCAGCCCTCGGCGGCCGGCTCCGGCGCGGGGCAGGTGTCGAGGAGGGCCCAGCCGGTCCGGCCGTCGACGAACCGCAGGTCCCTCAGCTTGCCGGGGAAGCCGGGAAGGATGACCTCGCGCACGGTCAGCTTCCCGTTCGGGGAGGGGGAGACGGTGGGGGTGGGGTGCGGCGCGGACCGGTCCCCCCGGTGGGCGACCGCGTATCCGCCGGCCGAGCCGGCGAACAGCAGCGCGGTCAGGCCGGCCAGCAGCCCCCGTCGGTGGCGGCGGCGGTCCCGGACCCGGCGCTGCGCCTCGGGTACGCCCGGGGGCCGGAAGGTGTCCCGGGCTGCGGCTTCGAACTCGGCGAACATCTCCTCGACGGCGGTCTCAGGCACGGCCGTCCTCCGTTCCGGTCTCGGTGAAGTAGCCGGCCAGCGCGGCGCGGCCCCGGGAGAGCCAGGACCGGACCGTGCCCTCGGGGGCACCCACCTGCTCGGCGATCTCGGCGACGGTCAGCTGGGCCAGGTGGTGCAGCACGATCGCCCGACGTTGGTTGGCGGGCAGGGTGGCCAGCGCCCGGGTCAGCGCGACCCGGTCGGGTTGTGGGCCCGGCACGTGTTCCTCGCGCTGCCGCGCCAGGTGCCGCACGGTGGTACGCACCCGGCGCAGCCGGCTGGTCGCCAGGTTCCAGGCCACCCGCCGGACGAACGCCGACGGGTCGTCGTACCCGCTGATCCGGGGCCAGCGTTCCAGCGTCCGGCAGAACGCCTCCTGGGTCAGGTCCTGCGCCTCGGCGTGGTCGCCCAGGTACGCGTAGAGCTGCACGGCGATCCGGTGGAAGTGGGCCTGGTAGAACTCGGTGAAGTCCACCGGTGCTGCCACGGACCGGGGTGGCCCGGTCTGCTGCCGTACGGTCATGGCGATCCTCTGTGGTCGGCGGGTTCCGCCCGTGTCACGTGTGGCCCGCCACATTCGCTGCACCCGATTTCCGGCAGTCCGGTCGACGGTCCGGGATCGGGCGTAACTTGGGGATCATGCGTGTGCCGAGTGATCCGAATCCCCGTCTCCAGTCGTACGCCGACCCGCAGCGCCTGGTCACCACGGAGTGGCTGGCCGAGCACCTGGGCGACGAAGGTCTCGTGGTGGTCGAGTCCGACGAGGACGTGCTCCTCTACGACACCGGCCACATCCCCGGTGCCGTCAAGGTCGACTGGCACACCGAGCTGAACGACCAGGTGACCCGGGACTACCTGGACGCGAAGAGCTTCGCCGAGCTGTGCGCGGCGAAGGGCATCGGCCGGGACGACACCGTGGTCTTCTACGGCGACAACTTCAACTGGTGGGCCGCGTACGCCCTCTGGGTCTTCTCCCTCTTCGGCCATCCGGACGTCCGACTGCTGGACGGCGGCCGGCAGAAGTGGATCGCCGAGGGGCGGGAGCTGACCCGGGACAAGGTGACCCGGCCGCGCGCCGAGTATCCGGTGCCGGAGCGGAACGACACGCCGATCCGGGCGTACCGCGAGCAGGTCATGGCGCACGTCGCGGCCGGCCGGCCGCTGGTCGACGTCCGCTCGCCCGGCGAGTACACCGGCGAGATGCTGCACATGCCGGACTACCCGCAGGAGGGCGCGCTGCGCGGTGGCCACATCCCGGGCGCGGTGAGCAAGCCGTGGAAGTCGGCCGCGAACGACGACGGCACCTTCAGGTCCGCCGACGAGCTGCGCGCCATCTACGCCGACCAGCTCGGGCTGAGCCCGGCGGACGACATCGTGGCGTACTGCCGGATCGGCGAGCGGTCCAGCCACACCTGGTTCGTGCTGCACCACCTGCTCGGCTATCCGCAGGTCCGTAACTACGACGGCTCGTGGACCGAGTGGGGCAACCTGGTCCGCGCCCCCGTCGTCAAGGGCGACCAGCCGGGCGGCCTGGCCGGCTGAGCCGGCGTCGCCTGCGCGCATTTCGCGGCAAGTCGCGGTGTTCCTGAGGTGGGACACCGCGACTTGCCGCATTTCGGGCCGGTCACCGGCCGGTGAGATAACGCTGGACGGTGGGGGCGATCCAGGGGGTCAGGTCGTCGACGGCCATCTCCACCACCGGCGGGAGGCGGACGATGTACCGGGTCAGCGCGAGCCCGAGGATCTGACTGGCCACCAGTCCGGCCCGGCGGGGAGCCTCGGCGGGGTCGCCGCCGAGCCGGGTCACCGCAGCGGTGAGTTGGTCGGCGAAGATCGCCCGCATCCGCTCGGCGGCGCCGGGGTTGGTGCTGGCCGTACGGACCAGCGCGGCGAGGGTCTCGTCACCCTCCCAGCGGTCGAGGAAGTGCCGGACCAGCAACTCGCCGAGCCGATCGGGCGGCACGTCGCCCAGGTCGGGCAGGCGCAGGTCGAACTCCGCCGCCGCCGCGAAGAGTCCCTCCTTGCTGCCGTAGTAGCGCATCACCATCGACGGGTCGATCCGGGCGTCGGCGGCGATGGCCCGGATGGTGGCGCGGTCGTACCCGTCGGCGGCGAAGCGCTCGCGGGCGGCGCGCAGGATGGCGGCCCGGGTGGCGTCCGAGCGGCGGGTGCCGGGTGCCGTGTCGGTCATGCCCACAACTGTAGGCCAACAAGCGTTGACATCGAAGTCGACCCGCGCCTAGCCTGGTCAACAAGCGTTGGCAAACAATCGTTGGCATTTGGAGGTGGGCCATGTTGCCCGAACACACCGATGTCCTCGTGGTGGGAGCCGGCCCGACCGGCCTGGCCGCGGCCGTCACCCTGGCCCGCCACGGAGTACGGGCCACCGTGGTCGACCGCCTGACCGCGCCGCCGGTCACCTCCCGGGCCGCCGTGGTGCACGCCGGCACCCTGGAGGTGCTGGACCGGATCGGGGCCGCCGCCCCGCTCGTCGCCCGCGGTCTGCCGTCGTCCCGGTTCACCGTCCGCGATCGCGATCGGGTGCTGCTCACCGTGCCGTTCGACCGGCTGCCGTCCCGCTACCCGTACGCGCTGATGGTGTCCCAGGCGGAGACCGAGGCGGTGCTCGCCGACCGGCTGACCGCGCTCGGCGGACGGGTGCTGCGGCCGTACGAGCTGGCCGGGCTCGACCTCGACGGCGCCGGTGCCACCGCCCGATTCGCCTCCGGGGAGACGGTCCGGGCCCGGTGGGTGATCGGCGCGGACGGCATGCACAGCGCGGTCCGCGACCTGGCCGGCATCGACTTCGGCGGGCCGGCCGACGACCCGGGCGAGTCGTTCCTGCTCGCCGACGTCCGGGTGGCGAGCGCGCTGCCCCGCGACGAGGTCTCCCTCTTCCTCGACCGGCAGGGTCCGCTGGTCTGGGCGCCGCTGCCGGACGGCTCGGTCCGGCTGGTGGCCGCGGTGGCCGACGCGCCCCGCGACCCGGACCTGGCCCGGTTCCAGGCACTGCTCGACGAGCGCGGGCCGGTCCGGCAGCCGGACCGGGTCACCGAGCTGCTCTGGGCCTCGCGGTTCCGGATCCACCACCGGATCGCCGGGTCGTTCCGGGCCGGGCCGGTCCTGCTCGCCGGGGACGCCGGTCACGTGCACAGCCCCGCCGGCGGGCAGGGGATGAACCTCGGGCTCCGCGACGCGGTCGCCCTCGGCGACGCCCTCGCCGCGGTGCTCGCCGGCCGCCCCGAGACGCTCCTCGACGGGTACGCGGCCGCCCGCCGCCCGCTCGCCGAGGAGGTGGTCGGCTTCGCCGACCGGCTCACCCGGCTCGCCACGATGCCACCCGCCGGCCGGCCGCTGCGGAACCTGCTGTTCCGGGCCGCCTCCCGGCTGCCCTCGGCGCGGCAGCGGATCGCCCTGCGGCTGGCCGGCTTCGAGCCCGACCGGGCGGTGATCCCGCGTTGACCCTCCAGGCCACACCTGATCCGGGCAGGCTGCGGAAGGGCAGTCGTCGGAGGAACCGAGGGAGGGGGCGTGGGCCGCCTGGACAGCCGCTTCGTCGCGCTGCTCGTGCTGGCCGCCCTGCCCCCGGCTGTCGAGGGCGCGATCCTGGTCGGCTTCGGCTTCCGGGCGGCCGAGGGCCTGGCCCCGCAGGTCAGCGCCGTCTGGCCGTACGACACCTACCACGACCTGCGCTGGCTCATGGTCTACCACGACTCGTGGCCGACCTTCGTCCTCGGTCTGGCGGTGGTGGTCGCGTTCCGGGCGCTGCTCACCACCGGACTGGTCGCGCTGGCCTGGCCCCGGCAGGTGCCCCGGCCCGGCATCCGCTGGCTGTTCGTACGGAACCTGGTGCTGACCTCGGTGCTCAGCGTCGTGGTGTCGCCATGGGCCGCGCTCTCCCTGGCGGCCTCGGTGGTCGCCCTCTCCTGGCTGCTGCTCGCCTCGCTGCTGCCGCTGTTCCTGCTGGCGCCGTTCCTGCAACGGGCCGCCGTCGAGGGCGCCTGGTGGCGCGGGCTGCCCTCGATCGAGCTGGTCGGTTGGTCGCTGCTGAACTTCGTGGTCCTCACCGTCGGCGGCGCGGTGGTCTGGACCGTGTCGGCCTGGTGGACCGCCCCGGTGGCGGCCCTCGCCGGGGCGGTCAACGGGCTGCTCTGGCAGCGCACCGTGGCCGCCGCGCTGCTGCCGCGTCGCCCGGTCCGGTGGGCCCGGGTGCCGGTCGCGCCACTGGCCATCCTGCTCGCGTTCGTCGTGCCGATGGTGGTGCAGCCGTTCTTCGCCGCCGTGCCCGGCACCTCCAAGCAGGCGCCGGCGATCTCCCTGCTCGACCGGCCGCTGCCGAGCGACGTCCGGCACGCGGTGATCTTTCTCGGTGGGCACGGCAGCGCGTACGGCGGTGAGCCGGCCGCCGACCCGAACGTGCAGTGGTTCTCCTACCGGGGACTGGACGGGCAGGGCCGGCCGCTCTCCTTCGGGCCCCGGGACACCTACCGGTCGATCGCCTCCAGCGTGGCGCTGCTGAACACCCAGGTGCAGCTGTTGCACGGGCGTACCGGACGGCCGGTGGCGCTGGTCGGGCAGAGCGAGGGGGCGATCGTGGCCCGGACCTACCTGGCCGAGCGGCCGCACCCGGCGGTGGACACCCTGGCCATGTTCAGCCCCCTGATCAACGCCGGCCGGTCCTACTACCCGCCCGAGGACGCGTCGCACGGCTGGGGGATCGCCGCCGGATGGGAGCTGCGCGTCCTGTTCGGGCTCGCCGACGTCCTCGCGCACAGCGGCAGCGGACCGGACGAGCCGTTCGTCCGATCGCTGCTGGACGGCGCGCCCTTCTACCGCAACGACCTGATGTGCCCGGTCCCCGGCGTGCGGATCGTGGCGTTCCTGCCGACCACCACCGCCACCGAGGCGCCGCCGGGCGAGTACAGCGGCGTGCCGGTCTTCCAGACGCCGGCGGTGCACGGCGGCCTGCTCGGCCGGCCGGTGGTCCAGGCGCGGCTGGTGAACTTCCTCGCCGGGCAGCCGGTGAGCAAGCCGCAGCGCGGGTACGCCCTGCTCCAGGAGATCTCCGCCGCCTGGCAGGCCCCGCCGCTGCCGCTGAGCCTCAACCCGGTCTGGCGGAGCAGGGGCGTGAACGACCCCGCCTTCACCGGGAAGGTCTGTCGCCCGCGCTGACCTCGCCGGGCCGGGGGGCCGACCGGCACCGCCAGAGCAGCCGCAGTGCCGCCACCGCCAGCCCGATCACCATCAGCGCCCAGAGCGGCCGGTACGGGAGCACGATCAGGTGCATGCCGATGCCGACGATCGCGGCCGCCGCCGCCAGCCGGATCGACCAGCGGCGGCCGGTGAAGAGCAGCAGCCCGGCCGCCACCATCAGCACCGCGGTCACCAGGTGGGCCCACATCCAGCCGCTGACGTCGAGGTGGAACATCCCCTCGGGGGTGATCACGACGTACGGGTCGTCGTCCACGTCACCCACCCCGGCGAGGGCGTCGAAGAGGCCCGCCCCGACGAGCAGCACAGCTGCCAGCTGCCGTTGCCGGTGCCGCGTACCGGCGTCGTCGTGCCGCGTCACCCCGCCCTCCTCTTCCCCCGTCCGCCCCAGCCTAGGGACGGGGGACCGGCTCCGTCCGGCGCTCGACGGCGGAACCCGCCCCGCGTAGCGTCCGCCAGGCCCCGGCGGTGACCACGGCGAAGACGCCGACCGCCGCCCAGCCCACCGGGGCCACCCCGTACGCCTGGCCGGCGAACCCGGCCAGCGCCGCACCGACCGGCGCGCTGGCCAGGCCGACCATCCGCTGCGCCGCGCCGACCCGGCCGAGCAGCTCCCGCGGCACGTTCCGCTGCCCGTACGCCGACCACAGGCTGTTCCAGACCGTGGTGCCGGCGGCGAAACAGGCCAGCGCCACCCCGCCGGTCAGCGGGTGCCGGGCCACCGCGAACCCGGTCAGCGCCAGGGTCTGCCACACCAGCACTCCCCGCAGGGCGGGCAGGGTGCCGAACCGCGCCGCGATCCGGCCGGCCGCCAGCGCCCCGACCAGGCCGCCCACCACCACCCCGGCCGCGAACAGCCCGTACGCGGCCGCCGGCACCTGCAGCACGGTCAGCGCGTAGAGCACCAGCACGGCCATCACCCCGCTGATTGCCAGATTCGATCCCGCGGTGGCCACGGTCACCCCCCACAACACCCGGTCCCCCCGCACCCACCGCACCCCCTCCCACGCCTCCCGCCACACCGACCCGCGCCCCGGGTCCTTCCGCGCCTCGGTGCCGGGTGCCTGCCCGGAAGCTTCGCCACCACCGGACGAGGGGAGGGCGAGGACGAGGAGGGCGGCGAGGGCGAAGGTGAGGGCGTCGACGGTGAAGGGCAGGGCGGCCGCGGCGGCGAAGAGGACACCGGCCAGCGGGGCACCGAGGAAGCCGCCGGCCACCGCCGTGCCGGCCTGGAGGCGGCCGTTCGCGGTCGGTAGGGCGGCCGGCGGCACCAGCGACGGGAGCAGCGCGAACGAGGCCGCGTCGAAGAGCGTGCCGAGGCTGGCGAGCAGGAACGCGACGCCCACCAGGGCGGCCACTCCGATCCGCCCGGTGGCGACCAGCACGGCCAGGCCACCCACCACGGCGGACCGCGCCACGTCCACCGACGCCATCGTCCGGCGGCGTTCCCAGCGGTCGGCGTACGCGCCGCCGAGCAGGCCGAGCAGCAGCGGTGGGAGCTGCCCGGCGACGGTCACCGCGGCGATCGCCCGGGGGTCGCGGGTCAGCGTGGCGGCCAGCAGGGCCAGGGCCGGCGTACGCAGGGTGTCGCCGAACCGGGAGGAGACGGCGGCGGACCAGAGCAGCCGGTAGTCCCGGCCGAGTACGGGAGCGCTCATGCCGACGGACCCTGCGGCCTGAACCGGGTCGAGGGTCAAGCGGCCGGAAAGGGGGACGGACAGTGCCGGCGGCGGCCGGTACCGTGAGCGCCGGAATCCGAACGGGGAGCACGATTGGACCGCACCTTCCAGGTCGACCTCCGTGGCGTGGTCGACCTGCTCAGTCATCACCTCTACGGCAGCCCACGGGTCTACGTGCGGGAGCTGCTCCAGAACGCCGTCGACGCGATCACCGCGCGCCGGTCCGCCGAGCCGGACGCCCCGGCCCGGGTCCGGATCGAGCCGCCGGAGCTGACCGGTGACGGCACGCTGCGCGTGCACGACACCGGCATCGGTCTGACCGAGGCCCAGGTGCACGAGCTGCTGGCCACCATCGGCCGCAGCTCGAAGCGCGACGAGCTGGGCTTCTCCCGGCACGAGTTCCTCGGCCAGTTCGGCATCGGTCTGCTCTCCTGCTTCCTGGTCGCCGACGAGATCCGGGTGGTCACCCGGCACGCCGACCAGCCCACCGTGCTCTGGACGGGCTGGTCCGACGGGCGCTACGCGGTGCGGGTCGCGGAGCCCGAGCAGGCCCGCGACGAGCCCGGCACCACGGTGACGCTGGTGCCCCGGCGCGACGCCGACCAGTGGTACGGCGTACCCACCGTGACGGAGCTCGCCCGCCTCTACGGCAGCCTGCTGCCGGTGGACGTCCGGGTCGGCGACACCCCGACCACCGCCGGCCCGCCGCCGTGGCCGACCACCCCGGGCGCGCCGGTCGACCGCGCCACCCTCCAGCGGTACGCGCACGGCATGCTCGGCTTCGTCCCGTTCGACGTGGTGCCGCTGTCGGTGCCCGAGGCGGGCCTCACCGGCGCGGCCTTCATCCTGCCCACCCCGGTGAACCCGGCCGCCCGGGCCGGGCACCGGGTCTACCTCAAGCGGATGCTGCTCACCGAGCACGCCGACGGGCTGCTGCCCGACTGGGCGTTCTTCGCCCACTGCGTGGTCGACGCCAGCGAGCTGCGGCCCACCGCCAGCCGCGAGGCGCTCTACGAGGACACCCTGCTCACCGCCACCCGGGAGGCCCTCGGCGGCCAGGTCCGCGGCTGGCTGGTCCGGCTGGCCACGCACGACCCGCGCCGGCTCGCCGAGTTCCTCCAGGTGCACCACCTCGGGGTCAAGGCGCTCGCCCTGCACGACGACGAGATGCTCCGCCTGGTCGACCAGTGGTGGCCGATGGACACCAACGTCGGCACACTCACCCTCGCCGAGTTCCGTCAGCGGCACGGTGTGCTCCGCTACGCCGCCAGCCTCGACGAGTTCCGGCAGCTCGCCGCCGTCGCGGCCGCGCAGGACCTGGCGGTGGTCAACGGCGGTTACACGTACGACACCGAGCTGATCGAGCGGCTGCCCACGGTGGACCGGTCGGTGCTGATCGAGCGGCTGGAGCCGAGCGACCTCACCACCCGCTTCGACATCCTCGACCCGCAGACCGAGCTGGCCCTGCGGCCGTTCCTCGCCGGGGCACAGCGGGCCCTGGCACGGCTGGGCTGCGAGGTGGTGGTCCGGGCGTACGACCCGGTCTCGCTGCCGGCGCTCTACCTGGTCTCCCGCTCGGCCGCGTTCCACGACCAGCTCGCTGCCAGCCGCGACAAGGCCGACGAGCTGTGGGGCGGGGTGCTCGACGCGCTGGCCGCCTCCGCCCCGCCGGACCGGCCGCAACTGGTGCTCAACCACCGCAACCCGCTGGTCCGCCGGGTCACCACGCTGACCGACCCGGAGCTGGTCGGGCTGGCCGTCGAGGCGCTCTACGGGCAGGCCCTGCTGCTCGGTCACCATCCGATCCGGGCGGCGGACGCCGCCCTGCTGAACAGTTCCTTCCTCGGCCTGCTCGGCCGGGCCGTACCCGGACAGGAGTGAGCCGTGGGCGACGACGACCTCTGGCGGATGCTCTACGAGATCGACAACATGCCGTACGGCCCGGGGCAGATCGCCGCGCTGGAGCAGCTGCTGCGCCGGGCGGACGTGAGCGACGACCGGCACCTCGCCTTCGCCGCCCGGATCACCGGCACCACCGCGTACGTCTACGGCGGCGAGCCGGCGAAGTCCTTCGTCACCTTCTCCTGGTGCCTGTCCGAGTACGACCGCGACCCGCAGCCCTACCACCAGCGCTACACCCACCAGCTGCTCTGGTTCTTCAAGTACATGGTCACCGCCATGCTGAAGTTCCCCGAGCTGCCGCTGGACCGGACGTACGCGGTGCTCGACGACATGGAACGGCGCTACCGCGAGTCCGGCCACACGCTCCAGGCCGTGCACAAGCACCGCTACCTGGTCGCCGCGCACCTGGGCGCCGAGGAGGAGGCGGCGGAGTGGTACCGCCGCTGGCTGACCACGCCCCGGGACGCGCTCTCCGACTGCGCCGGCTGCGACCCGACCACCCAGGTCGAGCACCTGGCCCGGATCGGCCGGCACGACGAGGCGGTGGCGCTGGCCGAGCCGGTGCTCGCCGGCCGGCTGAGCTGCACCGAGCAGCCGCAGGCGATCCTCACCGCGCTGCTCACGCCGTACTGGGAGACCGGCCGGGCGGACGCCGCGCGGAACGCGCACCGGGAGGCGTACCGGCGGCTGCGCGGGCGCCTCGCCGACCTGTGGGAGATCTCCGACCACGTCGAGTTCTGCACCGTGACCGGCAACGAGACGCGCGCCCTGGAGCTGGTCGAACGGCACCTCGACTGGCTGGACCGGGCACCCACCCCGGCCGCCGCCATGCACTTCGCCGCCGCCGCCTCGGCGGCGCTGCGCCAGGTGCCGGCCGAGCTGACCGTGCACCGCCGGGCGTCCGGTGACCGGCCGGCCGCCGACGTGCCGGCGGGCGCGCTCGCCGACGAGCTGGCCGGCTCGGCCACCGCGCTGTCCGAGCGCTTCGACGCGCGCAACGGCACCACCCACCAGTCCGGGCTGATCGCCCGGCGGCTCACGGCCGGGCCGGTCGGCGAGCACCTGCCGCTCTCCGCCAGCCTGCGCCGCCGGCCGGTGCCCGCCCCACGCAGTGGCGGCTCGACGGGGGGCAGCGGCGGGTCGACGGCCGCCCCGGCCGGCGGGCCGGCCCCCGAAGCCCCGGCGCCGATCACCGTGCCGGCCCAGGCCGGCGCCGACGAGCTGCTGGCCCTGGCCGACGAGTGCTGGCGTACCCACCGGCGGGACGGACTGGTCGCCGCGCTGCGCGCGTACGACGAGCGGTACGGTGACGCCGAACTGCCGGCGGTCACCCGGGCCTGGCGGCTGGAGCTGCGCGCCGGCGAGCTGTCCGAGCAGGACGGCGATGAGGTGGCCGTGGCGATCGAGGCCAATCGGGCCGCACTGGCCGCCTGGCGGGAGGTGCCGGATCCGCTCCGGGCGCAGGTGGTGGCCGGCCGGCTGGGCGCGCTGCTCTGCACCACCGAGGAGGGCGCGGAGGAGGGGCTGGGCCTGGCCCGGGAGTCGGCCGAGCACCTCGCCGCCCACGGTGATCAGCGCGAGCGGGCCGCCGCCTGGGACCGGCTCGCGCTGGCCCACGTGCACCGGGAGCGGTGGGCGGACGCGCTGGACGCGCTCGACCGGGCCACCGCCGATGTCGACGTCGACCCCTGGCTGGCCGGCCGGGTGGCGCTGCACCGCACGCACGTGCTGGAGCAGTTGGAGCGGGCCGAGGAGTTCCGGGAGGCGGCGGCGCAGGCCCGCCGGCTCGCCCGGGAGCTGGGCGACGGCGAGATGCTGACCGCCGCCTGCCTGGCGTACGCCCGCTCGGTGGACGACCCGGCCGAGGCCGTGGCCGCGTGCGATGAGGCGCTGGCGTCCGCCCCGGCGCGCGCCCGACTCCCGATACGCCTCACCCGGGGACGGGCGCTGCTCGCCGCCGACCGGGCCGGCGAGGCGGTGGAGGACCTCGCCGAGGCGGTCACCCTCTGCGTCGAGCAGGGGTTGCCGGGGGACGCGCTGCTGCGCTGGGAATTGGCCAACGCCTACCACGTGGCCGGCCGACTCGGCGAGGCCGCCGAGGTGGCCGAGGAGGCGGTGCTCGGGCTGGACCGGGCCGGCGCGCAGGCCGAGGCCGACCGGTGCCGGCACCTGCTGGCGGGCGTCTACCAGGGCCTCGGCGAGATCGACGCGGCACTCGCTCTGCTTGATCAGCTCGCGGAGAACCTGGACGGGCCGGACAATCTCCCGCACCGGGCGCAGGTGCTGGAGGGCGCCGGCGGCATCCTCTACGACGCCGACCGGGACGCTGTGGCGGCGCAGAAGTTCGCGGCGGCGGCGTCCGCCTGGCGGCTGGCCGGGCACCCGGTGGACGAGCTGCGGGCCCGGCGGCGGGAGTTGCTTGCCCTGCACTGGTCGGGTGACCTGCCGGCGGCGGTGGCCGCGATCGAGCGGGTCGACGCGGCCGCCGGGGCGCTGGCCGGCCTGCCCGACGAGCCGCCCGTGGTGACGTACGAGCGGGCGATGGCCGCCGACGCGGTGGCCCGGGTGCTGACCGCCGAGGACCGGCTGACCGCCGCGCTGGACCGGGTGGCCGGCGTGCCGGAGCGGCTTCGGTCGATCGAGGCGTTCGGCGAGGCGGCACAGGTCGAGGTCTTCACCGGGGAACTGCTGCTGCGGGACGGCCGACCCGAGGAGGCCGAGCGGCTGCTGCGCCCGGTGCTCGGCGGGCTGCCCACCGGCTCCCGCCCGGCCACCCAGGCCGCCTGGCTGCTGGCCCGCGCCCTCGACGACCAGGGCCGCCCGGCCGAGGCGGCGAAGATCCGCGCCGAGCATGGCATCGAGGAGGACTGACCCGACCGGACGGAGGCCGCGACATGCCGCAGAGCGGGCCTTCCGGCCGGGCGCTGGCCGCGACATGCCGCAGAGCGTGTCGATCAACGGTGCGGCGGGCGGCTCACGGTGTGAGGCGACTGACGGGTAACCGAGACTCCACCCCGTCGCGGGTGAGGTCTAGGCTGGCCCGGTGGCGGTGGAACAGCAGGCGCGGGGCGCGGCGCACGGCGCGACGGGTGCGGGCCGACGCCGGTCCCGGAAGGACGAGATCCTGGAGATCGCGGTCGGCCTCTTCGCCGCCCGCGGCTACCACGGCGTGTCGATGGACGACATCGGCGCGGCCGCCGGCGTGACCGGCCCGGCGCTCTACCACCACTTCGCCGGCAAGGAGGCGATGCTGGTCGCCGCGCTGATCCCGGTCAGTGAGGGGCTGCTCGCGGGCGGCCGGGAACGCGCCGCCAACCACCCGGACGGCCCGCGCGGCACGCTGGAGTCGCTGATCGACTTCCACGTCGACTTCGCGCTGGCCAACCCGGCGGTGATCGCCCTGCATCTGCACGAGCTGGACCGCCTCCCCGACGAGCCGCGCCGCCGCATCCGCCGGCTCCAGCGGCTGTACGTCGAGGAGTGGGTGACCGTGCTGACCGCGCTGCACCCGGGCCTGCCCGACGGCGAGGCGCGGGTGCTCGCGCACGCGGCCTTCGGCCTGATGAACTCCACCCCGTTCCTCGGCGGCGAGGTGGACCGCCGGCGCCGGGCCGAGCTGCTGCGGGGCGCGACGCTCGCCGCCCTGCTGGCCCCCACAGATCCGGCCTGACACGCCGCGCGCGCCTTAACGCATGTTAAGAAGGGCCCGGCTATGCACGAGGCGTCAAGAAGGGGCCCTTCCTTGCCGAACATGATTGAAGTGCTGTTGGTGGCCAACCGCGGCGAGATCGCGCGGCGGGTCATCCGTACCGCGCAGAGGCTCGGGATCCGGGCGGTCGCGGTGCACTCGGAGGCCGACGCCGGCCTGCCGTTCGTGACCGAGGCGGACCAGGCGGTCTGCGTCGGCCCGGCAAATCCGGCGCAGAGCTACCGGAACGTGGAGGCGATCCTCGCCGCCGCCAAGAGCACCGGCGCCCAGGCGATCCACCCCGGCTACGGCTTCCTGTCGGAGAACGCCGACTTCGCCCGTACCGTTGAGGCCAGCGGCCTGATCTGGGTCGGGCCCGGCGCGGACGCGATCACCGCGATGGGCGACAAGATCAATGCTCGGAACCTGATGGCGGCGGCCGGGGTACCGGTGGCGCCGGGCACCACCGACCCGGCGGCCGACCTGGCCGCGGCGGTCGCCGCCGCAGCCGAGATCGGCTATCCGGTGATGGTCAAGGCCGCGGCGGGTGGCGGCGGCATGGGCATGGGCGTGGCCAACGACGAGGCGGCGCTGCGCACCGAGTACGACAAGGTCCGCTCGTTCGCCGAGCGGATGTTCGGCGACGGCTCGGTGCTGATCGAGCGCTACTTCCCCCGGGTACGCCACGTCGAGGTGCAGATCCTCGGCCTGGCCGACGGTCGGGTGGTGGCCCTCGGCGAGCGCGAGTGCTCGGTGCAGCGGCGCAACCAGAAGCTGGTCGAGGAGTCCCCGTCCCCGGCGGTCTCGCCGGAGCTGCGGGAGCGGTTCCTCGCCGCCGCGGTCCGGGCCGGCGAGGCGGTCGACTACCGCAACGCGGGCACGGTGGAGTGCCTGCTCGATCCGGCCACCAACGAGTTCTTCTTCCTGGAGATGAACACCCGGCTCCAGGTCGAGCACCCGGTGACCGAGTACGTCTACGGCATCGACCTGGTCGAGGAGCAGCTGCGGGTGGCCGCCGGCCTGCCGCCGACCTTCGACCCGGACGCGCTCAGCCCGCACGGGCACGCCATCGAGCTGCGGATCAACGCCGAGGACCCGAAGCGCTTCCTGCCCGGCCCGGGGGCGATCACCACCTGGAACGAGCCCGCCGGCGAGGGTGTACGGGTCGACTCCGGCTACGTCGCCGGCAACACGGTCACCCCGTTCTACGACAGCCTGATGGCCAAGCTGATCGTCAGCGGGGCCACTCGCGAGGAGGCGGTGGAGCGGGCGAAGGCCGCCGTGGCGCAGTTCGAGATCGCCGGGCCGAAGAACAACCTGCCGTTCTTCGCCGAGCTGCTGGAGAACCCCGAGTTTCTCTCCGGTGACTACGACACCGGGATCGTCTCCCGGATGCGCTGACGATCGCTCCTGCCTGGCGTTGATCATGGGGTTGGTGGAGTGCCGCCACCAACCCCATGATCAAGTCAGCTGCCGGCCAGGGCCGAGGTGGGCGGGACCCGACTGGCGCGAATCGCCGGGTAGAGACCGGCGACCGTGCCGATCAGCATCGTCGCGCCCAGGCCGCCGGCCAGGGCCCAGGCCGGCACCACCGTCGGCCACCGCTGGCTGTACGCGTACAGCCCGGTGATACCCACCCCGAGCAGGGTGCCGCCGATCCCGCCGAGGGCGGAGAGCAGCAGCGCCTCGGCGAGAAACTGGAGGCGGATCTGGCCCCGGGTGGCACCCAGTGCGCGTCGGAGTCCCACCTCCGTCCGCCGCTGCAGGACGGAGATGACCATCGTGTTGGCGATGCCGATGCCACCGACCAGGAGCGCGACGGCACCCAGACCGAGCAGCAGTCCGTTGAGCGCGGTGTTCGTGGCCTGCCGGGCGGCCAGCGCGTCCGAGGGGCGGGACACGGCGACCTCCTCCGGTGCCGATGGGTTGGCGGTCCGGCCCAGCACCGCGCGAACCGCCGCGACCTGGCTCTCGGTGCTGCGGACGTACACCCGGGTCGGCCGGCCGTCGAACCTGAGGTAGGACCGGGCCGCCGGCCAACCCACCAGCGCGGCCGAGTCCAGTTCCTCGGCCAGCGGCACGGGCGCGAGTACCCCGACAACCGTGAACCACTCGCCGCCCAGCCACACCCGGACGCCGACCTTCGGCACGTCGAGCCGCTTTGCGGCGGTGGCCCCGAGGACGACGGCCGGGAAGGCTGCGGTCGCGGCGGTTAACCAGGAGCCGGAGCTGACGGTGGCGCCGACCGTGCCGAGCAGGTCCGGCTGGGCGGCGAGCACCGCAAGGCTGCCCGTCTGACCGGGCGGCACCAGGTTGTTCCGGTAGACGGCCCGGTCCAGGGCGGCGGTCGCGCTGACCGACTCGACCGGCCCGATCCGAGCGATCATGGGCACGGATTCTTCGGGCAGGACGGCCTTCTCCCCGGCCAGGTTCTTGCCCGGCGTGACGGTGAGCAGATTGGTGCCGAGCCGGTCCAGGGCCCGGTCCAACTCGGCTTGGCTGGAGGTGGAGATGCCCACCACGGCCAGCATCGCCGCGATGCCGATGGTGATGCCCAGGGCGGTGAGCACGACCCGCAGCGGGTGGGTCCGCAGCCCGACCGAGCCCACCCGCAGGACGTCCGCCAGGCCGAGGCGACCCGGCCGCAGCCTCCCCGGCCCGGTGCCGGCACGGCCGGTCACGCCGGCACCGCCGGGGTCCGGCCCGAATCGTGTACGACGCGACCGTCCTGCAGCACGACCTGGCGCGGCAGGACGGCGGCGACCTGCTGGTCGTGGGTGATGACCACGACGGTGGTGCCCTGCTCGTGCAGGCCGCGCAACAGCTCCATCACCGACGCCCCGGAGGTCGAGTCCAGGTTGCCGGTCGGCTCGTCGGCGAGCAGCACCGCCGGTTCGCCGACCACCGCCCGGGCGATGGCCACCCGCTGCCGCTCGCCCCCGGACAGCTCGTGCGGGCGGTGGTCGAGCCGGTGGCCGAGACCGACCCGGCGCAGGGCGTCCTCCGCAAGCCGCCGTCGCCGCCGCAGCGGTACGCCCGCGTAGAGCAACCCGTCGGCCACGTTGTCCAGCACGGGCATGCCGGCGGCCAGGTGGAACTGCTGGAACACGAAGCCGATCCGGTGACCGCGCAGGGCGGACAGCTGCCGGTCGGTGAGAGCCGAGAGGTCGTGCCCGTCGATGCGTACCGAGCCGGACGTCGGCTCGTCCAGCGTGCCCATCAAGTGAAGCATGGTCGACTTGCCGGAGCCCGACGGGCCGAGGACGGCGACCAGTTCGCCGTACCCGATCCGCAGGTCGACCTCGTGCAGCGCAACCACCGCGCCCGGATAGGTCCGGGTGACCCCGGCCAGTTCGACGACGTACCCACTCATCCCGGCACCCCCACCAGGAGCCCCTCGGTCAGGCCGCCGCCCTGCACCTCGACCCGTCCATCGGCGAACAGTCCCGTCCGCACGGGCAGGATGCGGCTGCCGCCGGGCCCGGTGAGTTCGACACCGTAGCCGCCCTCTGCCAGGGCGAGCAGCGCGTCGACCGGCACGGTGAGCACGTTCTTGCGCTGCTGCGCGACGTACCGGACGTCGACCGGGGTGTCGGTCAGCCGGCCCAGCTTGCGCTGGTCGGCCACGGCGATGGTCACCTGCACGTTGGCGTTGCCGGTGCCGGGCCGTTCCGCGTCGGCCGGCTCCTGACCGCCGGTCTGCGCGGTTGGCGCGGCCACCGTCGTGACCTGGCCGGTGACGGAGATGCCGGTGGGCAGGGTCACGGTGACCTTGGTGTCCTTCGTGGCCCAGGCGGCGTCGCCGGCGCTCGCGGAGACCGTCACGACCCGGGTGCCGCCGGTGTACGCCAGCACCGCACCGGTCGCGCTCGCGCCGACGGGCACCAGCCGTTGCGCGACGCGGACCGCGCTGGCGGCGTAGATCACCCGCGCCCGGTCCACCGTGCCGGTTTCCGGTATCCCCAGGTCCTTCTGCCAGCGCTTCACCGCAGTCGTGGTGCTCGAGGAGAAGGTGTCGTCGACGGTGAATCCCCGGTAGCCGAGGACGGCCAGATTGCGCTCGAGCTGCCGCACGTCGCCGCCCTGCAGGCCGGCGGTCAACGGCCGGTACATCGGCAGGGCGCCGTACAGCAACACCACCGGCTGCTCGTCGGCGCGCAGGAGTGTCTCGCCCCGCCGGACCGTCGCCCCCACTTTGGGCAGCCAGGTCACCGTGCCGGTGGCGAGCGAGGTGAGCTGGGCGGCCGCGCCGTAGCTGAGTTGTCCGGCGAGCGTTACGGATCGGGTCAGGGTCTGCCGGGTCACCGGGGCGGTCGCGGCGGGCGCGGTGCGGGCTGCCGTCGGCTGCCTGCCGTCGCGCCCGCCCAGGCCCAGCGTCGCCGCTCCGGCCAGCACGAGCGTCACCAGCACCAGGCCGCCGACGGCCACCGCCCGCAGCCGTCGCGCCGGTCGGCGACGGCTCACCGTGGTCGCTTCCATCAGGCCCCTCACCCCTGAGCGGTCGGGAGCGGGCCGGGAGCGGTCTTCCTGGGCTGACCGTGCTGGACCGGTTCGCAGATCAGGCTAGCGCGAAGCCGGGCGGCCGACTCCTGCTCGCTCATGACCGGGGCACCGTTGTTGTCTTGCGGAAAGTAACCGTTGGAGTCCGGGTCGGGGAAGTTCGGGGCGCCGCTCTCGCGCATGCACCTGGCGTACGCCCGCTGGTACCTGATCTCCTCCTCGGTCAGCGGCTCCGGCTTCTCCTCCAGCTCCGCGGGCACGGGCACGGCGTACTTCGCGCAGGCCATCTGGGCCGCCATCCACTTGGGGTCGGTCTTCTTCGGGGAGCCCGGCGCGCGCAGGTCGACGTTGCCCCGGGGGTCCGGGTCCGGCAGCTGGAAGCCGTGCTCGCGGAGGCAGCCGACCCACTGCCGTTGGGCCGCCACGTACTCGGCGACGACGCCGGTGGCCGCCGACGTGGACGGCTGGGCACTCTGGCCGCCCGCGGTGGCGACCCGCGACGGCTGCTCGTCTCCGGCGCAGCCGGCGAGCGTGACGACCAAGGTGGCCGCCGTCAGGCCGGCGAACCACGGCCGTCGGCGGGAAGACCAGACAGCACGGATCATCTCATTTCCTCTCATTCTGGCACGGCGGAGGGCGCGGCGGATCGCCGAACGTCCCTCGGTGATGTGCGGGCTACCGGCGGGTCACCGGCGACCAGTGCCAGCCGTCGGTGGAGCCGTACAGGGCGCCGCCGGGATCGGGCGCGTAGAACCAGCCGTCCGGCGTACGACGCACGGGCCCCGCGCTCGTCGGCAGGCCGTCGAGCTCGACCGCCTGGTACGCGCCGCCCCGGAACGCCCAGTAGCGGCGGACGTCAAAGCCGCGGCTGTCCACGAGCTGGCAGAGCACGTGGGTGCCGTCGGAGGTCGCGAACGTGTTCGCCGGGGCACCCGGCGGAACGGCGGCCGTCAACCGTTGCCACCGGGTGCCCGTGTCGTCGGAGCGGTAGACGGCCCGGTCGTAGCCGACGGCGGTCACCGCGTAGGTCGCCGCCGTCAGCAACAGCGGCACGCACTGCGGTTTGTCGCAGGGCGGCGCGTCGGTGAAGACGTGGGTGGACCAGGTACGGCCCGCGTCCCCGCTGGTCGAGACGGCGGGCCGGCCGGTCACCGGATCGGTGCCCGCGACCCGGAAACGGCCGGCGACCTCCTCGATCCGCAACTCGTCCAGATACATGACCAGCTTCGGCTGTCCGGCCAGCGGTCCCACCGCGCCGGACGCTGGGTCCACCGCGTACAGGACACACGGCTGGGCGGCCTGCGGGGACCAGCAGATGACCGGGTCACCGTCCGGCACCGCCTCGACAGGCGCGGCGGACGGGGCGGGCGCCCAGGTGCGACCACCGTCCCGGCTGGACAGTAGGTGCTGCTCGGTGCCCGCCCGGCCGGTGATCGGGGCCGCGACCAGGGTCTCGGGACCGACGACCGCCATCGGGCTGGCCAGGACGACTTCACCCGGCTGGTGCCAGGTCCGGCCGCCGTCGGTGGAACCCACCACCACGAGATCCTGCTTCTGGCAGGGCAGGCCCGGGCGACAAGTCGACAGCGCGAGGTAGAGGTGGTCCCGGTCGGCGGCGCCGGCCCACTCGACTTGCCCGGCGGGGATCGGGCCCGGCTCCCCGGTCGCCGTGGCCCGTCCGGCGACCGGTGGCCGGTCGCCGGTCAGCGGTGCCGGAGACAGCAGGTGCACGATGGCGACGGCGATCACCGCGAGGGCGGTGGTGCCGGCGGCGGTCGCCGCGGTGAGCCGCCGGCGGTGCCGGTGTCGGCCGGCTTCATACACCTCCTCCGCGTTCAGCCAGCTCGGCGGCGGGGCCGGGTCCACGGCGTCCTCGAAGAGCTCGTGCAGGTCCCTCATGCCCTTCCCTCCGCCACGTTGACGAGGCTCGGCACGGTGTCGCCGAGGATCCTCCGGAGCGCCGCGAGACCGCGGGCCGTCTGGCTCTTGACCGTGCCTTCGGAGCACTTCAGTGCGACGGCCGTCTCGGCCACGTCGAGGCCCTGGTAGAAACGGCAGATCAGGGTCACCCGCTGACGCGGCGGCACCTGGCGCAGCGCCTGGGTGAACGCCAGCCGGCGGGCGGTCGTCTCGGCGTCGTCGTCCGGGCCGGCCAGGTCGGGCGGCTCGGCGACCGGGCGCTCGCGGCGCCGCCACACCCGCCGGGTCTCCGACAGGTACGCCCGGATCAGACAGGTACGCAGATATGCGTCCACCGCTTGCGGATCCCGGATCCGGTGCCAGTTCGCGGCGAGCCGGATGAAGGCGGCCTGCGCCAGATCGTCGGCCCAGTGCCAGTCCCCGCACATCAGGTAGGCGGTCCGCCGCACCAGCTCGCGCCGAGCCGCGAAGTACTCGCTGAACTGGCGCCGCTCCTCGTCCTCGTCGCGTCGCATCCCGCTCCCTTCACCGATAGGTGTGCGGCCGGACGCCGACCGGTTGCACGGACCGGCGAAGTTTCTGCCAACGACTTCCGGCCGCCACGGCGGGCCGGTCCACTCGCCGGTGGCGGCGGGTGAGTGGGAGGCTGGTCGGGGACAGCACGACGTCACAGTGAGGTGACCATGACTCAACTGCCAGGTTCGGTGTCGATCCGCGAGGTCGGGCCGCGGGACGGACTCCAGAACGAGGACCCGATCCCGACCGACGCCAAGGTACGGCTGCTCGACGCGCTGTCGCGTACCGGCGTCAAGCGGATCGAGGCCGTCTCCTTCGTGCACCCGAAGGCGATCCCGCAGATGGCGGACGCCGACGAGGTGTGGCAGCGGGCCGCGAAGGTCGACGGGGTGCGCTACTCGGCCCTGGTGCCGAACACCCGGGGCGCGCAGCGGGCCCTGGCGGCGGGGTTCACCGAGATCGAGGTGGTGGTCTCGGCGAGCGACACGCACAACCGGCGCAACGTGAACCGCTCGACCGAGGAGTCGCTGGACGACATCGCCGAGCTGATCGATCTGCTGCACGGCGCGGGTGCCCGGGCCGAGGTGATCGTGGCGACCAGCTTCGGCTGCCCGTACGAGGGGGACGTCGACCCGCGGCGGGTGGCGGACATCGTCGACCGGGTGGTCCGGGACGGCGCCGACCGGATCGCGTTCGGCGACACCACCGGCATGGGTACGCCCCGTCGGGTCCGTGAGCTGGTCACCGCCGTACGGGACCGGAACGCCCACATCCCGGTGCTGCTGCACTTCCACAACACCCGGGGCACCGCCCTGGCCAACATGCTGACCGCGATGGAGCTGGGGATCACCGAGTTCGACGCCAGCGTCGGCGGACTCGGCGGCTGCCCGTACGCCCCGGGGGCGAGCGGCAACCTGGCCACCGAGGAGGCGGTGCACATGCTGCACGACATGGGCATCGACACGGGCATCGACCTGGACGCGCTGGTCGAGGCGGCCGAGCTGGCGGAGGAGTTGGTCGGCAAGAAGCTGCCGAGCGGCGTCCTCCGCGCCGGCCCCCGCACCCGCCTCACGCCGCTCCCCGCCTAGCGCTGCGTTGATCAAGGGGTTTGCGTCCGGATCCGGGCTCGGAGAGACGCAAACCCCTTGATCAACAATGCCGACGCGGGTCAGCGGGTGAGGGCGCCGGACTCGGTGGGCAGGCCGGCGGCGACCCAGTCCTCGATTCCGGCGGCGTACTTGCGCACGTCGGTGTAGCCGAGGGCGGTGAGCCGGTCGGCGACCCGCCCGCTGTTCGGGCAGGCGGGGTTGGAGCAGTACGTGACGACGGGGGCGTTCCGGTCCGGCAGCAGCTCACCGGCCCGCTCGGCCACCTCGGCCTCGACCAGCGGGATCGCGCCGGGCAGGTGCTGCCGGGCGTAGTACTCGCCGCCGAGTGCGTCGACGACGGTCACCGTGCCGGCGTCGATCGCGGCGCGCAACTCGTCCCGGGTGATGAGAGCGGTCATGGCATCCTCCCATAGAAGTGGACTACAGTCCGGTTATGCCTCAGGACGTTAGCGGACCGCAGTCCGCTTCTGCCACCCCGACGCCGGAACTCCTGGAGTTGCGTAGCTCACCGCCCCGGGAGCGGGCCGATGCGGCGCGCAACCGGGCGGCCGTGCTGGACGCGGCGGCGGTCCTGTTCCGGGAGCGGGGAGTGGAGGGGGTCTCGATGGACGCCGTGGCCGCCGCCGCCGGGGTCGGCAAGGGGACGCTGTTCCGCCGGTTCGGGGACAAGGCGGGTCTCGCCGTGGCGCTCCTCGACCAGCAGGAGCGGACGCTCCAGGAGTCGATCCTCTTCGGCCCGCCCCCGCTCGGGCCCGGGCCGGCCGGTGCGCCGCCGCCCGCGCGCGACCGGCTCCGGGCCTTCGTCTCCGCCTACCTCGACTACCTGCTCGCTCACCTCGACCTGGTCCGGCTGTCGGAGACCGCCGCGCCCGGCGCGCGCTACCGGATCGGCGCCTACCGGTTCTGGCACCGGCACGTCGCGCTGCTGCTGGCCGGGCGCGCGGACCCGGCCGCCGACGCGCACACCCTGCTCGCCCCCCTCGCCGCCGAGCACGTACACGGGGTGCGGGAGGAGATGGGCGACGAGCGGTTGCGGGCCGCCGTGCTGGCGCTTGCCGACGCCCTTGCCGGCTGACCCCCGGCGGGCTCGCCGGAGGGGGCGGGAATGCGCTAGCCTAACGATCGTTCAGGTCGGTCGGGGCGCTCATGAGGCGGCCGGTGGCAATGGGGAGTCGGCGTGACGCTCGACGGTGAGGCACTGGAGCAGCTGCGCAAGCGCGCCAAGGCCGGCGGTGCGGACAAGTACCACGCGGCGAACGCCGCCAAGGGCAAGCTGTTCGCCCGCGAGCGGGTCGCGCTCCTGGTCGACGAGGGCTCCTTCGTCGAGGACGGCCTCTACGCCAACGCGCTGGCCGAGGGCCTGCCCGCCGACGGCGTGGTCACCGGCACCGCCACCATCGACGGCCGGCAGGTCTGCCTGATGGCGAACGACTCCACGGTCAAGGCCGGCAGCTGGGGCGCGCGTACCGTCGAGAAGATCATCCGGATCATCGAGCGGGCGTACGCGACCGGCGTGCCGATGGTCTACCTGGTCGACTCGGCCGGGGCCCGGATCACCGACCAGGTCGAGCTCTTCCCCGGCCGGCGCGGCGCCGGCAAGATCTTCTGGAACCAGGTCCGCGCCTCCGGCTCCATCCCGCAGGTCTGCGCCCTCTTCGGGCCGAGCGCGGCGGGTGGGGCGTACATCCCGGCGTTCTGCGACGTGGTCGCGATGGTGGACGGCAACGCCAGCATGTACCTGGGCTCGGACCGGATGGTCGAGATGGTCACCGGCGAGAAGACCACCCTCGAAGCGATGGGCGGGGCCAAGGTGCACTGCGCCGAGTCCGGCGTGGGGCACTTCCTCTGCAAGACCGAGGCCGAGGCGCTCGACGTGGTCCGGCGCTACCTGTCCTACCTGCCGGCGAACTGGCAGCAGCAACCGCCGACGGCGCCCGCCACGGACGCGCCGGAGAAGGCCGACCTGGCCGCGCTGGTCCCGGCCAGCGAGCGGCAGGCCTTCGACATGCGCCGGTACGTCAAGGGCCTGCTCGACGAGGGCAGCTTCTTCGAGATCCAGGCGCTCTGGGCCAAGGAGCTGACCATCGGTTTCGGCCGGCTGAACGGCGAGGTCGTCGGCGTGGTCGGCAACAACTCGATGTTCAAGGGCGGCGTGCTCTTCGTCGACTCGGCCGACAAGGCGAGCCGCTTCGTGCAGCTCTGCGACGCGTTCAACGTGCCGCTGCTGTTCCTGTCCGACGTCCCCGGGTTCATGGTCGGCAGCGCGGTGGAGAAGCAGGGCATCATCCGGCACGGCGCCAAGATGATCACCGCGATATCCGAGGCGACCGTACCCAAGATCTGCGTGGTGGTCCGCAAGGCGTACGGCGCGGGCCTCTACGCGATGGCCGGCCCCGGCTTCGAGCCGGACGCGACGATCGCCCTGCCCACCGCGAAGATCGCGGTGATGGGCGCGGAGGCCGCGGTCAACGCCGTCTACGCCAACAAGATCGCCGCCATCGAGGACGAGGCCGAGCGGGCCGCCTTCGTCGCGGCGAAGCGCGAGGAGTACGAGCGGGACATCGACATCGTCCGGCTCGCCAGCGAGCTGGTGGTCGACGCGATCGTCGAGCCGCACGAGCTCCGCGCCGAGCTGGTCCGCCGGTTCGCCGCCGCGCGCGGCAAGGAGCGGCACTTCGCCAAGCGTCGCCACGGCGTCACTCCGGTCTGAGCAACCCCCCGCAGCACGATCCGCCCAGGCGTCACGAGCGCCGGGCGGACCATCGACACAGGAGGATCAGATGGACTTCCGGCTCAGCGACGAACAAGAGGCGCTGCGGGAGAGCGTGCGGGACTTCGCCCGCGAGGTGGTCGCCCCGGCCATCGCCGAGCACTACCAGCAGCACACCTTCCCGTACGAGATCATCCGCCAGATGGGGAAGATGGGCCTCTTCGGCCTGCCCTTCCCCGAGGAGCACGGCGGCATGGGCGGCGACTACTTCGCGCTCTGTCTGGCCCTGGAGGAGCTGGCCCGGGTCGACTCCAGCGTGGCGATCACCCTGGAGGCGGCGGTCTCCCTCGGCGCGATGCCGATCTACAGATTTGGTACTCCGGAGCAGCAGGCCCAGTGGCTGCCGAAGCTGCTCAGCGGCGAGGCCCTCGCGGGCTTCGGGCTGACCGAGCCGGGCACCGGCTCCGACGCCGGCGGCACTCAGACCCGGGCGGTCCTGGACGAGTCGACGAACGAGTGGGTGATCAACGGCTCGAAGGCGTTCATCACCAACTCGGGCACCGACATCACCGCAATGGTCACCGTCACGGCGGTCACCGGCACCAAGCCGGACGGCTCGAAGGAGCTGTCCACCATCATCGTCCCGTCCGGCACGCCCGGCTTCACCGTCGCGCCCGGCTACTCCAAGGTCGGCTGGACCGCCTCGGACACCCACGAGCTGACCTTCGACGACTGCCGGGTGCCGGCGGAGAACCTGCTCGGCCAGCGCGGCCGCGGCTTCGCCCAGTTCCTGCGCATCCTCGACGAGGGGCGGATCGCCATCGCCGCGCTCGCGGTCGGCCTCGCCCAGGGCTGCGTCGACGAGTCGATCAAGTACGCCAAGGAGCGCCAGGCCTTCGGTAACCCGATCGGCAACTACCAGGCGATCCAGTTCAAGATCGCCGACATGGAGCTGAAGGCGCACACCGCCCGGCTGGCGTACTACGACGCCGCCGCCCGGATGCTGGCCGGCGAGCCGTTCAAGCGCCAGGCGGCGATCGCCAAGCTGCACGCCAGCACCATCGCGGTGGACAACGCCCGCGAGGCCACCCAGATCCACGGTGGCTACGGCTTCATGAACGAGTACCCGGTGGCCCGGTTCTGGCGGGACTCCAAGATCCTGGAGATCGGCGAGGGCACCAGCGAGGTGCAGCGGATGATCATCGCCCGCGACCTGGGCATGTGAGGCGGACCCCCGTCCGGGCCCGGTTCGGCCCGGACGGGTCGTCCGTCTGTCGGATATCCGCACTGGACGGTCGGCTGCCCGACGATCCGCTGTGGCGCGTCGGACCCGATCCGTACTCTTCGTGCCCATGACTCCGGATCATGATCGTTCGCGGAGCCCGGGTGGCCGTACCCCGCTGACCGATCTGCTGCGCGGGCACCGGCTCGCCGCCGGCCTCACCCAGGCCGAGCTGGCGGCCCGGGCCGGCGTCGGGGTGCGGACCGTCCGCGATCTGGAGCGGGGCCGAGCCGCACGACCCCAGCGCACCACCGTCGACCTGCTCGCCGACGCCCTCGGCCTGACCGGCGCCGGCCGGCAGGCGTTCCTCGCCGCCGCCCGGCCGTCCCCGGCCGCCGCGCCGCACCGTCCGGTCACCGCCACCGCCACGTCCCCGTCCGGTACGCCGATCGCGCTGCCCCAGCCGGTCCCGCTGCTCGGCCGGGACCGGGACGTCACCGAGGTGGCCGCCCTGCTGGACGCCGACCATCCGGTGGTGAGCCTGATCGGCCTGGCCGGGGTCGGCAAGACCGCCCTCGCGCTCGCCGTCGCGTACGCGGTCGACGCCGACCACCCGGCCGGCGTCGCCGGGGTGCTGGTCGGCGAGGGCTCCGACGCCAACGACGTGCTCGCCGCCTCGGTCGCGGTCCTCGGCGTGAACCGGCTGGCCGACCTCGCCTGCCACCTGGCCGACCGGCCGGCCCTGCTGGTGGTCGACGCGGTGGAACGGGCGCCCGAGCCGGTGGCCGAGGCGCTCGGCGCCCTGGTCGCCGCCGCGCCGACCCTGCGCGTGCTGGTCACCGGCCGCCGACCGGTCGGCCTGCCCGGCGAGCTGGTCCGTCCCGTCGCGCCGCTCGACGTACCGCCGGTCGGCGTGACCCCCGCCGAGCCGGCGGAGCTGGCCCGGTGGCCGGCCACCGCCCTCTTCGCCGCCCGGCTCGCCCAGGTGCGGCCCGAGCCGCCCACCCCGGCCGAGCTGCCGGCACTCGCCGCCCTCGTGCGCCGCCTCGGCGGCCTGCCGCTGGCCATCGAGCTGATGGCGGCCCGCGGCCGGATCCTCGACGTCACCGAACTGCTCGACCGGTACGGCGACCGGGTCCTCGACCTGGCCACCGGCGGCCGCCCCGGCTGGCGACCGGCCGACCGGCCCGCGGCCTCGGTGACGCTGCGGGAGGCGGTGGCGACCAGCTACCGGCTGCTCGCCCGGGAGGAGCAGGCCGCGCTGCGCCGGCTCGCCGCCTTCGGCAACCGGTGGTCCGTGGAGCTGGCCGAGGAACTGCTCGCCGACGGCGGCGACCGGGAGGACGCCGTTCCGTTGCTGGACCGGCTGCGGGAACTCGGTCTGCTCAGCGTCCGGGGCACCGGCCCGTTCCGGTTCCGCCTGCTCGACGCGGTCCGCGACTTCGCCGCCGAGCGGGCTGCCGGCGAGGGCGAGCTGGCCCGGATCCGGCGCCGGCACGCCCTCGTCGTCGCCGGGCTGGTGCGCCGGACCGCCCCGAACCTGGTCGGCGCGAACGTGTCCGCCGCCGTACGGGTGCTGGACGAGGCGACCAGCGACATCATCGTCGCGCTCGGGTACGCCGCCGAGCACGACCCGGTGACCGCGCTGCGACTGGCGGCGGCGTTGCCGCGCTGGTGGCGGCTGCGCGGGCGGGACGTCTCCGGACGGCGGTGGCTACGGCGGCTGCTGGCCGACCCGCGTACCGCCGACGCCGATCCGGTGCTGCGGGCCTGGGCGATGCTCGGGGCGGCCCGGCTGGCCGTCGAGCACGGTGCGGGCCCGGAGGAGTTGCCGGGGGCGCGGGCCGCGCTGGCGGTCTTCGGTGCGGCCGGGGAGGTGACCGGTGAGCTGTCGACCCGCTCGGTGCTCTGTGCGCTGCTGCCCGCCGTAGCGGCCCACGACGAGGCCCGGGAGCAGGCGCAGACGCTGCTGGAGACGGCCACCCGGCACGGCCGGGTACGCGAGACCGCAGTCGCCCAGACGCACCTGACCTGGCACGACGTACGGGTGGGCGACCTGGCGGGAGCGCGCCGCCGGCTGGCCACCGTGGACCGGCTGGCCGCGGAGTGCGGGGAGCAGCGGCTCCGTCTGCAGGCCCGGGCCAACCTCGCCGAGGTCGCCCGCCTCGAGGGCCGGCACCTCGACGCCGTCGAGCAGGGACGGCGGGTGGCGGCGTCCCTGGCCGAGCTGGGTGACCCGGGGCAGCGCCGCCGGGCGCTCGGCACGGTCGGCCTGGCCCTGGCCGAGGAGGGGCGGGCACCGGAGGCGCTGGAGGTGGTGGCCGAGCTGCGTCGCGCCCTTCCGGTGCCGGCGCAACGGTTGCCGGTCGGGGTGAGCCGCGCCGCGTCGGCCCAGGCCCGTCGGCCCGAGGACGCGATCTGCGCGTTGATCGAGGGGCAGCTCGCTTTGCGCCGCGGGGATCGGGACCTGGCGGCCGAGTGGTTCGAGGCGGCTGCCGCCGCGGCGGTCGACGGCCGCGACCGGCGGGACCTGATCGAGGCGCTGGTGGGGCTCGCGGCGAGTACCGCCGACGTGGCGGTGCTGGACCGGCTGGACCGGGCGCGCCGGTCGAGCGGCATTCGCCTGCTGCCCCGCGAGGAGGAGCTGCTCTACGCCCTGGTGGCCGGGCGCGGGCGGGGCTGACCAGTCGCTCCTGCCGGCCGAGGCGAGGGGAGCGGGGGTGGCGCGAGCGAAGAAGCCCCCTGGTGTTGCCCCTCGCTCATCGCTCGCGCCGGCACCCCCCGGTGCGCCCCCGCTCGTGGGGAAGCCTATCCAGGGCGCTGGGGCGACTTGGCCGATTCTGCGGGCATATGCACGGATGCTAAGTGCGTTCTGCCGCTCTTTCTGCCGGTGACCGGCGGGTATCCACGTCCGGGCGCCGCCGCCGGTTCAGCAGCCGGCGCCGGTCGGCACGTGGGTCGGGGCCGGGTCCGTGCTCCCGGCGGTCGCGCCCGGGTGGACCGCGTCGCGGACCTGGCGCAGGCCGTCGAGGAGGGCGTCCAGGGCGGCCGGGTCGAGCTGGCCGGTGAACCACTGCTCGATGATCTGCAGGTGCCCGGGCAGGGTCTCGTCCAGCCGGGCCAGGCCGGCGGCGGTGACCACCGCGTACGAGCTGCGCCGGTCGGAGGGACAGGCGCGGCGGCGTAGCAGGCCGTCCCGTTCCATCCGGTCGACCACCCGGGTCACCCCGCTGGTGGAAAGGGACGTCTGGGCCGCGAGGTCGGTCATCCGCAGCTGGTGCCCCGGTGAGCGGGTGAGCCGCATCAGCACCTCGAACTCGACCGGGGAGAGGCCGTGCTCCTCGAACTGGGCGGCGAACCGGGCCGACAGCCCGGCGCTCGCCTCGAAGAGCAGGCCGATGGCGGTGATCCGCGGGTCGTCGAACACGTTCTGGTCCACGGCTACATCCTAGCAGTCCTTGACACACGGAATATTGCTGTGCCTATAGTTGCTGAGTCAGCCGTTGGGCCACTAAACAATCTCCCCTGGAGGACAGCACCATGACCAGCAGCACCGAAGCCGTTACCCGCGACTGGGAGGGCCTCACCATCCCGACCGCCGGCACGTACCTGCTGGACGCGGCTCACAAGCGCGTCGGGTTCGTCGCCCGGCACATGATGGTCAGCAAGGTACGCGGTGAGTTCGCCGAGGCGACCGCCACGATCACCGTGGCGGAGGACCCCATGCAGTCCTCGGTGACGGCCACCATCCAGGCCGCCAGCATCAACACCGCCCAGGCCGACCGTGACGCGCACCTGCGCAGCCCGGAGTTCCTCGACGTCGAGCAGTTCCCGACCCTGGAGTTCCGCAGCACCGGTGTGAAGTCCCGCGACGGCAACGAGTTCGTCCTCTCCGGCGAGCTGACCATCAAGGGCGTCACCCGCCCGGTCGACCTTGAGGTCGAGTTCGAGGGTGTCGGCCGGAGCCCGTTCGGCCAGGACATCTTCGGCTTCTCCGCGAGCACCGAGATCGACCGTGAGGACTTCGGCCTCACCTGGAACGTCGCCCTGGAGACCGGCGGCGTCCTGGTCGGCAAGAAGATCAAGATCGAGATCGAGGGCGAGGCCGTCCGCCAGGCCTGATCTCCCGTACGCCGCACGGGCCCGTGCCGTCAGCCGACGGCACGGGCCCGTTCGGCGTACCCGGACGGGGTGCGAATTGTCACGGCTTGTTCGCAGGTTACGTGTGGTGTGGCGGGCGCCGACCGGGTAGGAGTGCAGACCTGCGCCCGGCCCCTCTGGTTCCGGTGGGTCGGACGCACTTAACGTGAATGCTTCACCACGCGCTCCGGAACGGCACGGTTCCGTTGCGCTTCGCGCCGGGAGGACAGATGGGCAGAGACGTCGAGCAGGGCGCCTTCTCCCGGGAGGACCGGGTCCGCTACCGGCAGAAGGTCCGGCGGTGCCTGGACGTCTTCGCGCTGATGCTGGACGACTTCGGCTTCGACGCCGACCGCCCGATGACCGGGCTGGAGATCGAGCTCAACCTGGTCGACTCGGCGGCCGAGCCGGCCATGCGCAACGACCAGATCCTCGCGGACATCGCCGATCCGCTCTTCCAGACCGAACTCGGGCAGTTCAACCTCGAACTGAACGCCTCGCCCCGGCTCATCGAAGGCACCGGCTTCGCCGACTACGAGCAGGACCTGCGTGGCAGCCTGGCCCGCGCCGACGAGCGCGCCGCCAGGTCGGATGCCAAGATCGTGATGGTCGGCATCCTGCCCACCCTCACCGAGCGCCACCTGGTCGCCGACAACCTCTCCACCAACGAGCGCTACCGGGTGCTCAACGACCAGATCGTCGGGGCCCGGGGCGAGGACATCGAACTGGACATCCGGGGTGTCGAGCGACTCCAGACGCACAACGACTCGATCGCCCCCGAATCAGCCTGCACCAGCCTCCAGTTCCACCTCCAGGTGGCGCCGGACAGCTTCGCGGACTACTGGAACGCGTCCCAGGCCATCGCCGGCGTACAGGTGGCGATCGGGGCCAACTCGCCGTTCCTCTACGGCCGCCAGCTCTGGGCGGAGACCCGGATCGCCCTGTTCGAGCAGGCCACCGACACCCGACCGGACGAGCTGAAGGCCCAGGGCGTACGCCCCCGGGTGTGGTTCGGGGAGCGCTGGATCACCTCGATCTTCGACCTCTTCGAGGAGAATGTCCGCTACTTCCCGCCGCTGCTGCCGATCGTCGAGGACGAGGACCCGGTCGAGGTGCTGCACGCCGGCGGGGTCCCCGAGCTGGCCGAGCTGCGGCTGCACAACGGCACCGTCTACCGCTGGAACCGGCCGGTCTACGACATCATGAACGGCCGACCCCACCTCCGGGTGGAGAACCGGGTGCTGCCGGCCGGCCCGACCGTGGTGGACATGCTGGCCAACGCCGCCTTCTACTTCGGACTCGCCCGCGGTCTGGCCGAGGCGGACCGGCCCATCTGGAGCCAACTCACCTTCAGCTCGGCCGAGGAGAACTTCCACGCCGCCGCCCGGCGCGGCATCGACGCCGTGCTGCACTGGCCCCGCCTCGGCGAAGTGCCGGTGACCAAGCTCGTGCTCGACGTCCTGCTGCCGAAGGCCGCGCAGGGTCTCGACCGGTTCGGCGTCGCCCCGGCCGAGCGGGACCGCCTGCTCGGCGTCATCGAGCAGCGCTGCCGTACCGGCCGCAACGGGGCGGTCTGGCAGACCGAGACGGTCTGGGCCGCCGAGCGGCACCGGGGCATGGACCGGGAGTCCGCGCTGCACCACATGGTCCAGCGCTACGCCGAACTCCAGCGCACCAACCAGCCGGTGCACACCTGGCCCGTCGACTGACCGCCCCGCCGCCACCGCGCCGGTGGCCGCCCCGCCGGCCGTCGGCCCGTGACTCTGCCGGGGTGGCCCGAGGGGCGGTCAGCGGCTGCGGCGGCGTGCCTTCGCTCCCGTCGTCGCGTCGCTCTCCGAAGCGCCGTCGGGCGCGCCCGGGCCGGCCGTGACGTCGTCTCCAGGCGGGTCGGCGAGGACCGGCGAGTCCGACGGTGTCCGCTGCGACGGGATCGCCCGACCGCGACCGCCGGTGGCTCGGGACCGCTTGGACCTGGCGTCGCCCGCGCTCGTGGCCGGCGTGACCAGCTCCGCGCTCGTGCTCGCGTCCGCATCCGTGGCGGCCGACTTTCCATCCGACGTGGTCGGTCCCGCGACCGGGGTCGTCGCGTCCGCGTCCGTGGCCACTCCCTCGACGGCTGCCCCGGCGGCCGGCTGGTCCGGTTCCAGGGTGGGCCGGTCGGCCGGCTCGTCGGTGCGTTGGCGGGGCAACGCCACCCCGGTCCGCGCGGCGGTCCGGAGCTCGGCCCGTTGGGCCAGCGCGGCCACCAGGACCGAGCCGCCGACCCCGGCGATCACCGCGTACGGGGCGATCAGGTGGGCGGACAGCTGCTCGGGTGCGATCGCCGCGAGCCTCGGCACGGCCAGCAGGTAGGCCAGCGCCACGAGGATCGGCCCGGCTGCTCCCGAGGCCGCCGCCCCGACCCGCCGCTCCGGCACCCGGGCGGTACGCCGCGCGGCCAGCACGCCGATCAGCAGCGCGGAGCCCAGCGCGAGCAGGGCACCGGGCCAGTAGAAGTAGTCGCGGATCCAGAAGCGGTCGCTGTCCGCGCTGATCTGCCAGATGCCGAGCTGTGCGGTGGTCAGGCCCTGGCCGGAGAGCACCCCGTCGACCACGGACACCACCGCGAGCAGCCAGAGCCAACCGGTGGTGGCGACGAGGTTGCCGGCGGCCGCCCTGGAATGCAGCGCCCAGACCGCCAGCAGCAGCCCGGCGACCAGCCCGACGGCGGCGTAGCCGGCGGCCACCGTCTGCGGGGAGAAGGTGTCCGGCACCCGGGCGGCGCGAGCCGGTACGGCGACCAGCAGCACGGTGATCAGCGCGCCCGCCCCGGCGGCGACGGCCAGGACGAGGTTCCGCAGCGTACGGCCGGGCTCCTCGTCCTCGCCCCGCAGCCGGTGGGCGCAGACCGCGCCGGCCACCACCGAGGTGGCGGAGATCCAGGTGGCCCAGGCGAGGCTTGCCACCCAGGCCGCCTCGACCCGGGTGCCGCCCGCCGACGACCAGTTGATGATGCCCAGGCCGTAGCCGAAGCCCAGCTGTGCCGCCCCCGTCGCGGCGGCGACGCCGAGCGCGGTGGCGACCGATCCTCCCCAGCCCCGTCTGGCCATGCCGGGGAGCGTAGCGTCCCAGCGTCGGCGCGGCGAGTCGTGGCGGGACGGGTTCCGGTCGCCGAACGGGTTGGTGGCGGCCGATGCGGTCGCCGGTGGCTGAGGTGGTGGACGCGATGACGGACGACGGGCACCCGGAACGGCAGGCCGGGGTAGGCGACGGCCAGAGGCCGGACCGGACGAGGCTGCTCCTCGGCGGTGGCCTGGCCATGGTGCTGCTCGCGGTGATCGGGGCGAGCGGCGGCTGGGTGCTCGCCGGCGATCCGGACCGTCCCGTTTCGACCGCCGGCACGCCGCCGGCATCGATCGACGAATCCCCGACCCCCGCGACGTCGACCACGCCGCCCCCGCGTCCCACCGCGACACAGACCACCACCACGGCGACGGGCCTGACCGTTCCGAAGCTGGTGGGCACCGACTTCGTGGCGGCGCGCCGGCAGTTACGCGACCGGAAGCTCGGCTGGCGCCTCATCTTCGGCACCGGCTCCGACCGGTCCGTCCTGCGCACCTCCCCCGAGCCGGGTACGCCGGTCCGGCGCGGCGTCACCGTCACCCTCTGGGTCGCCGGGTCCGCGCCAGCCGTCGCCGTACCGGACTTGACCGAGCTGGCCTGCGGTGACGCCGCGGACGACCTGGTCGAGGCGGGCCTCTATCCGCGCTACCGGGCCAGCCGGCGGGGCGTGGTCACCGCTCAGGAACCGGTCGCCGGCACCCCGGCGCACTGGAACGACCAGGTCGCTCTCACCTGCGGCGAGGCGCCGTCGGCGGCACCGACGGTCACCCCGTCACCGACTCCGTGACCGCCGGCACGCCGCGCTGATCCGCCCCGACGGTTGCCCGGGCCGATACCGTGGACGACCGAGGGCCAGGGCGCCCGACCCCGCGGGGAAAGGACGTGCGATGAGCGACGACCGCCAGGAGCCACCCGCCGGGGATCCCGACGCGACCCGCGCGCTGCCGCCCGATCGCCCCGCCCGCGCGGCCGATGCCGATGCCACCCGGGCCACGCCGGCGGCCGGCGGTGCGGCCGGGCGGCCACCACAGGACGCGACGCGCCCCATGCCCGGCGCGGCCGGCCGCCCGGAACGGGCCAGCGCCACCGCGCCCCTGCCGCCGGCCTGGTCCGGGCGGGCCGGGGTGCCGACGCGGCCGGCCGCCTATCCGGAGCCCGGCGCGGAGTGGTACGCCGAGGAGCAGGCGGGTCGGCGCTGGTGGATGCCGATTCTGCTGGGCATTCTGGCCCTGCTGCTGCTCGCCCTGATCGGCGTCGGGGCCTGGCTGGCGCTTCGGGCCTCGGAGCGGAACCCGGCGCCCGTCCCGTCGCCCACGGCCGTGCCGACCACCGCGCCGCTGACCAGCGCCGCGCCGAGCAGTTCGCCGCCGACCACGCCACCCAGCCCGACCAGTGCCGAAGTGCCGATGCCGCCCCTGGTGGGGCTGCCGGAGTCCGCTGCCCGGGCGGTCCTCGACCGGCTGGGCGTGGACTACCGGGTGGAGACCCGGGAGTCCGACCGGCCGGCCGGCACGGTGATCGAGACCGACCCGGCGGCCGGCGAGCCGATCGGGGACGGGGACCAGGTCACCCTCGTGGTGGCCGAGCGTACGGCGCCGACCACGGGCGCCGGCACGACGACGCCCGCCCCGACGACCACGGCGACCTCCTGATCGTCACCACTGCCGGCGTCTCGTGCCGACCAGACCGAGCCCGGCCAGCGAGATGGCGAGGCCGAGCAGCCCGGAGTAGAACAGCGACCGGCTGATGTCCTCGGTGTCCCGTACGCCCTGCGGGTCGGCCAGCGCGCCCTGCCCGGCGCCGGCCCCCGCCTGGTCGGGAGTGGCCGGCGCACCGGTGCCCAGCGGGTCTTCCTCCGGTGCCCCGGCCCAGCCCGGCTCGTCCTCCGGCGCGGCGGGCGGCGCGGTGCCCTCGACCACGGTGATCTCCGGAGCGGGCACGGGTTCGCTCAACTGTTCGGTGGAGGAGGAGGCGGGGTGCCGGACCACGAGCGCGAGTGCGGTCGCGGTGCCGACGAGCGCCAGGAGCCCGAGGGCGTAGTTGATACGGGATCGGTGGTGCCGCCGTGCTGCGGGCTGATTGACCATGACCATCCCAGGTTCAGGGTCAGGGACGCACGGGGTGGAGACTTCGCCGGGGTGGGCGTACCGATTCTATGGCGGCGGCGCGCCCCTCCACCCGGTATTCGTGGGGCTCAGCCGACCCGGACCGGGGTCCGGACGACCGGACGCCGGCCGGCCCGGAAGGTGTGCTGACGTGGGGTCGGCGCGGCCTGGTGCCGCCCCAGCCCGTCCTGCTGTACGAAGATCGACCGCCGGTTGACCGCGTCCCCCGCCGCGTTCAACTCGTAGCCGTCGAGCCAGAGCCAACCGTCATAGGTCGGCCGGTCGAGCACCCGGATCACCCGGAACATGATGGGTCGGAGGAACTGGACACTCGCCGCGCGAGTCACGTTCAGTACGTCACCGGAGCGGGGCAGCACGTGGGCTCCTGGGAAGGTTCGGCCGGCCGAGCCGGCGAAAGCTGATCGGGGGGACAGGTCGGCCCGGCGACGGGGTCATGCCTCGTTGACCGGCTGATCAGGTGTTTCGGTGGTGGTCGAGTGGTCCCCGCGGTGGCGGGGTGCCACTCGACCATCACCCGGCTGCTCCCGGTTACCGCTCCCGCCGCCGCAGCCAACCTGGCGTACAGCGGCGGGGTTCTCACCCCGGGGCAGGTCTCACGGCGCGGGACGGCTCCCCTCCCGCCGTCCCGCGGCCCGTGGGATCACCACGTCCGGAGATCATGCGGAGACGGTGAGTAACCCGTGCCATAACGACAGAGTGCATCAGTGACGTGCTTCATGCAAGTTGCACGTCGACTTTTGCCGATACACGAGCAGGACACGTGAACGGGACGCTTGAAGCCGCTGGCATCGAAACGGCACACTGGACGCCGGTTTCGCCCGACGCGGCCGGTCGAGGACCGGCACCACCCCTGCCGCGAACGAACCGCCCGCCGTCAAGACGGTCGCGCCCCCGGCGGGAGTCGAACCGGGCGCGATCGACCGGAGGTGGCCCCGGTGAGCGAGCGGAGCGAGCGAACCAGCAAGCTCAGCAGCGCGGCGCCTCGCGCCGCCGCGGAGCAAGAGCGAGGCGGCAGCGTGAGCGCGAGGAGTCAACGTTCGGATCCAGCGACCCGGGGAGCGGCGTCGTGGTGAGCGAACGGCGCAGCCCGACCATCCGGCGTCGTCGGCTGGGGGCGGAACTCCGCCGCCAGCGGGAGGCCGCAGGGATCACCATCGAGGTGGTCGCCGAGCAGTTGGAGTGCTCGGCCTCCAAGATCTCCCGGATCGAGACCGGCCACACCACCGCCACCCCGCGCGACGTGCGGGACATGCTCCGCATCTACGGGGTGGTCGGCGCGGAGAGCGACGAGCTGGTGCAGATCGCCCGGGAGGCCCGGCAGAAGGGCTGGTGGCATCCGTACAGCACGGTGCTGGTCGGCGCGTACGTGGGGCTGGAGGCGGCGGCCAGCTCGATCCGGGCGTACGAGCAGCAGGTCGTGCCGGGGCTGCTGGAGACCGAGGAGTACGCGGGGGCGATGATCCGGGCCGCTCGGCCGGACTTCACCGCCGAACAGGTGGAACAACGGGTGCGTGTCCGTCTGGGCCGTCAGTCGTTGTTGACGCAGGATGATCCGGTCGATCTGTGGGTGGTGCTCGACGAGGCGGTGCTGAGCCGGCCGGTCGGCGGCGACGCGGTGATGCGTGGCCAGCTCGAACGGCTGGTGCAGGTGGCCCAACTGCCGAACGTGACGCTGCAGGTCCTGCCCTTCGAGGTGGGAGCGCACGCCGGTATGGACGGCACCTTCACCATTCTCAGTTTCCCCGAACCGAGTGATCCCGATGTTGTGTACGCGGAGAACGCCACGGGTGGGCTCTTCCTCGAGAAGAGCGACGAACTGCAGAAGTACAGCTTCATCTTCGATCACATTCGAGCAGCGGCCATACGCCCGGAAGAGTCCATCGCACACATCGCAAAACTGGCAGAGGAGCCGTTGTGGAAATGGCGACCAAGGAGTTCCCCGTGGACCTGACGCGGGCGACGTGGTTCAAGAGCTCGAAGAGCGGGCCGAACTGTGACAACTGCGTGGAGGTCGCGTATGTGACGGGGGCGGTCGGCGTTCGGGACTCGAAGGACAAGGCGGGCCCGGCACTGGTCTTCGCCCCGGGCGACTGGCGCGCCTTCGTCGCCGGCGCCAGGGGCGGTGTGTTCGGCCGGAACTGATCCGACGCACCCTCCCCCCCGCCCCGAGAGCGTGGTCCCGCCCGGCAGTGTTGCCGGGCGGGACCATTTCCTTGCCCGTCGCCAGTTCCGTTCCGCCTCGTTGAACCGCACAGATCGGCAACCGAACGAGGCAGGCGAGACGGATGACGACGATCGGTTCAGAGAATCTCACCAACGGGCCGGGCAAGCCGGAGCGCTTCGGCGGCAAGTACCGCGGGGCGCGCCGGGACACCGTCCTCACCGAGGTGGTCTCCGCCGACACCGAGATCGGCGGCCGGGACCCGGCCGCCTCGGAGCCGGCGTCCCCGCCGCTCTCCCTGCCCTCCCTGGAGCCGAACCCGCTCACCGAGCCGTCGTTTCCGCCGAGCGGCTGGCCACCGGAGCAGCCCGAGTCCCTGGTGGACCATCCGTTGCTGCGCGGCCTGCTGATGGAGCTGCCGCCCAGGGGCAGCGTTCCGCCGCCCGGCTGGCTCGACCGCTGGTTCGAGGCGACCCGGGCGATCCTGGAACTGCTATACGTGCAGGGGACTGGCCGCTCGCGGTGACTGGGTGGCTGGCGGCCGTAATTCGGCCTCCGCGCCGCTAGGCGGCACTCCGACCGAATGAAGGCCGGCCGGCGGCAGGGCCCGCTCGGCGAGCCGGTTGTGCCGCAGCGCGTGGCGTACCCCGATCACGATCGCGCCGAGCGCGCCGACGGTGACGGCCGGGCCGGCAACCGCCGGCGCGGCGAGCAGGTCGACGCCCGCCGCCGAGACCACGGCCGGGAGCACCGCGAGCGCGGTCACCTGGAGCGGCAGCCCGATGAGCGGGTGGGCCGCCGCCGCACGCAACCCGTGCGGCGCCGGGGTGTCCGGTGCGGCGGCGCAGGCGCCCGCGCCGGCACCCAACCGCCGGATCCGCCGGATCGAGCAGACCGCGACGACCAGCGCGGGGATCGCCGCGAGGCGGATGCCGGAGGCGGCCCGGTCGAGCGGCGTCGTCCCGGCACTCTGCAGGCCCGCGACCAGGACGGCCGCGGTGAGCGCCAGGCCGGTGAGGGTCAGGGCGGACAACCATCCGGTACGCCGGCGCAGGGCCCGGGCGCGGTCCAGCCGGGGCAGTCCGTCCGCCACCACGCCGGCGGCCGCCCAGACGGCGGCGACGGGTAGCAGAACGAGAAGATGGCTGTCCATGCCCACAGCCTTGCCCAGTTCGACGTTCACCGAATCCGGGACGTGACCCCGGTTCGTCCCGTACGCCCTCCCGTAGGGGTCATCCCATCGGAGTTATGGGGCATCCGGCATGTTCACAGTGCTCACACGGTGGACCTAGCCTCTTCTTGATCGGTCAGCGTCGATTCGCCTGTGCCTCACCTGGCGGACGGTCCCGGGCCGGTCGGGAGGAGGTAGGGAGATGGGTCTCCCACACAGGTCCGTACTCGTCGGAGTGGCCGCCCTGGCGATGCTCGCGGCCGCGGCACCCGCGTCGGCCGCGGAGCCCACCGGCGTGATCCGCAACGCCGGCGGGGCCACCGCGGTGGCCGACAGCTACCTCGTCGTGCTGAACGACGCCACGGTCGCCCCAACCCAGGTCGGCGGCACCGCCCAGCGGCTCACCGCCCGGCACGGCGGCACGGTGGCGCGTACCTGGAGTGCCGCGCTGCGCGGCTTCGAGGTCCGGGTGGGCGCGTCGGCCGCCGCACGGATCGCCACCGACCCCGCCGTGGCGTACGTGGAACAGAACCACACCATCACCATCGCCGGCACCCAGACGAACCCGCCGTCCTGGGGTCTGGACCGGGTCGACCAGCGGAACCTGCCGCTGGACAACTCGTACACGTACCCGAACACGGCCGGCAACGTGCACGCGTACATCATCGACACCGGCATCCGGACCACGCACAGCGACTTCGGCGGCCGGGCCACCTGGGGTACGAACACCGTCGACACCAACAACACCGACTGCAACGGCCACGGCACCCACGTCGCCGGCACCGTCGGCGGCTCCTCGTACGGACTGGCCAAGGGCGTGCAGCTGGTCGCGGTCAAGGTGCTCAACTGCTCCGGCAGCGGCACGACGGCCGGGGTGGTCTCCGGTGTGAACTGGGTGACCCAGAACGCGATCAAGCCCGCGGTGGCCAACATGAGCCTCGGCGGCGGCGCGGACAGCACCCTGGACACCGCGGTCCGCAACTCGATCAGCTCGGGCGTCACCTACGGCCTGGCCGCCGGCAACGACTCCGGCGCCAACGCCTGCAACACCTCCCCGGCCCGGGTCACCGAGGCGATCACGATCGGCTCGACCACCAGCACCGACGCCCGGTCGTCCTTCTCCAACATCGGCACCTGCCTGGACATCTTCGCGCCGGGCTCGTCGATCACCTCCGCCTGGAACAGCAGTGACACCGCCACCAACACGATCAGCGGCACCTCGATGGCGACCCCGCACGTGGTCGGCGCGGCGGCGCTGGTGGCCAGCGCCAACCCGTCCTGGACGCCGCAGCAGGTCCGGGACTACCTGGTGAACAACGCCACCAGCAACGTGGTGACGAACCCGGGCACCGGCTCACCCAACAAGCTGCTATACGTGGTCAACGGCAGCACCCCGCCGCCGACCAACGACTTCTCCGTCTCGGTGTCGCCCACCTCCGGCTCGACCGCGCCGGGCGGCTCAGTGACCGCGACGGTCGCCACCGCCACCACCAACGGGTCGGCGCAGTCGGTCAGCCTCTCCGCGAGCGGTCTGCCGAGCGGGGCGACCGCCTCCTTCAACCCGTCGACGGTGACCTCGGGCGGCTCGTCCACCCTCACCATCAGCACCACGTCGAGCACGCCGGCCGGCACCTACCCGGTGACGATCAGCGGTACGGCGGCCTCGGGCACGAAGACGGCGACGTACACCCTCACCGTCACCGGCACCGGCGGCTGCACCGGCGCGGGCCAGAAGCTGGGCAACCCCGGCTTCGAGTCCGGTAACACCGTCTGGGCCTCCACCTCCGGCGTGATCGGCCAGT